>NZ_JACAGF010000009.1:0-156992 GCF_030324345.1 Empedobacter sp. R750 | reverse complement strand
TAAACCTCGCTTAAAAAGGCTTAAACGAGGTCATATATTCTGTTTTTTACTGTAAATTGGAGTTGTGCAACAGTTACCGATGTTAGGTGCAGTATTATTTTTGTTCAATTTCTTGTAAAATAAGCTCATTAACAGTTTGACCAAATTTATTTTCAATATTTCTATAAAAGAAATCTTTTGCCCCTGTATAATCTTGATTTTTCACTTTTAAGAAAACTACAGCTTTTAAATACATTAATCTTTTAAAAATTTCATTTTCTCTATCAAATTTTTGTTCAATATCTGTCAAACATTTTTCTAATTCATTTATATCCTCATACTTTTTTAATATATCTAGCTTTGTTAAATATGGGTAGATGTTCTTTGGATAGGTCGCAATTGCATCATTTACAAAATTTAATGCAGTTACTTTATTGTTTTCTACAAAACATTCATATTGCGCTTTTGCAGTGAGAAACATTTCCTGAGCCTTTTGGTGAGGATTTTTTTGCAATTCGTTAACTAGTCTTTTAAGCTCTTCCTTGCTTGTATTTATTTCTGTTTTAATAAGACATCTAAAATAACTTTGTAAATTAAATGGATTAGACTTGTCCTGTATGTAACTATCTTTAGCTAATTGTAAAGCATCTTTGAATCTTTCAATGTTTATATAAACTTGAACTAGTTCACGTTTAGCTCTATAAAATTTAGGATTTTGTGCTAAAACATCATTGAATTTATCTATTGCTTCAAGATTTCTACCTTTTAATCTATAATAAAAACCTAGTAAGAAGTTATGATCAATACCATCTATTTTTTGTACTTCTATAAGAAGCCTTTCATTTCTTTTTCTGCAAAGTGCCAGACATAGCCAATATCTAATTTCTTTTACTATTTTCTTATCTAAATAATTTTCATTCAGTAAAATTCTATCAGCTAACTCAATAACTTCATTGTATTTGTTTTCGTTATTATATAGTTCTCTCATTGCATTTATATAATGAGAGGGTATTAAATACTTTTGGGGAATTTCTAGATTATTTTTTAATGCTTCTTTGATAGTAATATAGAATTCAGATGTATCTCTTTCCAACAATGAGTTTTCATCGAATGACTTGGTTATGTGCTCCTTTATATTTGTTTTAAATTTTTCTTCTAACGAATAATTAATCCTCTGTACGTAATCTTTTATCGAATCATTTAGTCTAATAAATTCTTTTGATGCACCTACATACTCTATAATAAATGAATTACTTAATGCGCTAAGTATTTCCTTTGATTCATCAAAATCATCTGCTAAAATATCTTTTAAAAAGATTAAGCTAATACATTCACTATCAGAAAGTAACTTTAAAATTTGTAGTGCTAATGGGTTTTCGTTATATTTTGTTAATACTTTACTTACTTTTTCAAAATTAAAGTCTACAACTTCATTTAAGTTATCCATTAGATATGGTTCTCCTTCACTCTTTAATATTGAACTTGCATATGAAATTTGTTCAGGAAATCCCGTAAATATGTCATTTATAATTCTGTAATTTTCTTTTTTCATCTCAAGTTCTTCAATTTTTAGAATTGCTTGAAAATAACTAGCTCTTTCATAAGGTTCAAGTTCTGGTATGTTTAATGCAAAAATAGAATTGTTATTATTTCTAACTATTTGTGATCTTATTTTTGCAGATGAAATTATACAAACACAAACATTATTTATCTCCTTCATTTTCTCTATTAATAGTGAGTACCAATCAGAAATCAATCCTGTTGAGTTTACAATAGAATAATTGTCAATTATTAATAAAATATCTTTGTTTTTTTGCAGCTCTAGAATTAAATCAAAAGCTAAGACAACTTTTTCATCAATTGTTTTAGTTGTCAAATTTTCAATTTCTTCAGATTGTTTTTCTGAATAGCCAAGACCATATACTTTATAAATAAAATCTTCAATAGAATTTCTATTATCTAATATTATTGAAGGAAAGTCATAATTTGATTTTATGATATTGGAATTGGTTAAAGTATGTTTTAAAAATTTTCTTCTTCCAATACTTGATAATCCGCATATAAATAAATTAGAGGGAGTATCTAAAGTATAATCAAATATACGCTGCTCAAATTCTTTAATTTGATTAGTTCTACCAATAAATAATTGGTCAAGTTCCTTTCTTTTAGGATATAACTCCCAATTTACGATAATTAAAGCTTGTTTTATTAAATCATATACTTTTGATGGTTTAGAAAAATATTTTAAATTATAATTATCTCTAATCCAATTAGGAATATTTTCATTTTTATAGGTAATTTCGGGGTCAATAATTATTGGTAAGAATTTTTTCAATTTACCATTTTTTAAATACTCTTCAGCTTTAAGAATTTCTTTTTTTACCCAATCACTTTCTAAAGATTGTTTAGAAATGAAAAATACAAATATTCCTGTTTGATCAATTCCTTTATAAATTTCATCTAATGTAATTTCTGCAGCTTCAAAAGTATATTCATCATATATTATATTGTTTTTACCTAGCTTATTTGCAATTACAGAAACAAATCCTTTTTGATTTGAACTATGAGAAAGGAATACTTTATTCATATTTTTTTGTGTAGTTATATTGGTTTAATATTGCACCTAACATTGTTTTTTCACGAAACTGATCTAGCTTTTGTTTCGTAAAAAATCACCTATATCTGTATTTCGTAAAATTAGAAGCAAATATAATTATTTTTTTGTAAATAAGATACTTATAAAAAAAATATTCATGTATCACGAAATAATTTATTGTAGAATGTAATAATGAATGTATGGATAGCGAAACAAAGTATTCTTGCATCATTTTATTTTTACAATTTCAATTTCCTCCCACTTTTGTTCGTGTTTTCTTCGACCGTTCTTCGACGAGAATGCCGTTTTTCCGAAGTTTCGTCGAACAATGGTCGAACGATGGTCGAACAAGCTAAAAATCGACCAAAAACACGAATCTTATCTATCTATGATGAATAGAGGTTTAGCGAGGATTTTATTTTGCTACAATACTATTATTGAATAAAAAGCAACCGGACAAAAGTGGACAAATGTGGACAGAAGCGGACAAATGCGGACACAAAATGGCGTTTTTGTAAATGGTGTTGTTTCTGTTGCTAACTTTATGAATATTAACTATAAAAACTTCCAGTTATGGCAGAAATTAAAAAAGGAATCCTTGGTGGATTCTCAGGAAAAGTGGGAACTGTAGTAGGCGTTAATTGGCGCGGCAAAGACATTATTCGCAGTTTACCAAAAAAAACAAAAAGGCGACCAACTGATTTGCAATTGATGCAACAAATCAAATTCAAGCAAGTGATTGGTTTCTTGCAACCAATTCGTCCAGTTCTTAATCTGTATTTTGGGAATAGAGTTGGACTAAAATCGCGTTACAACATTGCGACATCTTACACGCTGAACAATGTGTTAGAAATGGTAAATGATTTGCCTGTTATTGTGTTGGAGCGTGTGTTGGTTTCGAAAGGTGACTTAGTTGGTTTTTTACAACCTACGATAGACTCGACTGGCGGGGATAGCTTCCAAATGAATTGGGAAGATAATTCTGGACAAGGTAATGCGCTTCCAACAGATCTTGTGAATGTTATTTGCTATTGCGAAGAATTAAATTCGTTCGAAGTCTTGCAAAGTATCGAGTCACGTGATGTTTTGGTAGCACATATTCCATTACCAACCTATTACAATGGTAAAAAAGTTAACTTTTGGGCGTTTCTGAATAGTGAAACGAAGACAATGGCAAGTACCAGTATCTATCTTGGCGAGCATACGGTTGTGTAAATGTGTCGTGAAATTTAGTTTGTTAATTGGAGGGATTTTTCGGTACAATGCTCTGATTAACGACGTAGAAAAGTGAAGAAAAATTGTATCGAAAATAGAATTTTATAGATGTTGTTCAAATTTATTTTAACCACATAGAGACATAGTTTTAGTTGTGATGGCTTGTAAAGATTAGTTGAAAATACGAATAAGTAAACAGCTAATTTCAACACAAAATCATTTGGTTCTATGTTTCTATGTGGTTATTTTTTTGGGAAGTGGATGTATATTATCTTTTAAGCTTTATGCTTGGTGTAAAATTCTGACAGAACCTCGTTTATATTAATGGTTTTAATCCTAAAACTATCCAACTTTACACTAGTTCATTATCTAACACAATCAATTTGAGTACTCTAGAATAGGAAGAGAGATAGCTTGATTATGCGTAGAGGAATGTTTATTGTTTTGTAAATATTTGGTTATTATATGTTTATGTTGTAAATTGGTTAGTCCTAACCCTAACTAAATATATGAAAAATGATTTATTTTTACAAAATGATGGAGAGGCATTGAAGGATATGAAACTCCTACTACTAGAATTCCAAAAAACTTTTCTACTGTTAGAAGAAAGTCAGAAATTCTATGATAATGCAGACCTGAAAAGTTTGCTTAACGTGAGTGACAAAACGTTGTATCGGATGAGGAAAACGAATAAGATTCCTTATATTAAGTTTGGAAATAAATTTTATTATCCAAAACAGTTTTTTAACCAAATGGCTCTTTGATAAGGGCTTTTTTTGTGGGGTGTTGGGAGTGGTTAATGTTATGTATATTTGGGGGATTTTTGAATGAAATATAGGAATGACAACTTTTTTGTAAACAGGTTTTGTTTATTCTTGTAAAGAAATATTGTTAAGTTTAATTTTGTAAAATGACCCTGACTGATAGTATTGGAAAAATTATAACCGAAATAAAATATTGCTATAACCCAGAAAATGAGTATGGATTACAGGAGTTTGAGTCTTTTATAAAAATTGATAATGATAAAGTAATTCAAATTCCTTACTTTCCAACAGAAGAATGGAATGAAAGTGAAACTTTAAAAAAGTTTGAATTAGCAAGGAAAGTTGAATCTAAAGCAATAGAATTAATTTTAAATTTAAAAATCATTAATTATCATTTTAAATATTTCGAAAATGAACTTGATGAAATGGAGAAAGCAATAATTGAGCTTGAAAATGGACTATATATTACTGAGAAAAATGGACCATTTGGATTAACTGATGTTGATTTGCATATTATGAATACAACAGAATTTCTAAAATTAAAGGAAAATATTGAATCAGAATTTGAAATAAAACCTTTAATAATATCACTATAACTAATATTTACTAATAAAAGCTGTTATAGTTTTTAAATAGAAAAAAATATAATAATACTCAAAAAGCTTCTAAATGACTAAAGATTTAGAAGCTTTTATTGGTTTTATAGTATTGGTATTCAGGATTGAATTGAGGGTGATTTTAACCTCTAAAATGTCCTACCCATTCTTTGAATTTACCAAATTGTTCTAATAGAAAAGATTCTTTTTCTTCTTCCTCTTGAGGAGAATCTGATCCAATAGGTAGAATATGTTCAAAATAAGTTCCTTTTAAAACTTTATTTAATAAACCTTCACCCATAAATGGTTTATCATCGTTCAACGTTTTAGTTGCTTTTAATAAATGACGAATGTCGTATTGTAATGGATTAATGTCTGGAACTTGCTTATTTAAATTAAGTAATTCATAAACTGCAATACGTGCGGTACGAACAGAACTTTCCATTGTGAAAACTACATCGTTATTGGTTTCTACAAATTGACCAACTAAACCTAGATTCTTACACTCATCTGGAACTACTTGTGGGCGGTCTCCTTTTGCTCTAGGCATAAACATAGATGTGATGTAAGGCATATAAGCAGAACGAGTGATTGTATTCTCTATAACATCGTCTATTTGGTCTTCAATTCCTAAATGATAACATAATTCTGTTAGGATTTCGTTTCCTGTACAAGTAGGCATTGTTTTCTTGATGTAGTTTCCTTCTTTATCCATAAATAATGCATAAACCCAAAGAACTAAAATATCATCTGGTTGTGTAGGAAAATGTGGTTGACGATTACACGTAAAACTCATTAACCAATTAGAATCTGTAATGGTAATAATTCCGCCTGTAACAGTTTGACCTGAATATGGATCATTAACAGAATATTCTTTTAGTTTTTCTACTAACGCAGAAGGTTTACAAGTTAAAGTAACAGATTCCCATGAAGATTTTTCAATATTCCCACAAAATTTTTCTGGACGACCAAAAATAGGAGATTTGGCAGAAAGGTTTTTCCATAGTTTCCATCCTGCACTTTGACCACTTGTATTATTATCTATCGCTAAGACTGGAGCTGTTGTATTATCTCCATACGCAGTATCTTCTGTCATGGAACCAGTAGTTACAATAACATAATCATTTGGTGTGACAGGAATAATTACATCTTGTCCATCTTGTTCTGTTATAATTCCTTTGACTACTTTTCCTTCTGTATTAATTAATAAATCTAAATCTTTAACTAGTGTATTTAACTGAATTTTTACTCCTTTTTCTTTTAACCATTTACCTAATGGCGTAACAAAAGTGTCGTATTGATTGTATTTAGGAAATACCAATGAAGAAAGATCATTTAAACCATCAATCGCATGTAAAAAGCGATGCATATATAATTTGAATTCTAGTAAACTATGCCAATTCTCAAAGGCAAACATTGTACGCCAAAATGTCCAGAAATTACTTTCTAAGAATGATTGATTAAAATAATCTTCAATCGTTATGTCGTCCAATTCTTCTTTTTTCTTCAACAAAAGTTTGATAATAGCTAATTGATCTTTCTTATTCAAACCAAATTTACTAAAGTCTTTTACTTTCCCTTTTTCATGAATTAAACGTGCAATAGAATAATTAGAATCATTATCATTTACTAATCTATATTCGTCTAAAACACTATAAGGTTCAGGCAACTCTAATGCAGGAATGTCTTGGAAGATGTCCCATAAATTCTCGTAGGTACAATCCATTTCTCGACCTCCTCGAATTATGTAACCATCTTTTGCATTTCCAGCTCCATCTAACGAACCTCCTTCGACCTGAAGTTGTTCTATAAATGTGATGTTCTCTGGAGTGAAATGTCCGTCTCTAATAAAATAATAAGCAGTAGCTAAACCTGCAATACCACTTCCTACAATATATACCTTACAGTCCTTATAAGATTTTGTAGGAATTCCTTTATAGCGTTGGTAATTTCCTATTTGATCAGAGAAAGGATAAGATTTTTCTGGAGTGTTTCTTGGTGTTTCTTTACTCGCATCTGGTTGATGATCAATATTTCCGTAGATAGTAGAATGATTTAAAACGTTGTCAAATTTTGAAGTAATTTTATTCATAATTATTTATTTTAAGATTCTAGAATAAAATTACGCTTTATTGTTTTTCTAAAGTATCCCGAAATTCGTCATTTGTATCCCAAATTTCTTTTTTTATATATGTTGTTGTTTTCTATATTGTTGAGGTGAAATAGAAGTGTATTTTTTAAAAAAACGACCAAAAGATGAAGAAGAGTTGAAACCTAGATCTAATGCTATTTGGACAATTGTTTTCTCAGAATAACCAAGCAAAACATACGCTTCTTTTAATAAATATTCGTCAATAATAACATGTGGAGTTTTCTTAGTTGCTTTTTTTACAAGGTGAATTAAATATTTATTTGTAATAAATAATTGATCTGCATAAAACTGTACGTCTTTGTGAGCGATAACATTTTCTTGTACAAGTTGTGTAAACTTACAAAATAGAATGTTGATTTCGCGAGAATGATTTTTATTTTCTTTTGAATATTGTTCAGCAATTATAGAGGCAGATTCAAGTAGTAATGTGAAAATAATCGATCGAATAATATCTTCTAAGAACAAAACATTTCTTTCTCGTTGCTCTTGAAGATAATTGATTAGCATAAAAAGATGATTCGCTTCTTTTTTATTTGCCTTACAAACTGTAAAGTTTTGATGTGTAAACAAATTAAGTTTATCAATAAAGAAAGGATTAGAAATGTTTTTAAGGAGAAAATTTTTCTCAAAAAATAACAATTTCATTCTGAAATTAGAGCTGGTATCTAGAATTTTCAAAACAGTAGAAGGAGCAGAAATTAAGAATTCATTTTGAGTAATACAATATTTCTGAGAATCTATCTCAACTTCTATTGAGCCAGATAAACAAATACAAAATGCATAAAAGTCGATTCGAAATGATCTTTCAGGAAACGCAAAAATTGGATTTCCTGATGAGATATAATATAGTTTATTACAATTTACGCCATAAAAAGACAAGGTCTCTTTTAGATTTTCATAGTTTTTCATGCTTGAAAATAATAGTTGGTTAGATCGTTTTTTAGGGTAGTAGAATTGATAAAGCTAAAATATGAATTGTTTAGTAAGTAATTAAATACAATAAGGTATTTTAACTGTATTCTAATGTAGAAGTTATTTTCACATCAACTAAGTAACTCTTAAATAAGAAATTTCATTAATATAATCAGTGAAATATCGACTAACAATGTTGAATGATGTAAGCGTTTTTTTGTAACAAGTAATACTTTTTGGATTGTGTAGTTTGTTTCGGTTGAGATAAATTACCTTTGCAAAAAATCCGTTATGTTTTCTGCCATCAAGAAAAAATTAAATTCAGATCCCGTTTATAATCTCCATTTTATTTTAATGTGTTTGAGTTCGTTGTTGTTTTCAGCGAGTTTCAATATGATGATTCCCGAGTTACCAGCTTATTTAAGCAGCATGGGAGGGGCAGAATACAAAGGATTTATTATTGCATTATTTACACTGACTGCGGGAATTTCGAGACCTTTTAGTGGGAAATTAACAGATAAAGTGGGGCGTGTACCTATTATGGCAGTTGGTTCTATTGTCTGTTTTGTATGCGGAATTTTGTATCCTGTTTTAACAACCGTTTCAGGCTTTTTATTTTTGAGATTGGTACACGGCTTTTCGACAGGTTTCAAACCTACTGCAACAGCAGCTTACATTGCAGATATTATTCCGCGCGAACGTTGGGGCGAAGCATTGGGCTTGCACGGAATTTGTTTCAGTATCGGAATGGCAATTGGACCTGCATTGGGAAGTACAATTACATTATATTCATCGATTAATGTGATGTTTTTTACTTCTTCGTTTTTTGCATTATTGTCAATATTGATTTTATTCAATATGAAAGAAACCTTACGAAATAAACAGAAGTTTTCGTTCGGATTACTAAAGATTTCGAAACAAGATGTTTTTGCAAAAGAAGCTTTACCAGCGGCGTTGATTACGTTTCTTTCTTATGTCGCTTATGGTTCTATATTGACGTTAATTCCAGATTGGACCGAACATTTAGGTTTTCAAAATAAAGGCGTTTTCTTTATTGTATTTACAATATCATCGATGATGGTTCGTTTCTTTGCAGGTAAGATATCTGACCAAAAAGGGCGTGTGTTGGTGATAAAATTAGGATTGGTTTTATTGATTGTTGCATTGGTCCTTTTAGCTTCTATTGATGCAAAAATAGGATTGATTTTAGGTGGTTTGATGTATGGAATTTCAACCGGAATTCTTTCACCTGCACTAAATGCTTGGACGATAGATTTTAGTAAACCTGATGAGCGTGGAAAGGCAATGGCAACGATGTATATTGCGATGGAAGCGGGGATAGGGCTTGGAGCATTGTGTGCGGGTTGGTATTTTCAGGATTATTTGGATCGCATTCCGATGGTGATTTATGTTTCGGCATTTATCTGTCTTTTGGGAACCATTTACATGCTGAAATTTAAGAATAAGCCTCAAACAATTTAATTGAAAGAAATGAAAGCAGAATTATATCAATTTATAGCACAACAAATCGACGATAAAATAGCGTATTTGAATGGTTTGATTGACGATTTACGCGCCTCTAACAACGATACCAAAAGTAGTATGGGCGATAAATATGAAACATCGCGCGAAATGATGCAACAAGAAATTACTCGAATTCAAAACCAATTGAATGAAGTTTTGATTAAGCAAGACATCTTTTCTAAAATAAAAATTGTGGAAAACAAAACCATTGGTTTAGGAAGTTATGTTGAAACTACGATGGGGAATTTCTGTATGGCGTGTAGTTTTGGTGAAATTATTTTCGAGAATAAAAAGATTTTTGTTCTATCAACTCAAACCCCTTTGGCTAAAATCTTGGTTGGAAAATCGGAAAAAGATACGTTCGAAATGAATGGAAAGTCGTTTCAGATTACGAAAATAAGATAAAGCTTGGCTTAATAAGGAAATTGATCAATCCAAATTAATTTATTATCCTTTTCAGAGAAATGCATTATATACTTTTTATTAGCAATTTCTACTAGTAGAATAGGTTCTGTGATCTCTGTTGAAATTGTAGCCCAAAAGTATTTTAACTCTATTTCATTAAGTTTTCGAATAGTAATTGTGTTATTTTTACTCTCAGATTTTAAAAGATTAAGCATTTTTTTACTATCTCTTTCTCTTTGCAATAATTTACCTAAGTAAGGCTTGTTATTGATGATTAAGTAAACGTTACCATCTTGAATGTTTTTGAAACCTTTTTTATCTTGAATTTTATACCATAAATGAGGACCTACAAAAACTTTTTTATCAATCATTGAATAGTTTAAAGAATCCTTTAGATTAGAAAGAATCATATCCTTAGTTTTTTCAATAATTTCTTGATCAGCATATTTGTATTTTATACCATCTGGAATGGTAATTTTTTCAGTACGCTGAGAATAGATTGAAATAGGTAATATTAATAATAAAAAATAATAGATATACTTCATTGTAGTGTTATAATGAACGAATATAATTATTATTTTTAATATACATAAAACGAAAAAAGGACGTAGTTGCGGTACGTCCTTTTTTTAATTGAAAAGTATGTATTAGAATTGTGCGGCTTCTGTACTTTCGGCCATAGCCGTAGTAGACGAAATGCCTTGTTGCACTGTGTTTTGTACGTAATCGAAATATTGTGTTCCTACAAAAGATTGGTGTTTTACAGCTGCAAAACCTTCTTCTTGTAACGCAAACTCTCTTTCTTGTAATGCCGAGTATCCCGCCATTCCTTTTGCTTTGTAAGCTCTCGATAACTCGAACATAGAGGTATTCATCGCATGGAAACCTGCTAAAGTGATGAATTGGAATTTGTACCCCATTTCAGCTAAATCTTCGCGAAATGTTTCCATTTGAGCTTCTGTTAAATGTTTTGCCCAATTAAATGAAGGCGAACAATTATAAGCTAACATCTGATTTGGATATTTTTCTCGAATCGCTTGTGCAAATTCTCTTGCCATTCCAAGATCTGGATTAGATGTTTCCATCCAAATTAAATCAGCATAAGGCGCATAGCTTAAACCTCGATTAATTCCTTGTTCCAAGCCATTTCTCACGTTGTAAAAACCTTCAGAAGTTCTACTTCCTTGTATAATAAAAGGTTGATCTCTTTCATCAATATCCGAAGTAATCAAATTCGCAGCTTCTGCGTCAGTTCTTGCAACCAATAGAGTAGGAACGCCGCAAACATCTGCTGCTAAACGAGCTGCAACCAATTTGTTAATTGCTTCTTGTGTCGGAACTAAAACTTTTCCTCCAAGATGACCACATTTTTTGGCTGATGACAATTGATCTTCGAAATGAACGCCAGCAGCACCAGCTTCTATCATTTGTTTCATCAATTCATAAGCATTCAAGTTTCCTCCAAATCCAGCTTCTGCATCGGCAACAATCGGTACCATATAATCAATGTTTCCCTGTTCGGTAACAGATTGTATTTCATCGCGACGACGCAACGCATTGTTAATACGTTTTATAACCATCGGAACCGAATTGGCTGGATACAATGATTGATCTGGGTACATTTCTGCCGAAAGATTTGCATCTGCAGCAACTTGCCATCCCGAAAGATAAATTGCATCCAAACCAGCTTGTACTTCTTGTATGGCTTGATTACCATTCAAAGCGCCTAAACCCGCCATAAATGGCTTCGAATTTAAGCCTTCCCAAAGTTTCTTAGCACCTAATCTTGCTAAAGTGTAATCGATGTCCAAAGAACCTCTTAATCGAATTACATCTTCTGCTGAATAAGGACGAACAATGTCTGTCCAGCGTGGATTAGTTTCCCAATCCTGCCGAATCTTCTGAATTCTTTCTTGATTGCTCATAATTGTGTTTTTTGTGTTTTGTTTATGAATGTGTGTTGTGTGTGTATTTCTTTTTGTGTGTGTCTGGTTATAAGGGCTTAATCAATATACTTATAGGCTTCTAATGTTAAAAATTCGGTAAACTTGTGCGATAAAACTAATTCGTCAAAGATTGAAATGGCTTCTTCAAATCTTCCGTTCAAATAGTTTTCCTCACCAACTAATTTTTTTATTTTTTGAACCTCTTCGGCTCTTAATTTTTTGTATTTGTCACTGTTAAATTCGCATCCGTTTTCTAACGTAATCGACTGGCTTAACCATTGCCAAACCTGCGTACGAGAGATTTCTGCTGTTGCTGCGTCTTCCATTAAGTTATATAAAGCTGCGGCTCCTTTTCCAGATAACCAACTTTCGATGTATAAAATTCCGACATTAATATTGTCTCGAATTCCTTGTTCTGTAACTGTTCCTTTTGGCAATTCTAACAAAGCCTCGGCAGTTGTTACAACATCTTCTCGCTTATTGTCAATTTGATTAGCTTGTGGCATATATTCGTCAAAAATATCTTTTGCGACTTTTACCAAAGCAGGATGCGCAACCCACGTTCCATCGTGTCCATTTTTTACTTCGCGAAGTTTATCATTCTTCACTTTTTCAAAGGCAATTTCATTGGCTTTTTCATCATTCTTAATCGGAATTTGAGCAGCCATTCCACCAATTGCATGTATGTTTCGTTTATGACAACGTTGAATAACTGCTTGTGAATATGCAGCCATAAAAGGCGAAGTCATCGTAACTTGTGAACGATCTGGAACAATAAAATTTGGGTGTTTCTTAAATTTTTTGATATAAGAAAATATATAATCCCAACGACCGCAGTTAAGGCCTGCGATGTGGTCTTTTAATTCGTAAATAATTTCATCTAACTGAAAAGAAGCTGTTATAGTTTCGATCAAAACTGTAGCTTTAATCGTAGCTTGCGGAATGTTTAAATAATTTTGCGCAAAAACAAAAACATCGTTCCACCAGCGTGCTTCTAGGTGATGTTCTAATTTAGGAAGGTAGAAATAAGGCCCACTTTGCTTGGAAAGTAACGTGTGTGCATTATGGAAAAAATATAAACCAAAGTCAAATAGTGAGCCTGATATTTCTTGTTTATCTATTATGATATTCTTTTCATTCAAATGTAAACCTCTCGGTCTTACAAGCAAGACAGCAGTTTTTTCGTTTAATTGATACTTTTTTCCATTATTTTCGAATGAAATAGTACCATTTACTGCATCTCTTAAATTTTGTTGTCCTTGAAGATTGTTATCCCACGTTGGAGAATTACTATCTTCAAAATCGGCCATAAATGTTTTAGCGCTAGAATTTAACGCGTTAATTACCATTTTACGGTCAACTGGACCAGTTATTTCAACGCGTCTGTCTTGTAAATCAGCTGGAATAGGAGCTGCTGTCCAATCCCCATTTCTGATTTCTTTTGTTTCTGACAAAAAAGTTGGAAAATTACCCAAATCAAAAAAGATTTGTCTTTCTTGTCGATTCGCCAAAAGTTCTAAACGTCTTTCGTTGAAATTTTTGTGTAAAGCTGTTAAAAAATTAACCGCTTCGGTTGTCAAAACATCTGGATAACTATCCAGCTTATTCTGCGATAATTTTAATTCACTTGTAATAGTATCCATTTTTTGTGTTTTTGTTGTAATTTTGGTTTTGATTATTCGAGCGGAATTTTACTTCCAGCGAACGTTCGCTAAATTATAAAAATTCGTTTACATTTACCAAATATTTTTGAAAAAATTATGCAAGAAGAATACATTAAATTAATTTTTGGGTTGAAACTAAAACAAGTAAGAACAGCTAAGGATTTGTCATTGTTTAAGTTATCTAAGTTAACTGGACTTTCGAAATCGTATTTGAATGAGATCGAAAAAGGTAAAAAATATCCAAAAACTGATAAAATTGTTGCTCTTGCCGAAGCGTTGGAAATTCCTTACGATGAGATAGTTTCACTAAAATTGGATAAAAATTTAGCACCAGTCGCTGAGATTCTACAATCAAATTTATTGCAAGAAATTCCTTTGGAACTCTTCGGAATTGAAGAAAGAGATTTAATTGAGATCATTTCTAACGCACCAATGAAGGTAAATGCGTTTATTTCTACGTTGATTGAAATAGGTAATAATTATAATCTTACACGCGAAAGTTTTTTCTTGGCTTCGTTGAGGTCTTTTCAGGAAGCAAATGATAATTATTTTCCTGAAATTGAAAAATCAGCAAAAAGTTTTTTACAAGAATATTTGATTGAATCAGAAGATTTTGTAAAAAATGAAACGATGGAAGAAATTCTGAAAGAAGAATATAATTATACCATTCTTTATGAAGATTTCACTTCTTTAGGAGGGAAGGATTTAGCGAAATTGCGTTCTATTTTTATCAAAGAAAAAAAATTGTTGTATATCAATATCAATTCTGACAATGATCAAAAACGATTTATTTTAGCGAAAGAATTAGGCTATAATTACCTTGATTTGAAGGAACGTTTGTATACATTTTCGTGGGCAAGTTTTGATAATTTTGATCAATTGTTAAACAATTTTTATGCATCTTATTTTGCTGGAGCGTTGTTGTTACCAGAAGAAAAATTGTTAAAGGATATGCAGAATTTGTTTGCTATAGAGCATCATGATTTGTCTAAATTTCAAGAAATTCTTGGAAAATATACCGAATCTCCTGAGACGGTTTATCAACGAATGACAAATTTGTTACCCAAACATTTTAATATTCGTGATTTGTTTTTCTTGCGTTTGTCAGCAAAAGTTGGCTCAAATTCATATAAATTAACGAAAGAACTTCACCTTAATCAACAACAATCGCCACAAGCAAATGAAACGGATGAGCATTATTGTCGTCGTTGGGTTTCGTTAAATGTTTTGAAAGAATTGGAAAAACATCAAGATGATCATCATGAGATTTCTGCACAAATTTCATTGTATCCGTTCAATAATAATCAAAAATATTATGTGATTTCTTCAGCAACGAAAGATCCATTCAATCCAAATTATTTAAGAAGCGTAACGATAGGTGTGTTGTATAAATCAGCACAACGTAAAGTTAAATTTATGAATGACCCATCAATTCCTGTAAAAGAAGTTGCAGTTACGTGCGAAAATTGCGGCATGAAAGATTGTGCAGAACGTGTTGCAGAACCAATTCGTTTTGAAAAAGATATCCGAAATAAACGATTAAATGTTACGATTAATGATTTTATAAAAGAGCAGAGTAAGTAATATTGTCTACCATAAAAAAAGGAAAACTTGTTTCAAGTTTTCCTTTTTTTATGTTTAATCTAAATATTCTAATCTATTTTCAATTAATACT
Organism: Empedobacter sp. R750; assembly: GCF_030324345.1. NCBI lineage: Bacteria > Pseudomonadati > Bacteroidota > Flavobacteriia > Flavobacteriales > Weeksellaceae > Empedobacter > Empedobacter sp. R750. The sequence goes on along the minus strand of NZ_JACAGF010000009.1, from coordinate 141,564 downwards.
ACATAATGTTGAAGCGAAAATGTGTTTCCTCTTTCTATGGTTGTGCAATCAAAATTACGGTATTGTAATTCGTCAAATAATGTTTTGACATAACATCTTCTTGCAGAATTCCAGGAACTGTTTCCTACATTTTGATTAAAGCGATCGACTAATTCGTTGTCAGTTAATTCACGGAATAATACGACAAATTCATTTTTTAGATTTTCCATTGTTTTAATTTTTTAATGATAAAAACAACAGGATAGAGTGGAGAATAACCTTTTATTTTGGCGTTTGCCCTCATTCTATACCACCGTAGCGCGGTTTTGGCTCGGTTGGTGTTCTGATTTTTCAGAAACTCCTGATGATTGATAGAGTAAATATAGAAATAAATTTTTAAAACAAAAAAAAGGAACTCAAAAAAAGTTCCTTTTCAATATTTTTATTCGCTTAATTCTAACCAACGAAATTCTTTTTCTTCTAATTCGTCTACAATTTTTTGTAGTTCATCTCCAATAGTTGCGATTTTGTCATAACCTAAATTTGGGTCGGAAAGTAAATTCGTTAATTCTTCTTTTTTGGCTTCAAGAATTGGTAAAGATTTATTAATTTCTTCTAATTCTCGTTGTTCTTTAAACGATAATTTTTTTGGTTTTGTCTCTACAATCTTCTCTTTCGATTCAACTTTTTCCTGAATAACGATTTCTTTTTCAACCTTTTTATCGTCAGTTACAGGCTTGTTTTTATTCTCGATGTGATATTCTGTATATGTTCCCATATAACGAGAAATTTTTCCTTCGCCTTCAAAAATCATCAATTCATCGACCACTTTATCCATAAAATATCTATCGTGGGAAACAACTAATAAACAACCTTGATATTCTTCTAAGAAACTTTCAAGAACCGTTAAAGTAGGTAAATCTAAATCGTTTGTTGGCTCATCAAGAATCAAAAAGTTAGGATTTTTGTACAAAATTGCTAATAATTGCAGACGTTTTTTCTCTCCACCACTCAACTTTGAGATAAAAGTATGTTGTTGTTCTGGTGTAAATAAAAACATTTCTAAGAACTGTTCTGCACGCATTTCTTTTCCATTAGAAAGAGGGAAAAAATCTGCAATATCTTTCACAAACTCAATGACACGTTCGTCGCCTTTAAATTCTATTCCATCTTGTTTAAAGTGTCCAATATTTAAGGTTTCTCCACGTTCAATTGTTCCAGAATCCATCGTTTCAATTCCTTCTAACATTTTCAAGAAAGTGGTTTTTCCAACACCATTTTTTCCGACTAAACCAATTTTTCCACCACGAGCGAAGATATAAGAGAAATCATCTAAAATTTTCTTTTGACCAAATGCTTTCGAAACATGTTCCATCTCAATGATTTTTTGACCCAAACGCGTCATCACCATTTCTAATTTTACTTGTTGATCGACAATTTTATGTTTAGCCACTTTTTCAGTATCATAAAACGCATCAATACGAGATTTAGACTTTGTTGTACGCGCTTGCGGTTGACGACGCATCCATTCAATCTCTTTACGATAAAGGTTTTTCGCTTTGTCAATTGTCGCATTTTGATTTTCGATACGCAATGCTTTATTCGTAATATAAGTTTCGTAATTTCCCGAATGTACATACAATGTTTTGTCCTCCATTTCGAGAATTTTGGTACAAATTGCATCTAAGAAATAACGATCGTGCGTAACCAAAATCAATGTTTTGTTTTCTTTGTTCAAGAAATATTCAAGCCATTCTACCATTTCGATATCCAAATGGTTGGTAGGCTCATCTAAAATTAAAAGAACATATCCAGTTTCGAAACTTAAATCAATCAAAAATTTTGCTAAAGAAATACGTTTGCGCTGACCACCAGAAAGTTTTCCAATTTTTTGATCCAAGAAATCAATTTTCAATTTTGATAAAATTTCCTTGATTGTTGGTTCAACTTTCCATGCATCTAAAACATCCATTTTTCCCATTAAATCAATTAAATCAGGATTTGTTGGATCATTTTCGATCATGTTTTCATATTGTCGAACAACATCTAAAACTTCATTCGAATGATTGAAAATATATTCTTCACTTTTCAAATTTTCGTCAAAATCATCACTTTGATCCAACATTAAGATTTTAACACCTTTATTTGGACGAACTTCGCCAGAATCGGCCGTTTCTAATCCAGCTAAAATTTTAAGTAAAGTAGATTTTCCACTTCCATTTTTTGCTACGAATGCGATTTGGTCTCCTTCATTTACATGAAAATTTACATCTTCAAATAAAGTTCGGATTCCATATGATTTGGTTAGATTTTCAACTGTAAGAAAATTCATAGTTTATTATCTGTTTTGTAAGTTAAAAAAGATGCTAAATCTTTTCTGTTTCGATTTGTTTCATCGATTGTTTAGCTTTTCTTATTTTAACGATTAGAATGGCCAAAGATAAGACAAAGCAAATACTTCCTATTACAATTAGATTATTTAAATGTGGTTGAATTAACGCAGGATCGCCTTTTTCGATGAAAAGTATTCGGAATATTTTCAAATAATGTGTTAACGGAATGCAATCTGCAATTGCTTGAATCCATTTTGGCATTTGACTTAAAGGCCATGTAAATCCACTTAAAATGAAACTTGGTGTTGCAACAACCATCAAAACTTCGGTTGCTTTTAGTTGGCTTGGAAGGAGAATGCTGACTAAAAATCCTAAAAAGCAAACGGCTAAAATAAATGCAAGAGAAGAAGTGAAGAATGGCCAAAATTCGGTTTCTAATTTCATGTCATAAAACATTCCGAACCAATAATACAGCATATATATAAATACTGACATAAATAAATAAGGGAAAGTTTTTACGAATAAAATGGTAAACGGATTGGATGATTTTGAGATCAATTCATTAAATGTTCTATTCTCAAATTCTGAAGCAAATGAAAGTGCTAAACCTAATAATAAAACTTGTTGTAATACGGTTAATAAAACACCTGGAAGCATAAAATATAAGTAGTTTCCACTTCTGATATTTTGGCGAATCATCGTTGATTTGAATGGTTCGTAGCTTTGTGTTGCAATATATTCAGGAACGCCTTGTTTTCGAGCTGTTTCTATCGAAATTCCAGCTTTCATTGTTGTTAAAACTGTCGTAATTGCGATTGCTGCTGTATTAGAAGTTAACGTGTTTGAAGCATCTACAAAATAAGCGATTTCGGGTAATTTTTTTTGTTGTACATCAGATTGAAAGTTTCGAGGAATAACAACCACAACTTCAGCTCCGATTGCTAAAGCTTTATTCTTAGAATCAAATGTTGAAGGTAAAACTTCAGCAACTTTAACCGATTCATTTTCATCTAACATCTGAATAATTTTCTGACTTGTCGTTGTATGATCTTCATCTACAACAATAATTGGTAAATCGGTTACATTCCCTTTTTTATAAACATTTCCGATCAGAACACCATACATAATAGGTGCTCCCAAGAATAAAATAGGTAAAACAGGATTCTTGAAGAAAAGTTTGAATTCTCGTATAATTAAATGAAAAATCGTTTTCATCAGAATTTATTTAGCATTAAGATCTAAAACTACATTTGCTTTTGTCAATAGTTGAGCAGCTTGTTTATAGTCAACAGGAACAACTTTCACTTCATATTGCGATTGTTGTTGATCGATATCAGGATAAGCAGTCGAAATATTTGCATACGAATTAAGAACTTTTATCGAAACAATTTTACCTTTCAAAACCATATTATTTTTATAAGGAACTTTTAAATTGACGATTTGATTTTTTTGCAATTGCCCGATTTTATTCTCAGGAATTGTAAATCTAAAAAATGTAGTTTCTTCCAAAATTCCGTTTGCAATAGAATATCCAGCCAAAGCTAATTCTCCAACTTTTAGATTAATTGTTTCAACCGTCATGTCTTGTGGTGCTTTGATGTGTCTTTCCGCCTCAGCAACATCTACTTCTTGCAAAGCTCCCAAAGCACGCTCTTTTTGTCCCAAAGCCATTTGTTGTTGTTCTACACGCGCTCCATTTTCGGCATCAGCTAATTCCGCTTTTGCAGCTAAATATTGATTTTTAGCACCTTGATATTTAGCATAAACTTCATCATAACTTTGTTGCGGAACAAGACTATCTCGAAGCATATTTTTTAATCTATGATTTGATTTTTCTGCATAATCTAATTGTTCTTTCAAGCCAGCAACTTTTGCACGCAATTGTTTCAATTGATTATCTGTTGCACCTTTTTTAGCCATTTCATATTGAGCTTCGGCAGAATTTACTGCGCCTTCAGCTTGACTTTTCTTCGCGTCAACTTCTGGTAATTGTAAAACAAAAAGCGTTTGTCCTTTTTTTACTTCATCGCCTTCGTGAACTAATATTTGATCTATTTTTCCTGGGATTTTTGTTACAACACTAATTTGATCGCGCTCAATTTTACCTTGAAAAATAGTTTGCTCTTCTTTTTTATTTTCTTTGTTAGATGATTTACAATTTGTAAAAAGAATTAATCCGCTTAAAGCAAAAATATAGGATAATGTATTTTTCATGATTCTAATTTGATAATTGATTAAATAATTCTCCAGATGTTTGAAGTAATTCGTAGGTTTTAGAGCGTTGATCTAAGATTTGAGCATAATAACCTAGATTGGCTTTGTAATAATCATTTTCAGCAGCCAAACGCTCGGTTACATCTATTAATCCTTCTTGAAATCGTCTTGAAGCAATTTCTAAATTATTTGTTGCAATGGTATTTTGTTGATTATTTACTTTCAATTTTTCAGTAGAAGTTTCGTAATCAATTTTGTTTTTACTTAATAATAAATTCAGTTTTTCTTGGGAATCTTTCAACTTGTTTTCATTTATTAAAATGTCAGTTTTCGCTTGTACTAATTTATTTTTGTGTTGTCCGCCATCCAACAATTCCCACTTTGCGCCAATACCAATCAAAATATTAGGGAACATCGAAAATTGGTTCATTTTTAAATTAACATCACCTAATACATCACCATCTTTTAATTTGAAATGACTTCCAAAAATTGAGGTGTAATTGGTATTCGCGAATGCAAAAACTTGCGGTAAATGTGAACCTTTTTCCTTTTGATACAGAAATTCGTAAGCTTTTACAGAGTGTTCAAGTGCTTTCAATTCTTTTTTATTTTCTAAAGTATAGCTTGAAGCAAGAATATCAATAGGTGTAAGTTCGTATTGAATTTGTTGAAGATCTTGTTCAGATAGATGCGTCAACATTTCTAATTTTTTGTATAGCAATTGTCGATTACCGTTCAATTCTACTTGTCGGGCTTCTAACTCTAGAATTGCTAATTTTATTTTTTCCCGATCGTATGGAATAGCTAAACCATTTTGAATTGCTTTCTGCACTTTAAGATGTTCTTTATCCAATCGTTTTGCAGAATTTGAAATTAATTCTTCTACTTTGACCAATAACATCAATTGATCATAAGTTTGTAAAATATCTTTGGTTATAGTTTCTTTTTCGGCTTCTTTCAAATAATCTAAAGCAGTACTTTTTTCCTGAATAGCATTCAACGCATTTGGAATTTGTAATCCCGAAAATATAATTTGAGTGGCGTTAACTCCAACAGTAAATAATCCTGCAGAGGTATTGAATTTTTGATTACCCGAAAACAATTCTGTGGACAAAATATCGATTGATTTGGTTGGAATATCGATAATTCCGTTCGAGTTTAGATAACCACCCAGCGCAATTGCAGATAAACTTGGTTGTTGTTTACCTTTTACTTCGTTATATTGGTAATTGTTTTTCTCGACTTCCAATTGTTTATTTTTTAATTCGTAACTCGACTCAATCGCTTTTTCAACAGGCAATCGAAGTTGCGGATCAATCAATTGTTGTGCAAATCCCGAAATAGAAGTCAATAATGGAATAAAAGATAAATATCGTATAATAGGCATCCTATAATTTTAGCATAAAATTAACAAAAAATATACCATGAATAAAAGTCAATATTAGAATGTCATTAAAAATAAAAATCCTGAAACTTTTTAAGGGTTCAGGACTTCCAAAAGTTGCCAAAAAAATGGCGCATAGTTCAATGTATTTAATATTTATTATCAATAATATCCAACGTTTCGTTTAATGATTCTTTCATCATTTTCTCTAAATAATCCGTCGTACTTTTATTGATTGTTTCGTCTATATATTTAGTTCCACCAATTGTTTCGCTATATTTTAAAGCATTATTTTTAAGGTCTAAAATATTAATATAGACATATGTTTTTGCGATGTATTTCTGTTTGTTGGCAGGATCATAATCAAGACCCGATTTTACATTAATCAAAACTAAATCATCTTGATTAATCGCTTTTTTTAAATCATTAAATTTAACTTGATTTACATTTTCCTTTGTGATTAATTCATTCGGAATTAGTTTTTTATCAAATTTATCAATCATTTGATAAGTATACTTGTTATCGTTTAATATTTTCTCAGATTTATCACGAATTATTTTTACAATATCAAATTTAGAATTTATTTGTTTAAGCTGATTTTCAATTGATTTTGAATCAATGTTTTGATCTAAATTTTGAGAATTATGATCAAAAAAACCAAGAGAATCTATGTTAATGAGAACACCAACTTTGTTTACAGGAACGTCTAAAGCATTTTCGTAAGTTACCGTATTAAGTGCTAATTCTTTTGGAGCTTCTTTTTTTTGCTCGCAAGATTGGGTAAAAAACAATACCCCAACAATAAAATAAACTAATTTTTTCATACACTATCCTATTACCTCTTTAAAGGTAGTGATTTATAATGTTTTATAATAAAATTATTGCTAATAATTTTCTTCTTCTTCATCGTCAAAAGTTTTGGCAATTTTTTCAATGTTTAAGCTTTTTGCCATCGCATCAAAAATCTCTTTATAAGTGCCGTTCATTTTGTAGACATCTTCATGAATCCCGTGTTCTACAACTTCGCCTTGTTTCATCACGTATGTATAATCGGCATCGATAATTTGAGAAATACTATGCGAAATAATGATAACTGTTCGATCTTTTTTGATGGCATCCAAACTATTTTTAATCTGTTCTGTCGCAATTGCATCCAAACTTGCAGTAGGTTCGTCTAGAAAAATAATTGGTGGATTTTTGAGAAACATACGTGCTATGGCGATGCGTTGTTGTTGACCGCCAGATAACAATAAGGCTTTGGATTGATAAGCTTCTGGCAAGTCCATAATTTGTTCATGAATATAAGCGCGTTTTGCAGCATCTTCTATTTCTCCGAAAGTTGCGTTTACATTTCCATAACGAATATTTTCTTCAATTGTTCCATTAAAAATGTGATTTTTTTGTAAAACCAACCCAATATTATCACGTAAAAATTGCGTGTCATATTCTTCTAAATCAATTCCATCAAGTAGAATTTTTCCAGAATCAGGTTGATAAAATTTATCTAACAAATTAATCACTGTACTTTTTCCAGCACCAGACAAACCAACTAAAGCAGTAATTTTATTGGGTTGAATTGTCATGTTGATATTTTTCAAGGCTTTGTAACCATTTGGATAAGAAAAGTCAACATTTTGGATTTCGAATTTTCCTTTTAGATTTGTTGGAAGATAATTCCCAGATGATTCTTTTTCATTGTCTGCTTTCAAAATTCCAAAGAAACTTTCGGAATAAATCATAGCATCATTCATTTCATCGTAAATACGATGCAGTTGACGAATAGGCGCAGAAACGTTGTTAAACAACAAAATATGAAACATAATTGCACCAATTGTCATTTGTCCGTCAAGAACCAAATACGAAGTTAAAATAATGATAATCACTACGCCAAACTGCTCGATAAAAGATTTTAAACCATCAAAAAAGAAGCTTGTTTTGCGTGTTTGCATTTGATTATTCGTCAATTCTTTTTGCAAATCAAGTTGTTTTTTACCTTCTATATCTTCTCGGTTAAATGATTTAATTACTGTAATTGAATCAATTATGCTGATAATTCCTTGTGATTTTTGTTCACGATAACCTCTTAAGTTTCGTCGCCAACCACTCAGCTTTTTCGCTTGCTGTTGCGTGATAATGAAATAAATCGGAACGATACAAAGTCCAACCAATCCAACATAAAAATTAGCATTGAACATTAAAATTAAAGCAACAATTGAATTGGCAAAAAGTGGAAGAATATCGATAAAAAAGTTTTGAACTAAACGTGTCAAACTTTCAATTCCTCTGTCAATACGGGTTTGAAGTTTTCCTGCTTGATTATCTTGATTTGTATAAAATGCCATTCTATACGTCAAAATCTTTTCGATAATGGTTTGTGCTAAATCTTGTGAAACTAAGATTCTAAGCTTTTCACCATAATATTTTTGACCAAATGTGATAAAAGCATTCAAGATTTCTTTTGTCATCAAAACAATTGAAATAAACGAAATGATTTTCAGACCTTCTTTTAATCCTTTTCCAGCTTCAACCAAACCATTTATAGAATCTACGGTATACTGTAAAATAAGGGCGTTTACCTGTGACGTAAAAGATCCAACTAAGGTTAGGAGCAAAGTTGCGACAACCAAAGAACGATAAGGTTTTACAAATGGACGTAGATTTTTAAACAGTTGAATGATTGTCATTTATTATTCTTTTAACGGTTGTTCTTTCACAAAAACGTGACCAACTTTTGTGAAATCGTAAGCAATCTCGTATAAATACTCTAATAGATCTTCAATCAGTTCAGAATCATTTTGCAAAGCCTCTGTTTCAATTTCAGTATATGCAACAGTTTTTTCTCCAAATTCTATTGTTTTAGGTAAATTTTCTGTTTCATATTCGCCATAAAGCCGAATGTTTTGTAACAATAATTGCAAAATTTTCTTCATCAATCGAATGTGTTCTGAAGTTAAAATAACAGAATTATTTTTCTTTAAAATTTTAACTAAACCAACTGAATATGAAACAAATGACTGGTTGAAAATGGTGAATTTATTCAGTACGTTAGCATTTTCTTGTTTTCCTTTCGGTTCAGAAATTACACGTTGAAAAACTGAATTAATATTTGCCATTGCAATAAAAACATCTTTTCTAGCTAACTTATAATCAGTTGTAGAAACTTCGTTGTCTGCTAATTTTTTAAAAACCAAATAAATAAACTCATAATTTGCAATCAATGCTTTTTGAATATATTCGTTCATATTATTTTTTTCCCAAGTTGGTAAAATCAAGTAACTCGAAATAAACGCCATAAATCCTCCAACAAGTGTGTCAATAAAACGTTCTTGAATAATATACAATGAATCTTTTTGCGAATAAAAACTAAACGAAATAAGAATATATGCGGTTAAATAAAATGTACCAATTGCATATTTATGACGAATAAAAGTGTAAGCCATCAACATGAAAATAAGCATTAAAGCAAATCGGATACTGTGTTGAGGAATAATCAATAATATTAAAACCCCAACTAATCCACCGCCAATTGTTCCTTTCAAACGCTGAAAGTTTCGCTTTTTTGTTACGCTAAAACCAGGTTTTAAAATCACTAAAACTGTCATCAAAATCCAGTAACTATGGTAAGTCATCGGAATAATAAACGTGACACCATAAGCTAATAACATTACAATTGATGCACGAATTGCATGTCTAAAAATTGAAGATTTTAGATTCAGATGATCTTTTAATTTTCGTAAAGAATAATCAACTGTAGGTTCAAAATGTTCGGCATGATCCAGTGGATTTTTCTTTTTTTCTGTGAATGAATCATCATAGAAAAATTTATGGATAAACTCTATTTTATAAACAATTTGCTTTAAATTGATGTAAATTTTAGATAAAACGATTGGTTTTTGTCCTTCTGCATATAATTCTTTGATAGCATCATCAATCTTTTTCAACTCAACTTCAAAGTCAAAAGTAGGTTGTTTAGGACGTTTGTTCGAGTTAATATGATAAGCAATCATTTTAAGCTCATGCGCTAATTTATTCATTAAATTATAGATTTTGCGCATTGCTTTTGTATCACCGTAAACTTCTCGAATTTTCACATAATCGTATTGATTTGCTGTTACATTTTCAAATATATCCACCAAATCAGAAAAAATAAACACAATCGAACGCCCAATTGGTGTCAGGTCTTTTACCAATTTTTTGTTCGAAAAAACTAATTCACGAACTAAACTTTGTTTTTCGTTAATTACAACATGTTCATCGATTAATTTTTTGATAATATCATCGTAATTAGAGTCTTTATCAAACATAGAAGCCTTGATTCGAATGTATTCAGAAATATGAATCATTGTATCAGCTAAGTTTTGCTGCGCCATACGATAAGGACGAAAGGTACTAATAGCTAGGCTAAAAATAGTGTACCAAGCTGCTCCAGCAGTCACAAAAAGTGCAATATGAAGAGGACTTAACTCATGTCGTAAATCATTCATATTCATTACCATTGACATCATAATGACCATTCCAAGCGCACTTGTACGTTGTCCCCAAACGGTTAACATGTTAGAAAAGAATACGATAAGTGTTAAACAAATACCTAGAAATATTGGGTAACTGTTAATCGTTTTGGTGAAATATGAAACAAGGAAAATCAAGAGCACGGAAAGCCACATCAGGTTTCGGCGTTCTTTAAATGGACCAGGTGTATCCGTCATGTGTGCTAAAACTGCACCAAGACTTATCGTTACACCGGCATATAAATCGCCAAACAAGCTGGCTACGATAGGCGGAATGATAATCGCTAAAGAAGTTTTTAAGCCATCTGAAAGCGCTTCTCCGTAGATAAAGTTTTCAATTTTATTGATGATTTTCAAGTGTAATTTTTTAAGGTTGAAAATTGTTGTATAAAATTAACACAACTTTTTTCGAAACCCAACTAAACTCGTGAAGTTTTTAGAATATGAAAACCATCAATGCTTTGAGTAAAAATTAAAGTTGTTGTACCACCATCAATAATTTTGAATTTTTTCTTGATAACGTCTATTGGCTGATTGTAATTTTTGACTAATAAATTCGCTTTTGTTTTTAGAATTTCTTTTTTTTGATTTTTAATTTCTTCTTCAATCAAGTAAATTTTTCCAGGAAAATTCTCTAAAAGTTCATTCGAAGTATACAAATGAGTATTCTGATGAAGTTTATGAAGATTGAATTTTTCGCTCAATAATTTGAAAGCACCAGTTTTTAGAATCGCAACATTTGGTTCGTAAATATAACGTTGAATTCCTCCAAAACTTGCATTCGCACTATATTCTTCTTCAAAATGAAAAGAAAATTCGGATTGATTATTTTCTAAATTAACAGCTTTTATCAAAGGGTTTTTTGTTGAAGAATTTTTATCTAAAATGATTAGAAAATCTTTCACTTCATTTTTTAATGCAACAATGTGTATTTCAAAAATTGAATCAATTTGTTGTAGGGTAGAAGTGATGTCTAATAAAGGCGAAAGCTTGATGATAATTTTCTCTGTTTTTTCGGAAAAAGTTGGAATCCATTCTAAAATATTTGGCTCTAAATCTTCCAAAATAAATTTTCTTCCGCTCGAATTTCTTCTTGCTGGATCGAGATAAATAACATCAAATTTTAATGTAGGATTTTCTTCAAAAAAAGACTGAAAAGTTCCTGTATAGGTTTCTAAATTTGGCGCTAAAATTTTAGCATTATGTTGTACAATCTCACTCAATTCAGGATTTTGTTCGATGTGATATACTTTGTCAAAATTCTTTGCAAAAGCCATGGTATCAATTCCAAAACCTGCGGTTAAATCAATCAAATTTTTTCCTTTAACTAAAGTTGATTTATAATTTGCTGTGGCTTCTGAACTTGCTTGTTCCAAATTAATTGAAGGCGGAAAATAAATATTTTCTGTCGAATAAAGTGTTGGAAATTTATGTTTTGAAACTTGAATTCCTTTCAATTGTTGAGCGATTTCAGCAGAAGAAATTTCATCAAATAACGATTTTTTCAAACCTATAGATTTGATGTCTTCATGTTCGATTGTTTTTAGATATTCTTGAAATTCTTTTGTTAAAATAGTTGGATTCAAATTGTTATTTTTTAATCATTTTAGTATTTGCTACAATATCGCCTAAACGTTGACTTTCTTTTGAGTTATTTATAATTAAAATTCCAATTAATCCACTGAAAATAAAATAATCTATAGGATCGAAAAGATGACGAATAAAAGATTGCGAAAAACTAATTGGTTTTTCTGTTTTAGCATTTACAGGTTGCAAATTTAGGATTAAATGACCTAAAGTTCCATGAAAAATAACTTCAATCATAACAAAATAAATGAACCAAAAGATAAAAATAGGTAAAGCATTTATTCCGTTTACATTATAACTTCCATCACTCGCTAAAGTTCCAAAATTATAAATATAAAGCGCTGCAATGATTATAAATACTGCATAATCAATAAATCCGGCTATAAGTCGTTGAAAAATGTATTTATTAGATTTCATAGTTTTTAAGAAGTTTCATCAATGCGAAATGAAGCTCATCTTGTTCAGCAGAAATCACTTCGATATACGATAAATTATTTTCTAAAGAAATATTAAAACCTTCTTCAATATCGTTGTAATAAATAATATAATTTTTGATTTTTCCTACAATCCAAAAATAATCTTCATTACTATAAGAAGGAACTAGTCTTTTTTCTGGAACTATTTTTATAGAATTCCAAAAACACAAAACTTCAGCATCCATCACAGTTACTGAAGTTTCGATTATATTGTCGAGTTCTTTTAATGAAATTGGTATCCAATTCATGTAAAAACTATTTTTTTTCTTCTTTTTCTGCCAAACGAGTTGGAACAATTGGAACAAAAAGTGCTTGTTTTACCACTTTTTCTTTTGGCGATTTTTCAATCACATCCGCAGGATTTCTAAACTTGTTTACACCAATTAATTTAATGGTTTGCTCATCGAAATCTTTTTGCTCTTTTTTCGCGCTTGTGTAAACAAAATCTTGAATAGTTTCATTTTGTAAAGCATTCACAAAACCACCAACATTTTGTATTGTTTTGAACAATTCTAACGCATTTTCAGCCATTTGATTTGTCAAACTTTCGATGTAGAAAGAACCAGCAGCAGGATCAGCAAATTGGTTTAAATAAGATTCTTTTTGCAACAATAATTGTTGTTTTGCGGCTAATTCTAATCCAAAATCAGACTCTTTATTTACTTCGTCATATGATCCAACAAAAACAGCATCACTTGATCCAAAGATAGCCGAAGAAGCCTCTATTGTAGAACGAATAACGTTGTTGTAAATATCTAATTTAGATTTATTTCGATCTGATGTTGAAGTGAAAATAAATGCTTCACTTTCTTTATTATACTGCTCCAAAATCATTTTCCATAAGAAACGGAACGCTCTTAATTTCGCTACTTCGAAGAAATAATTACTTCCTACAGCGAATTTAAAATAGATTTTATCTGCAATATCAGCTCCAAAATTTTCTAAATATTCTACAGCATGCGCAAGTGTAATTGCAATTTGTTGAACATGATTTGCACCAGCATTTTGATAAATATCTCCTTGAATTGAAATTACTTTCTCAAAATTTTTCAACTCTAATGCTTCTTTCACCAATTCTTTTGATGCTTTTTCTGAATCATTTTGCCAAAGTCCATTCTGAGCCAAATATCCATAAATATCTAAATCTAAATATTTCAGATTTGGAAGATTTTCAAGCGATTTTAAATCAGAAGTTCCATCATATTTAATGAATAAATCCAAATAATTAGGAAGTTCTAATGAAGGATTAACTTGATTTTGATCAATCAAATATCCATACAAAAAGCTGTAATCTTGGTTTTTATTTCCTGTATATTTCGAAATAATTTTCCAATCTTTTGACGATTTTGGCAAAGGTTGCACAGCCGAATAATCGACGTCATCCTTTGTATATAATGGTTTTACATTTATTTGATCGTTCGTTCCCCAAACCAAGGTTTCATTATATTCTAAACCTTTTAGCTCGACTTGAACTTTATTTTTCCATTCTTTTTCAGAAATAGAATCAAAATTTTCAAATAACTTACTCATTTTCTTTATTTTGTGGCTTCGTAACTTTTTCTTGCTGAATGATAAAAATATCTTCATCATCTTTTTTCAAGAAATGCTTTTCTCTTGCAATTCTTTCAATTTCAGCAGGATTACTATTTAGTTGATTTAATTTTTCAGATTCAGTATCCAAGTGTTCTTGGTAATATTGTTCATCAACTTCTAATAATTTGATTTGTTTATCCAACTCGCGATGTACGAAAAAAGAATTTTGATCGAAAAAAATCATCCAAACAGCAAACGCAACCGTTAGAACAAAGTAACGATTCCAAACAAATTTGAATACACGTGTATCCTTAATTTTTCTTTTCGGTACTTCTGGTGTAAGTTCTTCGTCAAAGATTTCTTCCGATTTTTCTTTCATTATACAGTAGTTTTCGAGTTGAGTTTTTCTTTAATTACAGTTGATAAAACTTTGATTGCGACAGAATTTTTCTTTTTCATATTCGGAATAATAATGTCTGCGTAATTTTTAGATGGTTCTATAAATTGCTGATGCATAGGTTTTAACGTTTTTTGGTAACGTGTTAAAACTTCATCCAAATCGCGTCCACGTTCTTGGATATCACGGCGCACACGACGAATTAAACGCTCATCAGAATCGGCATGAACAAAGATTTTTACATCAAATAAATCGCGTAAATCTGCATCAGTCAATACTAAAATTCCTTCTACAATAATAACCGATTGTGGATGCGTTAAAATCGTTTCTTCCTTGCGACTATGCGTAATAAACGAGTAGACAGGTTGTTCGATTGATACGCCATTTTTCAATAAAGCGACATGTTCTTTTAGTAATTCGAAATCAATTGATCTTGGATGATCAAAATTGATTTTAGAACGTTCATCAAAAGATAATTCAGGATGATCTTTATAATAATTATCTTGAGAAATAACGATAACGCTTTCCGCATTAAGATCTCTTAAAATATTATTTACAACAGTTGTTTTTCCCGAACCTGTTCCTCCTGCAATTCCTATTACCAGCATTTTTGTTTTATTAATTTTTTTAATTTCGTTTGATGTTTCCATTGCAAGAGTTCTCGTAAAATTTCCTTAAAGATAAAATTTTCCTATCAGAAATTAAAATAAAAAGAAATTGATTCTTGCAAAATTTTAAATGTTGTCGTGAAGAAGTTTTGGTTGATTGATTTTGAGAAAAGAAATAATTATCAATGCATTTAAAAAATGATTGATTTATTATTCGATTATTTAGATGTAGCTCAAACATTTAGGTTTATTTACACAAAAAAAGTACTTTGCAGTACTTGGTTTCTCTTAATCGGATGCAAAGGAAAGAAAAAATTATAAAAACTTTATCTTTTTTATCATTATATTTATAAAATCAGAACTATTATAAAATACTAAACTATGAACGATTTAATCTCAATGTCTACTATTTTTTCGTTATTTCTCGGAATAGGATTAGCCGCTGCTGCTGGTTTTCGGATTTTTCTTCCCTTATTTGTATTAAGTTTAGCTGTCAAATTTGGAGGAAGTTTTATTAATCTCGACGAAAGTTGGATGTGGGTTGGGAGTACACCGGCTCTTATAACACTTGGTGTAGCGATGTTAGTAGAAATTGGAGCTTATTATATTCCAATTATTGATAATTTGTTGGATACGATTGCGGTTCCCTTAGCTGGAATTGCAGGAACAATAGCGGTTGGAATTACGATGCCAGAAATGAACGAAGTCGCAACTTGGGCTTTGGCGATTATAGCCGGAGGAGGAACTGCGGCTGCGATTAGCGGTACAACTGCTGCTGCAAGAGCTGTTTCGACCACGACAACTGCGGGAGCGGGAAATTTTTTGGTTAATACAGGAGAAACGTTTAGTTCTATTGTATTAAGTATTACGGCAATTGTATTGGCTCCTTTGGCATTTATTTTTGTACTGGTTATTTTATATGTGTGTTATAGAGCATATAAAAGTGTTAGAAAAAAAGGTGATCAGCTATTGGCGGAAGAATTGTGAAAAGAGTGAAGGATTATATTTAAAAAAAAAGCTAACCAATTGGTTAGCTTTTTTGTTTTTTTATCTAAAAATATTTAATCCCTTTTATATTTTTCTTTGTATGTTTCAAATGCTTGCATCAAATTTTCTTCGATAGCTTTTGGCATTCTGCGCGTAGCCTCAAATTCATTTGATGAAAGTGATTTGAATTCTGAAAGTGTTGGAATCAATTCAATCGAATTAACTAACATTTCAATTTCTGTTTCATATTGACGATTAGCCAATGAATGAAACGTATCATTCCCATAAACAGGAACATATTGTTGTTCAATCAAAAAGCCAGCGTCAGCTTCTGTGTCTACAAAATGAGTTGTAACACCAATTTCGACTCCTTTTGTGATTGCCCATTTTAATGAATCTAAACCTCTCGTCAAAGGTAAAAAACCTGGATGCGTATTGATAATTTTATGATTTTCAACCAATTCATCTGGTAATAATCCTGCTCCTGCAATAATCACATATTCAGCTTTATAATCGTTTAATTGATTGTTCAACGTTTCAGCAGTTGTCAAATCAAAATCATAACCAAAATTATTACAGTAATCATCTAAATTTACTTGAATCGCCTTACTTGGACGATGTTGATAAATTGGTTTGAACGGATTTTCCCTTTGTATAAAAGGCAATGCAAATATTTTTACATTTTGGTAACCTTTAGCTTTTAATCCGTGTAAAACATCTTGTGTTTTGCGATGAGGAGTATTGTAAGAGATTACCGCTATTTTTGGTTGAGTTGCCATGATTATTTAATCAAATATTTTTTGTGATAATCAACAACATTATCAATTGGTTTTCTAATAATATGACCAACTGTCAAGTGATATTCTGCCGCAACCGAACGAATAACATCTTCGTAAATATGAGCAATTGAGCCAATGAAATTTAATTCAGAATGACGAGCTTCTTCGTAAGGCATAATTTGATATTCGACAAAAGAAGACATTGCATCATAAATAATTTTCTGAATAAATGGATCATTTTTATGTTCGACAACAAATTTATTGAAAGATGCTAAATATGTGTTTGCAAATTTATTTTGGTACACATTTTTATTTAACTCATCTACTGATAATTTATAATAATCATCAAAAGCTTTGGCTAAATGTGGAGGCATTTTTTTTGTGTAAAAAGCGCGTAATACACGTTTTCCTAAGTCATTTCCAGAACCTTCGTCACCTAAGATATAAGCTAAAGATTTTGTTTCTTCGCGCATTGTTGTTCCATCGAAATAACAAGAATTAGACCCTGTTCCTAAGATACAAACCATTGCAGGTTTTCCCATATAAGTTGCGTAACAAGCAGCTAATAAATCATGGTCTACGACAAATTCTGCATTTGTAAAGAAATTCTCTAAACCTTCTTTAACAACAGCATGCATTGCTTCGCTGGAAGTTCCTGCACCATAAAAAAAGACTTTTGTAAAATCATTTGCAACAGGTGCAAAATCTTCATTTTTTTGTAATTCAGTCGTAATATCTTCTGATGTTACAAAATACGGATTAAATCCGATTGTACTTGTTCTAAAAACTTCATTAAGGTCGCTATCTAAAATTACCCAATCCGTTTTAGTAGAACCGCTATCTGCTATTGCAATCATTTTTTTGTTTTGATATAATTGAGGAGTGCTAAAATAACATTCTTTTAACAATGCGCATAAAAAAAAGCCTGAAATTTCAGGCTTTTTATATAAAAAAATAATTAATGATCGTGGCTATGGTCAACTATATCGATTTCGATGTATGTTTCGGATTGATTTCCTGCTTTATCAATTAGAATTAATCCTAAATGATATGCACCATCTACAATACCTTCTTGAGGAATTGCAACTTTATAATTGTATGCATATTCCTTTTTACCTGAAGGAATTGCTTCTTCTTTGGTAAATTCCCATTGAGTATTTGTAGAACTTGAAGCTTCTTGTACACTAGCAGAACGATGGTTATGAGTATGTCCATCTCCTGCATAATGAATATCAATTTTTACAGCTCCCAACTCAATATTATCTTTCAAGATAGCTTCAATATTAATCTCGTCACCTAAATGTAGGTGAGCTTCATCTTTTGGTGAAATTAAATTAATTTCTGGTTTTGTTGTATCTAATGAAGAATCATCTGATGAGCAAGATGTAATAAATAATGCTGATAATGTTATAAATGAATATTTTAAAATTGAATTTTTCATTGTTTATTTTTTTTTGAATTGAATATTATTTTTTAAGATTTTGATTGATTTATGAATAAACAAAATCTTGTGGCGGACCACGTGTAAAATGATATTCAATTGTAGAAAGTTTAATTTTTTCTACTTGTTCAAAACTTTCTTTTCTGTAAAATTCTTCGTTTTGTTTTCCTTCAATTTTTGGATCATCATGCGTGTCAATAAAGACAGAATAGAATGTAAAGTGATTACATTGATGATGAATAATATCTTTCTTTTGATTCGAAAAATCTTGTGAATGATCGATTAAAGAAAAATGTAATTGATTAAAAATTGGAATCGAAAAAAGAATAATACTAAAGAAAAGTCCAAAAATAGGATGTCTCTTTTTCATGTATCAACTATTTTCCGAACGGAATTCCTAACATAACTTGTATGTTTCGAGCTTGTTCTGGTAATTGCAATGCACGATAAAAACTGGTGTGGTTGTAATAGTTTTTATTGAATAAATTAGAAACCTGAACACTTAAATTTGCACTAAAATTATTGAATTTAAGTTTCGTTTTTCCTCCAATTCCAACCAAGAAATAACTTGGTGTAATATCTTCGTTTTGTGCAATTTTATCTTGCTCAAATGTATATTTTCCATTTGCAAAAAAGCTCAAACCTTCTAAAAATCCAATATTTTGATTGATTTTATAATTAATTTGTCCAAATAAATTATTTGCAGGCGTGAAAGGAAGATAATTTCCGAATTTTTTATTTTCCGTGATTTGGCGATTATATAAATATTCGTAAACAAGATTTGCATCAAAATTTTCGTTGATTTTCTTACGAACTTCAAATTCAAAACCAGTCAACAACGCTTTGCTTTGCGTATATTGATAAATTTGTCCACCATGAGGAAGAATCGAAAATTGTCCCGAAGGTTTCAAGAAAATATAATTGCTGAAATAATATAAATAAGGACTTAGCGAAATATCCCAATCATTTTTGTGAAAAACAGATTTGAAATCTACTGCAATTCCTTTTTCTACATCAAGATTTTCGTCACCTCGTTCATGTCTAAAACTACCGTGATGAATTCCGTTAGAACCCAATTCTATAGCGGTTGGTAAACGGAAGTTTGTTCCAACATTTAAATTGAAATCCCATAAATCATTTGGTTGAAAAGTTGCACCAATCATTCCGTTTAAATTACTGAAATTACGATCAATAGATTTGCTACGATTTGCATAATAATCTGCAATTCCTTCAGAATTTCCTTTTTCAATCAAATAATTGTACAGAAAATCATCAAAATAACCTTCTGATTTGAACGTTGAATAATCGTAACGTAAACCAGCTGTAACTTTCCACTTATTTCCTTTTTTGAATTCTTCAATCAAAAATCCACTAAAAATATTTCGATCATATTTTGGCAATAAATAATTGTAACCCGCAATATTATTGGCTTGCAATTGTGCTTGTGCACCGATAATTGTTTTGAAATTTTTGCTATGATTATGTTCAAATTTTAATTGAGAATCATAAGTAGAAAGATTAAAATCTAATTCTAAATCAGGATTTTTTGTTGGAGCGGGTTGATTCGCATAATGAGTGTGAAACGAACTAACTTCTTGGCGACGATTGTTTTGATAACTTGCCAAAAATTTTAAAACATCTTTTGAATTTAAACGAAATTCATTTTCGGAAATCACTTTAAAATGATTAACTTTTTGATAAGGAAATTCGATATTTCTATAATTTCCATCATCTTGAAGCCTATCTACAGAAGGAATTCCGTGAGAACCAGGAAAAAAACCAATTTTTTGATTAACATTAGAAACCGTTAAAATTGAACGAAATTTTTCGCCAATATAACCTGTTTGTATTTCAGCATTCAAATCTTGTCCAGCCGTATTTTTAACACGTTTATTGTAAATTGGCAAATAACGATTCAGATAATAAATGCGATCTGTAGTCGTTCTGTAGTCGGCATAATCAGAATACGAACCTTTTATTTTATAGAAAAAATGATCGTTTCGAGATTTTAAATTAAATCCAATTCCGTAATTATCATTAATCGATTGATACAAAGCTTTTGCTTCTCCAGAAAGTGAATGTTTTGCTGGTAAATTGTTATTGTTAATCTTGATAACTCCAGCAATAGCCTCATTTCCGTACTCCAAAGCCGCAGGGCCTTTTATCACTTCAATATCTTCAACATTTAGTGCATCAATCTCCAAGCCATGATCGGCTCCCCATTGTTGTCCTTCTTGTTTTACACCATTTTCAGCAACAATTAATCGATTGAAACCAAGTCCACGAATAATTGGTTTTGAAGCTGATGATCCAATTCCTGAAGCATTGACACCTGCAATATTTTCGAGCGATTTTGCTAACGATCCTGCATAATTTTCTTGAATATAAGATTGATCGACACGTTCTACATTAGCTGTTGAAAAATCGTGATGATGGCCTAAAACAGTAACTTCATCTAAATTGTACGATTTGTGAAAAGTAAGTGTAAAAACAAATTTTTGTTGTGAATCAAACGTAATATTTTGAGAAAAAGGTTCGTAACCTTGCTCATCAATTTGAATTTGATAATTTCCTTTGTTTAAGTTTTCGATTCTAAATTTTCCTTCGGCATTTGTGTGATATTCTTCGTTGTTGAAATATACAGTTGCGAAAGGAATTGGTTTTTGATTTTTATCTATAATTTGACCTTCGAAAATGTTTTGTGCAAACACAGTTCCGCACAATAATGTAGCAGCAATGCTCCATTTTATGTTGATTGACATAAATACAATAATTTAATAACGTTAAAAAAATAAGGTGGTTTTTTCTTGAAATTAAATTGCGTAGGGTGGTGCTCGAAGACTTTTTTGAGTAAGTAATACTGCTTGTTTTACACGAGTTGTGTAAAGCGTTTTATCTTTTTGGATAAATGATTGAGACCATTCGAATAACTCGATTTCTGAATCATTTTCGATAAAATGTTGATTGAAATGACAAATTGTACAGCTGTGATCATGTACGTTAGAGAATTTATCTTTCAACTCTTTATGCTCTTTACTTAGAGCATGATCCAATATATGCGCAGACTGATACACTGTCATAAACAGTGAAATTGTAAGCATAATATATTGGATAAATTTTTTCATTTCGGTTACAAAAATAAGATTTTATTTCATTTCTTTCAACTCTTTCATGTTTTGTTGAAGTTTTCTTAAAAATAAAAAATAAATAATTCCATAATAAACCGTTCCTATAATCACAATAAAAGCAACAGCAGTTATTATTGCAATCCAACCATAAACAGCAGCATTATTCGCAATTGGTTGTATATCATTGGCATGTTTTGCTAAATAAATAGATTGACCTAATTCGTAATAGAATGGGGCAGAGGAAACAATTAAACTCAAAACGGTGAAAAGAATAAACAAGTTCACCAATCGACGAAATGAAATAATGTTTTTCATCAAATCGACAACAGATTGATTAAGATCTATTTTCTTGAAATAACGATAAGCCATTACCAAAAATCCAAACGTAATCACAATACTAAAAACGGAAGCGATTTCGTAATTATTAATCGTTTTTTCTTCGACTAATGTTTTGACTTCATTATTAAAGAAGTTTTTTCCTGAAATTAAAACATATAAATTGTAGACAAGAAAAAGGATAAATTCGCAAAAAGTGAATATAAATAACCATTTTATTGTCGTTGACGATTTTTTCTTCAACATTTGAAAAATTTGATTTTGATCAAACTTTTCTTCTTCCTTTATGGAACCCCAAATTGATTTTAAGTCATCTAACTCCATTACTGTTCCATTTTAGACATTATCTCTTTCAATTTTATCTTCACTCTGTTCATCTTAACGCGTGCATTTACTTCAGAAATTCCTAAAGTTTCGGCAATGTCTTTGTAAGGTAAGTCTTCTAAAAATAGCAGTACCAATGCACGTTCTACGTCATTTAATAATCTAATTGCAGCATATAAAAGTGTGATGCGTTCCTCTAAAAATTCGTCTTTATCTTCTGATTTTAAATTTAAAAATTGAGCTTCATTAAAATCAGTTTCACTCGATTTTGTTTTTTTTCTGATTAATGTAATCGCTGTGTTCAAGCTAACACGATACATCCATGTACTAAATTTTGAATCTCCTTTGAAGGAATCGTAAGAGCGCCATAATTGCAAAACAATTTCCTGAAATAAATCGTCATGAGAATCCTTGTCGTCCGTATATATACGACAAACCTTGTGGATAATTCCCTGATTTTTCTCGACTAATTCGGTAAATATTTTTGCTTTATTATTCAAACTATTATTCTGTTGCTCTCTATTTGTAGTAAAAAAAAGAATAATGTTACACCTAAAAAATAAAAAACCCTCTTATATTACTATAAGAGGATTAACCTAACTAACTTAAACCTATGAAAAGTTGTTCTACTTTTCTATTGCAAGTATAGAAATTAAATATTTATTAAGCAATAAAAATTTAGAAAATTTGTTAAAAATGTCTTAAATAACTAAGAATGATTCTAAACTATCAAAATCTGTTAATGAAATGATATAATTCATTGTGATTAGAGCAACGGGATGATTAAATTTGTGGAAATATCTAAAAAATTAAACGAATTGCTTTATGGCAAATGAATCATTACTAAAATCGTCGATTGGTAAGAAGTTCGCGATGGCGCTTTCAGCGTTATTTTTGATCGTGTTCTTGTTACAACATTTCGTGATTAATGCATTATCTGTTATTAATCCGAATGGGTTCAATGAAGTTTCGGCTTTCATGAGTGATAACCCTTTTATCCAATATTTAATGCAACCTATTTTATTAATTGGTGTTGTATACCACTTTGTAATGGGGTTTGTATTAGAAGCGCAAAACAAGAAAGCGCGTGGACCAGTTGCTTATCAAAAGTATAATGGTGCTGCAAATGCTTCTTGGATGTCAAGAAACATGTTAGTTTCTGGATCTGTAATTTTAGTTTTCTTATTATTACACTTGTATGACTTTTGGGTTCCTACAATTACTGATCACTACATTGCTCCAAATCCTGAGTTTGCTCAAGGAAATTACTTTATGGATCACTTAAACCACGTTTTCACATTAGAAGGTGCTTTAGGTTTTGTAAGATTAGTAATTTACATTGTTGCATTTGTATTTTTATCATTACACTTACAACATGGATTTGCATCTGCATTCCAATCTATTGGTGCAAGACACAACAAATACACTCCAGTAATTGTTGCTTTCGGGAAATGGTATTCAATTTTAATTCCAGCAGGTTTCATTATCATCGCTGTTTACCATTTTTTTGTTAAATAATTAAATAATATCAAGAAATGAGTATATTAGATTCAAAATCTCCACAAGGAGATATCGCACAACAATGGAGCGAACACAAAGCACACTTAAACTTAGTGGCTCCAAATAACCGTGATAAAATTGATGTTATTGTTGTAGGTACTGGTTTAGCTGGTGGTTCTGCAGCTGCTACTTTAGCAGAGTTAGGATACAAAGTAAAAGCTTTCTGTTACCAAGATTCACCACGTCGTGCGCACTCTATTGCTGCACAAGGGGGGATTAATGCTGCTAAAAATTATAAAGGAGATAACGACTCTATCTACCGTTTATTTTACGATACAATCAAAGGTGGTGATTACCGCGCTCGTGAGTCTAACGTTTATCGTTTAGCAGAGGTTTCTGGTAATATTATCGACCAATGTGTAATGCAAGGGGTTCCTTTTGCACGTGATTACGGTGGGTTATTAGATAACCGTTCTTTTGGTGGGGTACAAGTATCTCGTACTTTCTATGCGAAAGGTCAAACAGGACAACAATTATTATTAGGAGCTTATTCAGCAATGAATCAGCAAATCCACTTAGGGCACATCCAAATGTACAATCGTCACGAAATGTTAGACATTGTACTTGTAGATGGTAAAGCTCGTGGTATTATCGCTCGTAATTTAATTACAGGTGAAATCGAAAGACATTCTGCTCACGCAGTAGTTATTGCTACTGGTGGTTACGGAAACGTATATTTCTTATCTTCTAATGCAATGGGTTCTAACGTAACTTCTGCATGGAAAATTCACAAAAAAGGTGCTTATTTTGCTAACCCTTGTTATGTACAAATTCACCCAACTTGTATTCCAATTCACGGAACAAATCAATCTAAATTGACTTTAATGTCTGAATCTTTACGTAACTCTGGTCGTATTTGGGTTCCTAAAAAGAAAGAAGACGCTGAAGCAATCCGTGCTGGTAAGAAAAAAGCTGTTGATATCAAAGAAGAAGACAGAGATTACTACTTAGAAAGACGTTATCCTGCATTCGGTAACTTAGTTCCTCGTGACGTTGCATCTCGTGCTGCAAAAGAGCGTTGTGACTCTGGTTATGGTATTGAAGCTAACGAAACTGGAGAAGGAGTTTACTTAGATTTTACAGATGAGATCAAGAAAAAAGGTCGTGAGGTTGCTTTCGCAAACGGAGATCAAAATCCATCAGATGCTGAAATCGAGAAATTAGGTAAAAAATGGATTGAGGAGAAATATGGAAACTTGTTCCAAATGTATTGGAAAATTACAGATGAGAATCCATATGAAAATCCAATGCGTATCTATCCTGCAATTCACTACACAATGGGTGGTGTTTGGGTTGATTACAACTTACAATCAACAATTCCAGGATGTTTCGTAGCTGGAGAAGCTAACTTCTCTGATCACGGAGCTAACCGTTTAGGAGCTTCTGCATTAATGCAAGGTTTAGCAGATGGTTATTTCGTATTGCCTTATACAATTGCAGATTATTTATCAGCAGATATTCGTACAGGTAAAATTCCTACAAATACTCCAGAATTTGACGAAGCTGAAAAAGCTGTTAAAGATCAAATTCAACATTTCTTAAGTAATAAAGGAACTAAAACTGTAGATAGTTTCCACAAACGTTTAGGAATCATTATGTGGAATAAAGTAGGTATGGCTCGTAACGCTGAAGGTTTAAAAGAAGCGATTGCTGAAATTGCTGCTTTACGTGAAGAATTCTACCGCGATGTAAAAGTTCCTGGTGATGCTAACGAAATGAATACTGAGTTAGAAAAAGCTGGACGTGTAGCTGACTTCTTAGAATTAGGACAGTTAATGGCAATTGATGCACTTAACCGTAATGAGTCTTGTGGTGGTCACTTCCGTGAGGAGTACCAAACAGAAGAAGGTGAAGCAATGCGTGATGATGCAAACTATACTTATGTTGCCGCTTGGGAATATAAAGGTGATGACATCAACACAGAGGTTTTACACAAAGAGGAATTAAATTACAAATATATCGAGCTTAAAACTCGTAGTTATAAATAATAAAATCATTTTGCTTGATAACAAACCTTCAAGCAAAATGTCAAAATATCATATAGAATTATGGCATCATCAAAAACAATCAGCATCACGCTGAAAATTTGGCGTCAAAAAAACGCTAATGCTCAAGGAAAAATGGAAACATATTCCTTAAAAGATGTTTCTACTGATTCTTCTTTCTTAGAAATGCTTGATTTATTAAACGAGCAATTAATAGAGGAAGGAAAAGAGCCAGTTGCATTCGACCACGACTGTCGTGAAGGTATTTGTGGTATGTGTTCTTTATTCATCAATGGTGAAGCACACGGACCAGATAGAGGTGTTACAACTTGTCAATTACATATGCGTATGTTCAAAGATGGTGAAACGATTTACATCGAACCATGGAGATCTGCTGCATTCCCAGTAATCAAAGATTTAATTGTAGACCGTTCATCTTTCGACCGTATCCAACAAGCTGGTGGTTACATTTCTGTAAACACATCAGGACGTACAGTAGATGCAAACAACATTCCAGTAAACAAAATGCATGCAGATGAAGCGTTTGATGCTGCAACATGTATTGGTTGTGGAGCTTGTGTTGCAACTTGTAAAAATGGATCTGCAATGTTATTCGTAGGAGCTAAAGTTTCTCAATTCGCATTGTTACCACAAGGACAAGTAGAAGCAGCTCGTCGTGCACAAAAAATGGTTGCTCAAATGGATTTAGAAGGTTTTGGTAACTGTACAAATACAGGAGCTTGTGAAATCGAATGTCCAAAAGGAATTTCGTTAGATAACATCGCACGTATGAACCGTGAGTATTTATCTGCAAAAATTGTATCACAAGAATAATAAAATTCTGATATATATTAAAAGAGCGACATATTTGTCGCTCTTTTTTTGTATAATAATTGCATAAAAAAAGGATTTCAATTTCTTGAAATCCTTCCCAATGTCAAATTCTTTCTTCTGAATAAGTCCATTGTAACTTGTTCTTTTTAAATGATTATAAAAAAAGAATTTTTATAAATAGAACAAATATCTATTGTAAATAATAAATGAAATGTACTCATGTTTGATTATTAACCAAGTGCAAAAATGCAGAAACTATGAGTAAAATCGATTTAAAAAGAACGTCTGGAGAAAAAAGGATTTCAATTTCTTGAAATCCTTCCCGAAATTTTTGATAATGATTTGAATTAATTTTCACCTTATTATGAAAATTCTCTGTCGGCTTAAAAATTTCGTTATTTTGTGGAAAAACAACTATTAATTTTAATGTTCTGTTTCATAACAACTAAAGTATTTTGAAGTCCTGAACGAATAATTATTAATTCCTTGATGTAAAATTAATGACAAAAATCATGTTTTGCAAATTATTTCAGACTAACTTTAAAAGTTTAACACATCAATAAATCTATTGAGAAATAAAAAATCCAGCACATGATGTGCTGGATTTTAAGTTTAAGATTACTAAAATATAGTGTTCTGAGATTATTTAATGTTCTTAAAACTTCTATTGATAAAATTTGTTAACTCTTTACCTTTTAACAAACCTTGTGATAATTTTGCTAAATCTAATGCTTGGTTAATCAACGCATCTTTTTCTTCTTTCGAATCTTTAGCTAAAATCTCTGTTGCTAAATCCGAGTTTGCATTTACCACAACATTATACATTTCAGGGAAATTACCCATTCCGAACATTCCAGCTCCACCAGAAGCTTGCATGTCTTTCATACGACGCATAAATTCTGATTGCGTAATGATGAAAGGCGCGTCTGTTCCAGATAAATCTTCTAATTGAATTGTATATGATTTGTTGTTGATTGATTCTGTGATTTCAGTTTTCAATTTTTCTTTATCATCATCAGATAATTTAGAAATTTTAACTTCATCTTTTTCAATCAAATTATTGATATGATCTGCATCAACACGAACAAATGTTACATTTTCTTTTGTTGATTCTAATTTCTGAATCAAGTGAGAAGAAATAGGAGAATCTAATAAAATTACTTCGTAACCTTTCTCTTTAGCAATTTGAATGTATTGATCTTGTCCATCAACATCAGAAGCATAAAGAATAACTAATTTTCCGTCTTTGTTGGTTTGATTGTCTTTGATTGCAACATTCAATTCGTCCCAAGTGAAATATTTACCATCAACTGTTGGATACAATGCAAATTTGTCAGATTTTTCGAAGAATTTATCTTCCGAAATCATTCCATATTCAATGACAACTTTAATATCGTTCCATTTTTGCTCGTAATCTTCACGATTTTGATTTATTAATGATGACATTTTATCCGCCACTTTTTTCGTAATATGCGCAGAAATTTTCTTCACTGCTCCATCAGCTTGTAAGTACGAACGCGAAACATTCAACGGAATATCTGGAGAATCAATCACACCGCGCAATAACATCAAGAAATCAGGTACAATTCCTTTCACTTCGTCTGTTACAAACACTTGATTTTGGTACAATTGAATACGATCTTTATCAATATTGATATTGTTTCCTAATTTTGGGAAGAACAAAATTCCAGTCAAATTAAATGGATAATCAACATTTAAATGAATGTGGAATAAAGGTTCTTCAAATTGCATTGGATACAATTCTCTGTAGAAATTTTGATAATCTTCGTCAGACAATTCAGATGGCGCTTTTGTCCAAGCTGGATTTGTATTATTGATAATATCATCAACTTCGATTTCCTCAGGTTTTGCATCTTCAGCAGCACCTTCTGGTAAAGGAAGTGTTTCTTTTTTCGTTCCAAATTTGATTGGAATTGGCATGAATTTATTGTATTTATTCAATAATTCACGGATTTTCCATTCGTCTAAAAATTCTTTCGAATCTTCAGCAATATGTAAAACGATTTCAGTTCCACGCTCAGTTTTATCCGAATTTTCTAACGTAAATTCAGGTGAACCATCACATGTCCAATGAACTGCAGGCTCGTCTTTGTATGATTTTGTAATGATTTCTACTTTATCCGCAACCATAAACGCAGAATAAAAACCTAAACCAAAATGTCCGATAATTCCGTCCGCATCTTGGTGTTGATTGATAAATTCTTCCGCTCCAGAAAACGCTACTTGATTGATGTATTTCTCCACTTCATCAGCTGTCATTCCCAAACCTTGGTCAATAATGTGTAAAGTATTATCATCTTTATTGATTTTTACTTCAATTTTTGGATTTCCGTATTCTACTTTTGCATCACCAATACTTGTTAAATGCTTTAATTTCAGGGTTGCGTCAGAAGCATTCGAAATTAATTCACGCAAAAAAATTTCGTGATCGCTGTATAAAAACTTCTTAATTAATGGAAAGATATTCTCTACCGAAACATTAATATTTCCTTTATTCATCGTTATTGTATTTTTATTATTTAATAATTAGTTTTTCTTGTAAATAGTCTAAATCATGAGATTTATTGACGAATTCTAAATTTCAAAAGATATTCCAAATGAAATTTTTCTGACATTTTGTCGTAAAATAGATCTTGCGAACTGCTTATAATTGCTTAATTTTCGTTCAAATTTAGAAAGATGAAATTCGGAAAAGTAGAAAACCCAGAATTGGTTGATTTTACATTACCAAAAACGCCAAAAGAAACGATTGATTTGTTGAATAAGGCTGATAAATCAGATAATTTTGAAGTATATGTAGGCTGTGCGAAATGGAATAAGCAAGATTTGAAGAATTTTTATCCGCCTAAAACAAAAGATGAATTAAGTTATTATTCAACACAATTTAATAGTATCGAGTTAAATGCGACATATTATCGTTCTCCGAGTAAAGAAAATGTAGAAACTTGGGCGAATAAAACGCCAAAAGATTTTAAATTTTTCCCAAAAATTCCGCAAAGTATTAGTCATTATGGTCGATTGCAAAATGTGACAGATAAACTGAATCAATATTTGGATGCAGTTGCGTTATTTGAAGAAAAATTAGGAATGATTTTCTTACAAATGCACGAAAATTTTGCCCCAAAAGATTTTGAAAAATTAGAAAATTTCATTCAAAATTTTCCGAAAGGTTATCCGTTAGCTGTAGAACTTCGTCATGAAGATTGGTTTTCGAATGAAGAAAATTTTAATCAATTAGTTTCGTTATTAGAAAAGCATAACATTTCAAATATCATTGTTGACACAGCGGGTAGGAGAGATATGGTGCATATGCGATTGACTTCGAATGAAGCTTTTGTGCATTTTGTTGGAGCAAATATTCCATCCGATTATGAACGATTAGATGAATGGATTGAAACAATTAAACTTTGGAAAGCAGAAGGTTTGCAGAAATTGTATTTCTTTATTCATCAAAATTTAGAGTTAGAATCGCCAATGTTAGCCAAATATTTCATCAAGAAATTGAACAATGATTTAGATTTAGACATTCGTGGTCCGCAAGATGAATTGACGTTGTTTTAGACGTTTAAGATTATTAGAAATTATTTTAAAAACTATATGAAAAAACTTTTATTTGTACTACTTACATTTATAACTCTCACTTTTTCTTTTGCTCAAGTTCAGAATTTGAAAGAGTTGTCTACTGGAGTTTTAGAGCAATCTTCTCGACTTAATGACAACGATGGAAATGTGATTGGATATGCATTCATTTTCAACAAAGGTTTAATAAAAGAAGATAAATTTGTTCAATACGAATATGTATTGTTAGACAATAATTTGAACAAAATTACGAATGGAGATTTTGAGCTTCGTAATATTGCAAAGTCAATTTATAGCTTTACAGGAATAGAATTTTTGAAGCAAAAATTGTATATCAATTCGAAATTATACCATGCTAAAAGTTTTGGAGAATATGGAAATATTTTGATGAAGCTTGATTTGAAAACAAATAAAACCGAAGATGTTATGTTTTATAGAAATGGTGGTTATACTTCGTTTTCTGAAGTTGAAAGTTTTGATAAGATGAAATTTTTGAACACTTCGATGTATTCTGCCAATGTATTTAAAATGTATAAAGACGAAAATCAAGTTTATTATGTTGATTTTAAGATTGGTTTCGAAAATCTTTTAGAAAGTATAAATATTTATAACGAGAATTATGAGAATACATTTTCTTATGTGATTGATAAAAAAATGAAAAAAGATGGTTATAAGTTTGAACTAGGAACTTTTAAAAATGATCAATTAGTTTTATTGCAAAAAAAGGTTGATGAATCTTCTGGATTTTCTAAAATTGGTGTAGAGAGGTTGTTAACGTATGATTTGGCTGACGGAAAAAACACATCAAATATTGTATATAGTTCAAAAACTAACCGAGAAGGTATTTATGTTTTTCCTGAGATGGAAATACAAAATAATAAACTACTTGTAATAGGAGAAATAAAAGAATCTTCAGAACATGCTATTCCATACTCTAGATTTGGACCAACTATTGGATTGATGCGAACAATTTATGATAGTGTAGGAAAGCAATTGTTAGAAAAAAGAATTAATTACAACGAAATATTTTCTGATATTGGTTTTAAAACATTAAGAGATAATGATGGTTATCGTTATGCTTTGAAAGAGTTTTTTAATTATGATGATAATTCGTTTACGGTTTTATTAGAAAAGCAAAAAGGAGATAATAGCTTTACTATTATTCGATCTACAGACTATATTATCGCTAATTTTGATAAAAATGGAATTTTTAAAAATCATATTGTTTTAGAAAAATCGAAACAAAAAATGTTTGATAGTTATCTTTTTTCTCAAGAAAATAAAGCTGAAAACGAAGTTTTGTTTTTTTATAGCGAACAAGATAAAAATGATAAAAAAGTTTGGAATTTAATCATTAATAAGCTTAAAAATGGCGTGTTAACTCAAGATAAAATGCCTTTCAAAACAAAGGAAACAAGTATGCGTTTTGGTAAAGCTAAATATGGCTATATTTTTATTAGTGAATATAATAAAGATGAGAAAGAAAGCTCAGTTCGAATAGAAAAACTAAATTTATAAAAGGAAAAAGCAACTAATTAGTTGCTTTTTTTGTATAATATTCTCCAATATTTTTTAATTCGTCATTTGTTAAACTCCATAAGAAACTCAGTAACTTTTGCTTATTGATATTTTTGTCATTTGCATCAACTTGAGCAACATATTTATTAAATTTTAATGATTTTCGACCTTCATACAACTTAGTGAAAATTATTCCAATATATTTGTCTAAATCTGTTCTATTCGAATGATTTTGCTTCTCATACATCAACTCCAAAAGTGCTGTTGTATATTCTTCATTGTGAATATAATTTTCGTAATAATTTTGGATTTCTTTTGCTTTGACATTTTCAAATTCTGCCGAAGGAGTTACATTTTGTTTCGTAAAATCTTCTTGAAAATTTTTCTGAATCCAATTTAATCGATCATTCAAATTTGGATGTGTACGAATAGAATCTTTATCAATATATTCAGTAAAATTTAATCCTTCGAACAATGAGTTTTTTTCTATTTTAATCGATTTAGGATTGAATTTTTGTTCAGGTAAATCAAATAAATAAGCGTAGATAGAATCATCAAGTATAAATTTATCGTTTTGATCAAATTCTTCAATTTTCTTTAAAAGATGAAAATATTCACTTTTAGGATAATTAAGATTTTTATATAAAATATATCCCAAACTATCAGCAGAAATTTCTTTTTTGCGCGATTGTTCTGCTAAATCATACTTTTTTTGAATAACTACATCTTGAGATTTAATCAATTTTAAAAAATCTTGTCGTTTGATAGACTTGATTTCTCTTTTAAAATCTTTCTCAAATTCTGCATCTTGTTCTATTGATAATCTTGTATGATTTAATTGATTATGCGCAATCTCATGACAAATTACGGCTGCAAATTGAAATTGATTATCTAACAAATTAAATAAACCAGATTCTATAAAATATATATTAAAACCTAACGAAGCAGCATTAGGAATATTAGATTTAATAATATAGAATTTATTTGTATTCGATTTTAAATCAGTGTTTTTAGAAATGATTTGATTAAAAGTGTTTTGAGTAAGCTTTTGATAATCATTATCTAACATGTAATTATTTTTAGTATAATTAAGAGAAATTCGATGTTCTAAAAATTCAAAATAATTATCATATTCTTTTCTTTCTTCTTTTGATTTGAAATTACTAAGGGTTGATTTTATATTTTTAACATATTTAGAATCTAATTCTTTTGTTTGAGAATTAACAGTTTGAATAAATAATAAATAAGAGAAAAAAAGTATAAAGTATTTCATTCTATTTTGTGAAAATTTTTAGTGTATAATTCTTACAAAAATATACAAATAATTCTTTAAACCTCGATTGTTTCAACTAATTTTGCAGAACAAATAAAACAAAAGATTCTTCTCAATTATGAAACAATTTACTTCGGTTTATGATGTAGAAAACATCGACGAATTACTAAAAACAGCCTTAGAAATTAAAGCAAATCCTTTTGCTCAACAAGAAGTTGGTAAAAACAAAACAGTTGGTTTAATTTTTTTTAATCCAAGTTTGCGTACACGTCTAAGCTCTATTAAAGCGGCTTATAATCTTGGAGCAAATGCTTGGGTTTTGAATGCTGGAGCAGATTCTTGGACATTGGAAATGGCTGATGGAGCTGTGATGAATGGAGATTCGCAAGAACATATCAAGGAAGCAATCAAGGTAATGAGTGCGTATTGTGATGTTTTAGGAGTTCGTACTTTTCCGAAATTAGTAGATCGTGATGAGGATTACAACGAAATCATGTTCAATAAAGTAAAAGAGTTATCTTCTGTTCCTGTTGTGTCTTTGGAAAGTGCAACATTACATCCATTACAGTCTTTTGCGGATTTAATTACAATTGCAGAAAAAACGGGTTATACGCCAGGAACAAAACCTGCAAAGAAAGTGAAAGTTGTGATGACTTGGGCGCCGCATCCACGTCGTTTGCCACAAGCTGTTCCGAATTCTTTTGCACAGTGGTTTTCTAAAGTAGATTGGGTAGATTTTACAGTTGTACAACCGAAAGGTTATGAATTAGACCCAAAATTTACTGATGGAGCAACGATTGCTTATGATCAAGATGAAGCGTTGAAAGATGCTGATTTTGTTTATGCAAAAAACTGGTCTTCTTATGAAAATTATGGTCAAGCGAATGATGGTGATAAAGATTGGGAAGTGACAATGGATAAAATGAATTTGACAAATAACGGAAAATTTATGCACTGTTTACCAGTTCGTCGTAATGTGGTAGTATCTGATGAAGTTTTAGATTCTGATCGTTCTATCGTAATTGATGAAGCAACAAATAGAATTTTCTCTGCTCAAACTGTTTTCCACGAAATTCTGAAAAATAAGTAGTAAACTACAATCATAAAAAAGGCTTAAAAATTATTTTTAAGCCTTTTTTGTTATATTATTTCTTGATTATTTTTTTTGTACTTTCTTTTCCATCTATAATTGTTCTTAGTATATAGATGCCTTTTGGTAAATGTTTCACATTGATAGACTTTTCAGAAGTGTTAAGAATTAATTTACCATTCATATCATACAAGGTAGCAGTGGTTAACTTTCCATTTGTTTGAATATTTATGGTTTCTGTTGTTGGATTTGGATAAATTTCCAAAGTTGTGCTATTAATATTAGTAGTGCTTAAATCAGAATCTGGTAAACTAATTAAAAATGATACAGCATTATTAGTTCCTTGTTTTCCGTAGCCAACTATTTGTTTTCCATCTTCAGAGATCTCTAATGGCAATGCAAACGAGATTCCTAAATCATCATATTTTAATATATCTTTTACATAAGCATTAAGAGTCATTAAACCCATTTTTTCTGTCCAAATAAAACCCTCACCATAAATAACAGGTCCAGCTCCTCTGTAATATCCAACAATTAGACTTCCATCTTTATTAACTGCGGTAGCTGCGCCATAAAAAAAAGAACTTGCATATGGGTGCTCTATTTTAACTATTCCAGTTTCTTTGCTCCATTTTGTTGCATAAAAACCACTAGAACCAACTAACCATTTTCCATCTCCAGAAATTTTAGATATTTCATTAACTAATAAACCTTCAGGATTTGTTATTAAAGTTTGTTTTCCATTTTCCCAAAAACAGCCAGTTCGAGATCCATCATAAGTATCTTGCCATCCAACAAAAATTTTACCATCATTACTCACATCATTTATTCTTGAATAACGATCTGCATAGGTAACTCCAATATCTACTAAGCCTTTTTCTTTATTCCAGTATACACCTCTAGAACCTTTATTTTCAGTGTTTGCTAAGCCTACAATAGTATTCGCATCTGGAGTCATTCCCCATACAGAGCTTGCTACTCCATCTAGAGTATAACCTAAATTACCGAGAAAATTCCATGATTTAGACTCTAGATTATACGTTGCCATTTCTACAATGTTTGTATTTTTATTTGTTGCCGTACTTGCAATCGTTTTTCCATCTGCAGTAATCGTAGGATTACCTATATAGTATACATTACTAGGCATTTCATCTAAGGTTTGTAATCCTTCTTCTGGTGTCCAATAATAACTAACTATATTTGAATTAAGAACTACAACTTTTCCTTTATCAGAAACTGCTTTTGCCATTTGTCCATTTCCAATTACATAAACTTGTGCATTTGTAAGTGGTGACATTGAAAACAAAGATAGAACTAATGATCCTTTAAATAATTTGTAATAAAACTTCTTCATAAATATTTTGTATTAATTAATTTTAAAATTACCTATTCTTATGAATTGATTATATAAGTTTTGACTTAATAGATAGTTTTCTGAAATAATGAAGGGTAAGTTATAGTTATTTAGTGTTTTATGTATTTATTTAAAAGTTTTGAATTCAAGAAAATTTACAAAGTATATGTGATAGAAATTATATGTAAGTCCTAAATATTTATCATTTATATTAATTGTAGGATAGAAAAGTTGGATGTGTATTTTAATTGATTTGTTGTCAATTTTGTATCTTTGAATAAAGATTTACAAATGGCAGATTATATCAGAATTCATCCAGAAAATCCACAAGAAAAAGCGATTGATCAAGTGGTTAAGATTCTACAAAATGGAGGTTTAATTATTTATCCTTCCGACACTGTGTATGGATTAGGATGTGATATTACGAATATCAAAGCGATGGAAAAATTGGCACGATTGAAAGGTGTTAAATTAGAAAAATCTCATTTTTCTATTGTTTGTAATGATCTAAGCCATTTGTCTCAATACACTTTGCCAATTGATAATAGTACGTTTAAGATTTTGAAACGCGCTTTACCAGGGCCATTTACATTTGTCATGAATGCATCGCGCAATTTACCTGTCGCTTACAAAGGAAAAAAAACGGTTGGTATTCGTGTTCCAGATCATGCTGTTCCGCAAATGATTGTCGAAAAATTAGGAAATCCTATTGCCTCAACTTCTATTTATGATGAAGATGAAATTGTTGAATATACAACAGATCCTGAATTGATTTTTGAGAAATGGGAGAAACTTGTGGATGCTGTGATTGATAGTGGTTATGGAGATAATATTGCGTCTACTATTGTTGATATGACAGATGGAGTAGAGGTTTTACGTGAAGGTAAAGGTGATATTGAAGATTATTTATAATTTATTTTTAAGAAAAAACTATGAAAATATTACTTTCTCCAGCGAAGATGATGAATTTGGAAACGAATGCTAAATGGAGAGCAACAACACCTCAATTTTTGGAACATTCGCAAGAAATTATGGATGTTATGAAAGAGATGAGTACAACAGATCTTGAAAAATTAATGAAAATTTCGAAAGATATTGCGGAAATGAATGTGGAGCGTAATCAGGTTTGGAATGTTAAACCTACTGCAAAACAAGCTATTCCAGCAGCTTTAGCTTTCAAAGGTGAAGTTTATAGAGGGTTGAATGCTGAAACTTTAGATGATGATGCATTTGATTACTTTAATAAACATGCATTTTTGTTATCTGGACTTTATGGGATGTTGCGTCCTTCTGATAAAGTAATGTTGTATCGATTGGAAATGGGTTCGAAATTAGATGTTCATGGTTCGAAAAATTTGTATGGTTTTTGGAAAGAAATTTTGACATCTTTTCTAAATTCAAAATTGAAGAAAGGCGAGTTTATCTTAAATTTAGCAAGCAATGAATATGCAAAAGTTTTGGATAGAAAATCGTTAAAAGTTCCGATGATTGATGTAGAGTTTCAAGATTACAAGAATGGTGAATTGAAAAAAATCATGATGTATTTTAAACATGCTCGTGGTGCAATGGCGCGTTATTGTGCAGAAAATAAAGTTGAAACTTTGGATCAAGTGAAAGCATTTGACGTGGATGGTTATCGTTTTGATGAGAACCTTTCTACCGAAGAAACTTTGGTATTTACAAGATAATGACTAAAAAAAATAATAACTTGAAGACTGCTTTATTAGTAGTCTTTTGTTATTTTTAAATCATATATGAAAGAAAATTTTATCGATAAATTACCCATCAAAATTATTTACTCGTTCCAATCTCTGATTGAAGAATTAGAACGATCTGAATACAATTTTGGAGAGTTTAAAGCTTTTCTAGAATACCTGAAAGCTACTCGACCAGAGTTGATTAATGGTGTTGAAACATTTGAAGATTTTCAGAAAATTATCAAAGATGTTGAGCCTATTATTGAGAAAATTATTCCAAACCCATTTGTAAAATATAATTTAAAAGCGATAACTTTTCCCTTTTCAGATAAATTTATTTTTGCAACGGATCGACTTAAAGAGTTGATTGATAATAATGAATCACGACTAAAATTCAATTTTGAAGATTTAGATTATGATACATTATATAAGTTTTGTTGTTGCTTCATCTTATCAAAATATTATCATAAAAATTTAGATTTTAATTTATCAAATCAGTTGGTGATAGACAATCAAAATGGCTACAGAATTTATCTTGGGACTGATATAAACCATGATTATTTTCGTATTTATCCATCCGAAGATAAATTTAAATTAACCGAAGATGAAATTGAAGAGTTGTTGAATAATTATGAAGATACAGCTTTGTGGATGAGAAAAATTCCAATTGGATCGTGGATTGCAAAAGGGTTTAATCTTGTTTCATTTTTTGATAATACGACTGAAATTGCACTTTCTAACTTAAAATCTAAATTATTATCTTATGGAGAACCTTTTAATATTGTTCGAAATGATATTATTTCTGCATTAAAATCTATTTTTAGAATCAATAATTTAGAAGTCGGTTTTTCGGCTTATAATTCGGATAAAAATCAATTGGAAATTAGTCATTTATTACAATTGAATGATAGTTTATTGATTGATAATCATAAAAAAATAAAACTGAATGAAATTTTTTGTGCTGATTTAGAGAACAAAATATCGAAATCAGATTATTATGTTGTTTCTAATATTGACGCTGCTTTGGAGAAGTTTCCGCAAGATAAAATGTTGAGAATGGCAAATGAATCTGGTTTGAAAAGTTTGATTCTTTACCCATTGAAAAACGGAAAATCTCATTTAGGTATTTTAGAAATAGGCTCGAAAGAAGCTGGAGTTTTCAATCGAATTAATGCAAACCTTTTGCGCGAAATCACGCCTCTTTTAGAAGAATCTATTTACCGTTATACGGTAGAGTTTGAGAATCAAATCAATGCTTATATACAAACCGAATATACGTCGTTGCATCCAAGTGTAGATTGGAAATTTAGAGAAAAAGCTCGCGAACACATATTGCATCCGGGAAACAGAAAACAAAAATCGCAGATTTCTTTTCAAAATGTATATCCAATTTATGGTGAATTGGATGTGAGAAATTCGTCAGTGATTCGAAATCAATGTTTAAAAATGGATTATACTAATCAGATTAATTACTTGATTTTGATTTGTAACGAGTTATATAATCGTACAAAAAAGAATAAATTTTTGGATTATAGTGACGATTTGACTGATTTTTTGCAACGAATAGATAATGTAGATAAAATCTATTTCGAAAGTGAATTATTTGATTACATTACGTTGCATATTCATCCTGAAATTCCCAAATATGTAAAGGATGATGAGAAATCGATTATCGAAGAATATCTAAAAAAATTAGATTCTACAACGGGATTATTTTATGTTGATCGCAAAAAATTTGACCAAACAATTGTAATGACAAATTCACTTTTGTCGAACAAATTAGATACTTTTCAGAAAGATGCTCAAGGTGTATTTCCGCATTATTACGAACGTTTCAAGACAGATGGAATTGATTATAATTTGTATGTTGGACGAAGTATTGCGCCGTTCAAAAAATTCTCCTATCAAAATATTCGAGAAATTAGATATTGGCAACTACAAGCGATGATAGCTTTGGAACAATCTTACAAAGAAATTCAGAAAAAAACACCATTAAAAGTTGAGGTTGCTTCGTTGATTTTTGCAACGAATACCACTTTAGATATTTTGTTCAAATTAGATGAGAAACGTTTTGATGTTAATGGATACAACAATGCAAAATATGAAATAATCAAGAAAAGATTGAGTAAAGCTTTTGTGAAAGGGACAAATGAACGAATCAATTTGCCACACAAAATTTGTATTATTTATACCGAAGATATCCTAAAAGAAGAATACTCAAATTATATCAATTTATAAATTGATAAGAATTTTTTGAAAAAAGATGTTGAATATTTGGAAATTGATGATTTGCAGGGTATAAGTGGTTTGCAAGCAATTAGAGTTTCGATTAATTATAAAAATAAACTCGAAAAATATACTAAAATAGAAGAATAAAGAATGGAAAAAGATGATGTATTGCTTAATATTTCGATAGATAATACTGCCGAAAATATTTGGAAAGTTTTGACAGATGAACGAGCGTTTAATGAATGTTTTGAAAACATAAAAATGACTTGTAACGAATGGAAAGTAGGAGAGAAGATAAAGTTTGTAACGCTAAAAAATAATGAAACGTTGGTAGATGAAGCTTTGATTACATCTATTATGGAGAATGAACGTTTGCGATATAATTATAAAAAACAAAATACAAACCATGAGATTGAAGTGATTTTTAATCTAAAATCTTCAGGTAATTTTACTTATCTATCAATTGAAGGAAAAGATTTTGCGGATGATTTTGAACGCTCACATTCAGAAAATGCGTGGATAAATATGATGCAAGCAATCAAGAAATATGTACAAAAAAAATAACCTTCAAATTTTTGAAGGTTATTTTTTTATATGTTAAAATCCGAAATTCAATCCAAAAACGATTCGCCCTGGATCTTCACCTTTAAAGTATGAAACTGTTGCGGTAATAGATTGTGCTCCGTTTATCCAAAGTCCGCCACCCATAGATGAATGCCATTTATTTGAGTCTTCTCCGTTTAACCAAACTCGTCCATAATCAGCTCCAACAAAAACGCCTAATCGCAATGGAACAACGGCTTTGAAACGTAAAGCATCAAATCGTAAATCAGATGTTTGTAAGAAAACTTTGTCTCCAGCAAAACGACCTAATCGATAACCACGTAAATCTTGATCTCCACCTAAATTAGCCATTTGGTAGAATTCCATAAAATTACCCCAAACTGCTTTACCTTTTAGCATAGAAGCAACTGTTAATCTTCCATTTGCAGAAATTTTGTGCGTAAAACCTAAATTAAGTTCTGTGTAAAAATGATTACGTTCAAAATCTGTCAAGTTAGAAATCCATTTCGCATTAGCTAAAAATGTCATGCCTAATTTTGGTAATGATTCGTTATCGTAATTTTTGAACAAATATTTGGCTCCAATTTCTCCGAAATGTTGTCCTTTGAAAACGTCTCTATTAATTGATGGTAAATCTTCGACGATACGATCTTTATTCTCTTCAATTTTTTTGTAACTATATATCGCAGAAAAATCTAAACGACCATTGTTATTCATAATTTTGAAAATAGACGGTCCAATACTATAACTTTCTAATCGAACACGGTTATAATCCATTCCAATTTCTTCTTGATTATTCACGGTTTCGTTTCCTAAACCAAAGAAATTTGTACTATAAGTCGGACTAGTGTAAGCTGCATTAAGATCTAAATTCCATTTACCCAAAGCTTTTGTAAACGTTCCTTTGTATTTGGCATCCCAACCGCTTGTCGCAAAATAATAACTTAATTGCAAATTGTGACGTTGCGAATATGGTTTACGATCAAAACCGTTGACAGTGTAGGTTGGCGATAAACCAATTTTTATTCCGTCATCAGGATTGTAGCCAATATTAGGTAACATAGTAAAGAAATTATACATCGGTTGTTTGTAATCGTATGTATTAACCTCGTAATCGTTGACAAAATTTTTCGACGTTAAAAAGGTAGATTCAGATGCATCGCTTCCGTTAGCGTAATCATATACTTTTACTTTTGCCGAACGTTTTACTTCGTACACATCATCGTCAATTCCTCCAATAATTCGAACTAAAATAGCATTGCTCGGTTTTCCTTCAACTTTAAATTTATCTTTTCCGTTTAATCCATATAAACGAATTTCTTTCGTTTCTTTTTTATCAAAATCTTCATCAAGAATTAAAGTTCGATTTTGTCCTGAATAGATTTTTACATTTGTTTTTCCTTTTGGTAAACGAGTTATCACAAAATCTTCATCTTCATCTGTTCCTTTCAGA
The DNA here is from genome assembly GCF_030324345.1 of Empedobacter sp. R750. Taxonomy (NCBI): domain Bacteria; kingdom Pseudomonadati; phylum Bacteroidota; class Flavobacteriia; order Flavobacteriales; family Weeksellaceae; genus Empedobacter; species Empedobacter sp. R750. The sequence continues at coordinate 100,393 of NZ_JACAGF010000009.1, read as the reverse complement.
ATGACTAATTTGCGAAGAACTTTATTATATTCTTCAGCGAATTTTTCTAATTTAGATTTTCGAGCAATAAGATTATTAATGACTTCTTGATCATATTCTTGTTTTGTTTCTTCAGGAATTAATTCAAATGATTGTTTGATAAAATCATCACTCAAATTATCTTGAATATATTTTGCTTCTTTTTTCCATAAATCAAGATCGGATGATTCTAAAATGGCTAAATCCAACGGGTAAGGCTCTCTGTTGAACCATTTTACATTTTTGATATCATCTTTGTAATCTTGCATATGTCTAAGCGGAGGAATTTTCATAATCAAATGAAAGAAAAGTCCGTCATAACGTGGAAATGCTTGGTCTCTATCACGTGGAATTGGTTTGTAAATAGTTTGATTATTTTCTTTGTAAACGCCCCAACGCCATTGATCAGAATGTCGATCCCAATCACCAACTAACATATCAAAAAGTCGTGCACGAATGTAGGCTTGTTTATCTACAACAACATCTTTGTTTTTGTGAATTGCAGCCAACATATCATCTGTACTAACAATATCTTTTGGTTTTCCGAAAACACCATCTTGATATCCAGACATTGGTCGCTCTTCTATCATGTATAATTCATCACCAAAATTCTCATTATATTCTTTCAAGGCTTCTTGTTTCGGAACATAATATAATTTTGGCGTAGAATGCATAATATTGATCGGTTTCATCAAATTAGCAACTGTTAGTGGATAATATGGATGATTGGTTGTATAGAAATCCATCAAAAATTTTTCTGTGAACGAATCTTCAAACTCATCTGCAACATATTTATTTTTAAATGCAACTTGCTGAATGAATTGCGTGGCACTTTTCTTCACCGATCGCATATTGTATTCTTCACCTTTCGCATTCACCAATCGTAAACTTTGCGTTTGATGTCCACCGCCCATTCTAACAGGGGTTAAACCTCCATTTAGCTGACTTAAATTAACGGTATTAGCAGTAATTGTTTGACCATATGTTCGACGATAATGGCGACCAAAAAAGAATTTATACGGATCAGATTTACGTGTATCTTCTAATGGATATACACTTGTTTCTTTCGTTTTCGGCATTTTTTTGTCATCATAAACTTGAGCCAAATATTCCTTTTTCTTTTCTGTAATTTGTTTTGCTAATAATAATTCGATTCCACCGTCTTTAAAACCATAGAAATTAGCTTTAGAAGCACCATTATCATACAAATCTAAGACAACAAAACCATTATCTCCGTAAGAAAAATCGTTTTTACCAACCGCTTTTGCCGATTCTTTTTTAGAACCAGAACCACTGATAATTTGTTTGACATTGTTTTGCTGAATGTATTGCAAGTTGTGATCGTGTCCAGAAACAACAATTACATTATTTCTATTTTCGATAAGCGTTGCAATACGAGAAGCCATCTCTCTGTATTTGAAATTATTAACGTCTTGAGGGCTAAGACCTGTTGTACTTCTTAGTAAATTGATAAAAGATCCAATTACAGGTAATGGAACTTTGAAATTATCTCCTAATGGATAAAACTGTTTTTTGAAATCAAATTGTCCACCATGTGTTCCGTTCGAATATAACGGATGATGCATCGTGATAACAGTTGTTCTGTTTTGATATTTGTTCAATTGCGATTCTAGTTCTTCGAAGAAAGCTTCGCGTGATTTGATATCACATTTTTCATTCAGGCCAGGATGTTTATCCCAATCTTGCAAATACCATTCAGAATCTATCGCAATAATTCCGATGCTATCATTTACATTTATTTTATCAATTGGACACGCATCTTTTGGTAAAAAAGCTTTTTTATTACCCAATTGATTTTTGACTAATTTTTCTTGTTCTTTTAATCCTTTTACACCATTTCGCCAATCATGATTTCCTGGAATAAAAAGAGTTTTTCCTTTAAATTCTTTCGCTAAATCAATCTGAAATTGAAGTTTTTCTCTACTTGTTGTATATTCAGCTTTTGTAGAATCTGTTACAATTCCATTTTCGTAAACATTATCACCTAAAAAGAAAAGGTAAGAAGAAGAGTCAGCTTTCGCCAATTGATTTTTTAGAATTTCTAAATTTTGTTTATTTTTTGGTTGATCAAGATCTCCTGCATCGCCAATTAAATAGATAGATTGAATTTTATTTCCTTCTACATTTTGTACTTTTTCTGTCTTAATGTTTCTCCCATATTGAGGATGTTGCGTAGCGCAAGATGTCATATAAAGGCAAGAACCTACTAAAGCCAAAAAAGGATAATTCAATTTTTTGTTGTTCAGTGTTGGTAATAATTTCATACATTTAAGCGTTAAAAACTTGTGATGAACCAATTGTTATTAGATATAGAAAACTATGTTTTCAATCTGTTCAAAGATAATCTTTCTTTAGATTTTACGTATCATAATTTTATGCATACTGTAAAAGTTGTAGAAGCTATAAAAACTTTGAGCGCGGAGGAACAAATCTCTACAGATTTACAAGAGAAATTATTAATTGCTGGTTGGTTTCATGATACGGGATATACAAAAACCGTGCAAGGTCATGAAAACGAAAGTGCAAATATTGCAAAACAATATTTGAGCGAGCATAATTTCGACGAAAATTACATCAGCGAAGTCCAAGATTATATTTTAATCACAACGTTAAATAGTGTTCCGAAAAATATAGGTGAAGCAATTGTAAAAGATGCAGATAACTATCATTTAGGACAAACCGAATATCCTAAGATTTCTGAGTTGTTACGTGATGAAATTGCCAAAATTTGTCACAAAGAATTTTCGGACTACGAATGGCATCTAGAAAATAGAAATTTCTTTCTAAATGTTCATCATTTTTATACAGATGCCGCAAAAAAACATTGGCAAAAAGGAAAAGAAGAAAACTTAATTTATACACAAAACAAAATCAAAGAGATAGAGTTGATTGGTGATATTCCTAATAAGTATGAAATTAAGAAAAAGAAAAACGATAAAATTCAGCAACCAGAACGTGGAGTTGATACACTTTTTCGTGTGACGTTAAATAATCATACTCGTTTAAGCGATATTGCGGATAGTAAAGCCAATATCTTATTGTCTGTAAATGCTATCGTGATTTCGATTGCACTTTCTACTTTGGTTCCAAAATTAGGAAGTCCAAAGAATGAATATTTACTTTTACCTTCAATTGTAATGCTTTTATCAAGCGTTGTTTCAATTATTTTTGCAATTTTAGCAACTAAACCAAATGTAACGTACGAAAGTTTTAACGAAGAAGATGTAAAAAACAAAAAAGTGAATTTACTTTTCTTCGGAAATTTTTATCAAATGTCGCTTGATGCCTACGAAGAAGCGATGCAAGAACTTATGAAAGACCGCGATTATTTATATAATTCTATGACAAGAGATTTGTATTATTTAGGAAAAGTTTTGGAAAGAAAATATCGTTTGTTAAGCATCACGTACACAATTTTTATGATCGGAACAATTTTATCCGTTCTAACGTTTGCTTACGCGATGATCACAAATGTTGCTTAATTATTTCTTTACTTTTTCGAAATCGAACGCAATTTTACTTGATTCATCATTACTAATCTCAGCTTTTAACTGATTTCCAACTTTCCAATATTTGATAAGTTTAGGAAAATCATTCTCTAGATTTTCTAATGTAAATGAATTTCTATCAGAATTGATCAAATCAAAATCAGTTGTCTCATTTTTAGTTTTGTCCAAGTTAACTTTCAATATCCATTTATCATCAATCTTTGTGATAGTAAGATGTTCCTGCGAAATTGTATCATTATTTTTGATAGTAAAACCACAACCTAAAAAAGTATTTTTATCAACTTTTTTCCAGTTTTCATACGTTTTTCGATCAGGTTTTTCATTCGTCCTAATCCATTCTCCAACCAAAAAATCAAAACTTGGTTTATCAGCAGAAGTTTTAGTTGATTCGCAAGAATTCAGCGAAAAAATAAATAAAATTAGAAAAGTAAATTGTTTCATATTGGTGTGTTTCAGTTTTATTTCGCGTGCCTATCAACTTCAAAAATTCCAAAAACATTGTTATCTGTATCCAAAAAATAACCTTGCCAACACATTCCAGGAATTGCAAATTTTGGCATAGCTATTATTCCTCCGTTTTCCAGGATTTTTTGAGCAGTTTTATCAAAATTTTCTACTTCCATGGTACATGTAAAAGCATTTGTACCACAATTTAGAGGAGGTGTTTCGGCAGGGCGCTTAAACATTCCTCCCTCCATTCCAGATGTATTGATACGATAATATTCGAGCGGTAAACCTTCTTGTTTTAAAAAACTCCATCCGAAAACATTTTCATAAAATGTCATGCATTTCTGTGGATCATTTGCTTGAATTTCAAAATATACAATGCTATTCATCTGTGGTAAATTTTCTATAATTGAATTTAAATTTAGTGAAAATTTATTCAGAAAATCATTATTCAATCAAATATTAGAATAAATCTTTTGAGAATGATTATTTTTATACTTTAAAAGAAATAAGATGAAAATTGAATTAAATAGAGTAAATCAGGCTTCTCACTATGAAGCGACAGCACCAAGTTCTTCAGTAAAAGTAAATATTGATGGACCAGAATCTATTGGAGGAGAAGGAAAAGGAGTTCGCCCGATGGAGTTAGTTTTGATTGCTTTGGGAAGTTGTAGTGTTTTTGATTTGAATGAGATTTTGAAGAAACAACGCCAAGAAATTGAAGATATTAAAGTTGAAGTTGAAGGTCAACGTAGAGATGAAATTCCAAATATTTTCACGAATATTCACATCAAATTTTTCTTAAAAGGAAATATTGATTTAGATAAAGCAAATAAAGCTGCTGAATTAGCGGTTAAGAAGTATTGTAGTGTACATGATATGCTTGCAAATGGCGGGATTGATATCACCTACGAGATAAATGTGAATTAAATTGATAACAAAAAAAAGGTCTTTCGTTCGAAAGACCTTTTTTTAATACATACATTTTCAATTAAGCTTCAACAATAGTTAAAGCTTCTTGAAAGATACTAACTTGCGCTAATACTTTATTTTTAAATTCTTCATTTACAATTTCGTTATTTTGGAAATTATCGTTGAAAGATGGGAAAGTTGTGCTTGCTACAATTTCTCCGCTTGCAAACATTCCAAAATATTTTGTTGCAACTTCCATTACATTTCCTCCACCATAAGCACCTGGAGATGTACTTAATAACAACAATTTTTTATCTTTCAAATATGGCATTTCGATACGAGAAACCCAATCCAAAATATTTTTTAATGCAACAGAAAAGTTTCCATTATGTTCTGCCAAAGAAATTACAACACCTTCTGCATCTTTGATTTTATTGTAAAAATCCTGCGCTTCTTGTGGAAATCCATTTTCTAATTGACGGTCAATAGAATAGATAGGCATCTCGAAATCATTGATGTCAACTAAATCGATTTCTGCATTTTCGATTTGATTTAATGTATAATTTAATAATTCTTTATTGATTGATTTTTTGCTGTTACTACCAGCGAAAGCTAAAATTTTCATATTCTTATTGAGTATTTTCATTTTTGATGAAGCAAAGTTATTGCAAGCAACCATAAATTTTATTGACCTATGTTAGGAAAAGATAAAAACTTATATTTTTTTTCTAAATTCATCAATTTTAAGAATCAATTCTCTGTTTAATTCTTCATTAGTGATTTTATCTTCTGCAAAATTTTCGTTGAATTTAGGCAAAGAGAAATCGACTAAAATGTCACCTCCCAATTTTGTAATTAATTTAGAACCTATTTCTAAAGAGTTTTTAGCTCCATAACCACCAGGAGATGTACTCATAACGAAGACCTTTTTTCCTTCAAGAAATTTATAATTAATTCTTGAGCACCAATCCATATAACTTTTGAAAACCGCGGTTACATTTGCATTGTGCTCCGCTAAAGAAATCAATAAAACATCTGTATCAATCAAAGTTTGATAAAAACGTTTTATTTCATCAGAAAAGCCTTCTCTTTTTTCAATATCGATGTCAAAAGTTGGAATATTATAATTGTTTAAATCTAAAATTTCAATTTCAAATTCATCTAAAAATGAAGTAGCATAAGTTACCAATTGTTTGTTGATAGAAGTAGAGCTGTTACTACCAGCAAAAGCTTTAATAATCATAGTTTTTATCTTAAGTTATTGTTTTTTTGTGTGTAATAATTGCGCATATTCCGTTGGTCGAATTCCTGAAACTTTCTGAAAAATATTACTGAAAGATGACAACGAATTATAACCAACTAACATTGCGATTTCGTACATATTGTATTTATTTTCAGCAATCAATTCCAATGATTTTGTGATACGTAATGCGCGTAAAAATCGAACATAATTAATTCCCATATTATCTTTGAATTTTCGAGATAATGTTCGCGTGCTCAAACCAAATTGTTGCGCAACTTCATCTATTGTATAGTTTTTCTCGATATTTTTCATCAAAAATCGAGCAATATCAATCAGTTTCTGATCTTTTGGAAATGGATGCTGAATAAAAGCAGGTAATTTGTTCGATTCCATTTCGGGTAGAATAGATCGTATGGCTTTTACAAAATCATATTTTGCAGGATCTTTTTCCGAAATTGATCCACTCCAATTTTTGGTGTACAAAATCATTTCCCTTAACAACTCATTCGTGTAATAAATATTTGTAATCGAATAAAAATCGTTTTCTTCTTTTTCGGTCTTGAAATAAAAGTTATACAAATCGCCTGTTTTACTATTCGTTAAGATAGAATGTGGCGTATTTGCAGGAATCCACATAAAACAACGCGCAGGCAAATACCAATGTTTGTCGTTTACAAAAACATGTACAATTCCGCCTTCTGCATATAATAATTGTGCTTTTTTGTGTTCATGTACGCGCGTTCCTATCGTATCTAAATGTGCATGTTGTATGTAAAAATGGACTTTAGATTTGTCAACTTCGTTAAAAAAAAACTGATCAAACAACATTGTTTTATACTTTTATAAAGTGAAATATTTTTGCTTTTGCAAATTACTTTATTTTGGCGTAAATGAGCAAATTATTTTCTTTTTTTATCAAGAGGGTAAAGGTGTTTTGAATGTAACTTTGCATCACTAAAAATCAATAACAGACTTATAAATAATACAAAATGATATTTAAATTCGTTAAATATCAGTTGCTTACATTGTTGTTAATGCTGAGTGGGTTGAGTTATGCTCAAAATGAAATAGACTATAACCAACTGAAATTAAGCAAAGCAATTGAAATTGGACTTCAAAATAATAAAAAATTACAAATTAGCGCTTTAAAAACTAATATTGCTGAATTAAAAGAGAAAGATCTTAAAAATGAGAAATTGCCAGATGTAGACTTTCATACTGGTTTTCATGTTTTGAGTAATTTACGCCAATATGAAGACGGTTTTCTAAAACCTTCTACAAAATATGCTGTTCCTCGAGTAAAATACGATTTTACACTTTCGGCAGAAATTCCAATTTATTTAGGTGGTAAATTAAAAAATGATGAGAAAAAATCTGAAATAGAAACTAATATTTCGAAACTGCAAGTTCGAAAAGATGAACGAGAATTGAGAATGCAAATCATCACAGCTTATTTACAAGCGTTGCATTTGCAAGAACAACAAAAGTTAATTTCAGATAAAATGAGAGAAGATTCGGTTGTGATTAAACAAACAGAATCCTTGAAAAAAAATGGTTTGGTAACCTACAACGAAGTCTTGAGAACAGAATTGCAATTGTCAAATCATAAAATGTCTTTTACAGAATTGGCGAATGAAATTTCGATTATTGAACATCAAATCAAAACAATTTTAGCCTTACCAGAAAATCAAGAAATGCATATTGACACCAATGATTTGTTTACAAATGAAGAGCATTTGGGTTTGGTTGATGAAATGATTTTGGAAGCAATAGATCAAAGTGAAAGCTTGAAAATTGCGAAAGATGATTTGAATTTGAAAGAAATTGATAAGAAAATTACCAAAGCTAATACATTACCAAAAATAACTGCTGGAGCGGAATATGGATATAATTATCCAAACTTTATGTTTTTTCCACCAGAAGAATATTTGTACAGATTTGGTTCTGTTGGTGTAAATGTTTCGATTCCGTTGAGTAATTTTTTCAAGAATAAACAAAAAATGCAAATCGCAGATCGTAACATTTCAATTGCAAAATTAGAAATAGAAGAGAAAGAAGAACAAATTCGACATGATGTTTTTGCAGCGAATAAACGATTAGAAGAATCGATCGATAAAATAAAAATTGCGGAAGAAGCAATTGGTCAAGCCAAAGAAAATTATCGAATTGTTAGAACAAAATACATCAACAAATTGAGTTTGATTACAGAACTTATCGATGCGGATAACGCTTATTTAGAAGCTCAATCGAATTTGATTTCATTGCAAATTAACAAACAATTAAAATACTATCAATTACAATACATTTTAGGAAACTTATAAAAATGGGAAAACAACAGACAAAAGGAGAAAAACGAATGAATAGAACGCTTTCTGCGATTGCTTGGATTTTTATTATCATAGGAATCACTGCAGTAGCTTGGTTTTATTTCTTTTCGAGTTCACATGTCAATACAAATGACGCGCAAGTGCGACAATATATTACGCCAGTTTCGAGTAAAGTTTCTGGTTTTATCAAAAAAGTAAATTTCGAAGAAAATCAATTTGTACACAAAGGTGATACGCTTGTTGTGATTGACAATAGAGAATTTCAGAACCAGATTGATATTGCAGAAGCAAATTTAGAATCGACTTCGCAATCTGTTTTAACATATGAAAAAGCGGTAGATACAAAATCAAGTGATGTTAATATTGTTAATGCAAATATAGAAGCTGCTAAAATAGAGGTTTGGAGAACTGAAAAAGATTATAATCGTTTCAAAAATTTAGTGCAAGAAGATGCTGCAACCGTGCAACAGTTTGAAGAAGTTGAAGCGAAATATAAACAAGCAAAAGCAAGTTTGAGTGCTTTGGAACAACAACGTAATGCCGTGAATGTTAGTGCGTCTGCAGAACAAACAAAAGTTGCGCCTGCAAAAACTCAAATTTTACAACGAAAAGCCCAATTGAACGATGCTAAACTTATTCTCTCATATACCTATGTTGTAGCACCTTACGATGGTTGGGTTGGAACAAAAAATATACAAGAAGGTCAGTTAATAAAAGAAGGGCAGGCCTTGGTGCAAGTAGTTTCGAAAGAGAAATGGATTGTTGCAAATTTTAAAGAAACGCAAATTGGAGAAATCGATTTGGATCAACCAGTTATTATAAAAGCTGATGCCTACAAATACATTGAGTTTGAAGGAAAAATTGAATCACTTTCGCCAGCTTCTGGGTCTGAGTTTGCTTTGATTAAACCTGATAATGCTACAGGAAACTTCGTGAAAATTGAACAACGTTTTCCTGTAAAAATAATTCTGAAAGAGTCTAAAAACAACGAAAAATTACGTACCGGAATGAATGTAAATGTTTCCGCAGAAAAAGTAAATTAAATAAATGTCACAACAAAATTCAATATTTAATAAATGGGTTCCGCAAAAATTGGTTGTGCCAATTTTTATCCTTGCGCTATTTCCACACTTGATGATTTTGACTATATTCAACATGAATAGTACGTTTACAGCATCATTTTTGGATTTGGAGGTCGACGATTTGCAGTTCCTTTTTTCGATGGCGTATGCCACTATTGTTTGTGGCTTATTTATTCACGTTCGATTTTTTCACTTTTTCAATATCAGAAGTTATTTGCTAACAATGACCATGCTTAACATTTTGGTATTGTTTGGAATGACATTAACGACAAATACAGAATTGATTTTGATTCTGCGTTTTATTCAAGGACCTTTATCGCTTTTCGAAGGTTGTATTTTGTTGCCAATCATTATGTCGAATATTAAAAGTGAACATTCAAAATTGATTGCTTATTCGTTTTTGTATGGCGTAATGTTAACAGGTGATAAATTTACGACTTCTATCGTGAAGTTTGCGATTGAGAATTATAACCACAATATGATGGTGTATACGATTATGAGTTTTCATGTTGTAGCATTAATTATTTATGTATTTTTCTTTAATCACAACAGAATGTTTCCTAAAAAACCATTGTATCAATTAAATTTAGGAGGAATTTTCTTGATGATTATTTCCCTAATTTCTGGCGCGTTTTTCTTGATTTATGGGAAAAAATATTATTGGTTCGAATCGCCAATTATTATCACAGCATTTGCATCAACACTCGTTTTTAGTGGCTTATTTTTATTGCATCAAAAAACAGCCAAACGACCTTTGTTTCATTTTGAGATTTTCAGATCAGAACGTGTCATTTTAGGAATATTAATGTTTTTTGTTTTCTATACTTTGCGTGCTGGGATGAGCAATATTTACCAAGTCATGTCAACAGTTTGGAAATGGCAATGGGAATATGTGTTGCAGATTCAATATTTTAATGTAGCAGGTTCCATCATTGGTATTGTATTTTCATTTTTCATGGTTAAAAATAAAGTTGATTTTAGAAAAATATTTTTTCTTGGATTTGTACTTTTAGCCATGAGCATGTTGTGGTTTAGTTACTTGTTTTATCCAGATACAAAAGTCGAGGCAGTAGCGCCAACGCTGATATTAGAAGGAATTGCGCAAGGTGTTATTTTTACGCCATTAGTGTTGTATATTACAGGTTCTGTACATCCTTCTATTACTGGTAGTGCGGCGCAAGCAGGTACGGCGATTCGTTTTTGGACGACAACAATTGGTTTTTCGCTGATGCAAAATGCAATTTTATACTTGACGACTAAACATCAATTTTTGATGACCAAAAATTTAGACAAAACGAGTCCGATTTTCCAACAGCAATGGAATAGTTTGTTCAATAAAAATATTGCGAGTCATCTTCCAAACGAAGCAGAAAGTATTACTGCCGCAGCTTTAAAAGCAAAATTGTATAACCAAGCTTTGTTGGTTAGTAATATAGAGATTTTCCGAACATTGTTTGTTGTGGGAATTATCGCTGCGATTTTTGTAATTCTTTATCAACCGATAAAAAATAGACTTTTACATCGTTAAAATAATTTTTATATATTACTTTTTTATTTAATTGGCGTATTTGATTTAATAGAATCAAGTACGTTTTTTTTTTATGACAAATTTTTTAAAATGAATATTTTATCAAAATTATCCTGTAGAAAGGTCATATTTTAAAGTTTTTTAAATTTATAAATGGCTTAAATGAACAAATTTTATTCTTAAATAATCAACTTGTTTTTCTGAGACAACACTTACTTTTGCCATCAAAATAAATCAAACGAAAAATGATTAATTGTTTTAATAAATATTAGTTGTATTTTATTGATTTTAAATTTGTTATATTTTTATAAAAATGAATCATCGTATTTTAACGATTTATTATTCAGAATCACATTTTAGCCTTTTGACTTTTCTCAGGCAGCTTCCTTTTTTTACTTTTTAGGTAAGATAATCACGAAATCAATAAAATATTTTTAATTAGACAAACTTTCGAATGAATGTTTTGAACTTGATTGTAAAAGTGAATAAATAACTCAATGCACAATCAACATCCCATTTTCAAGAAATGGATACCAGAAAAATTGGTGCTTCCAATTCTCATTGCCGCGTTGATTCCGCATGTGATGATTCTCTCACTTTTCAATATGAATAGTATATTTACAGCTTCATTTCTAGATGTTGATGTAGACGATTTACAATTCATTTTTTCTTTGGCTTACGCTACAATTGTTTGTGGACTTTTTATTAACGAACGGCTTTTTCAGTTCTTTAATATTCGTTCTTATTTATTGTCTATGACTATTATCAATATTGTATTAATGTTAATAATTTCGTTGACAACAAATACGCAATTGATTTATTTACTTCGTGTGATACAAGGGACAACATCTTATCTCGAAGGATGTATTATTGTTCCGCTAATTATGTCGCGTATAAAAGGCGAATATGGACGATTATTAGGAAATACTTTTTTGTATGGATTTATGATGACGGCTGATAAATACACGACTTCTATTGTAAAATTTGCCATCGAAAATTATAATTTCAATATGGTGATTTATACTGTCATCTTTTTTCATGTTTTATCATTATTGATTTATGTTTTTCTCTTTAGTCATGGTAGATTGTATCCCAAAAAACCATTGTATCAGTTAAATTTGGCGGGTTATTTTTTGATGATGATGTCATTAATAGCAGGAGCTTTTTTATTGATTTATGGTAAAAGATATTATTGGTTCGAATCGCTTTATATCGTTATTGCGTTTGCTGCAATGTTTATTTTTTCAGGCTTATTTATTTTGCAACAATTAACGTCTAAAAAACCGATTTTTCATTTCGAGATTCTTCGTTCCGAAAGAGTTATTGTAGGTATGTTGTTGTTTTTTACATTTTATATTTTCAAATCGAGTATGAGTAACATTTATCAAGTTATGAATGTTGTTTGGAAATGGAATTGGGAGTTTGTTTTGCAAATACAATATTATAATTGTGCCGGAATTTATATCGGAGCATTGTTTGCTTATTACATCATTACACAATTTCAAACGCAATATAAGTATGTGTTTTTTGGAGGTTTTTTTTGTTTAACGTTTGCTATGTTGTGGTTTAGTTACATTTTGGTTCCAGATACTCGTCCGAATGCAGTTATTCCGCCATTGTTGATGGAAGGAATGGGACAAGGAATGTTGTTTGCGCCAATTTTGCAATATATGGTATGTTCTGTACATGCTAATTTTTCTATGAATACTATGCAAGCAGCAGTTGCAATGCGTTATTGGTCGTCGACAATTAGTTTTTCGATTATGCAAAATGCAATTCTTTTCTTGACGACTAAACATCAATTTTTGATGACGAAAAATTTAGATATTACCAATACGATTTTTCAAGAACAATGGAATAATCTATTCAATAAACACAATACAACTCATTTAGTAAATGAATCTATCAGTTTGACAGCAAGTAATCTGAAATCTCAATTGTATAACCAAGCCTTGTTGATTGCAGATATTCAAATTTTTAGAACTTTATTTTATTTCGGAATTGTAATGATGGTTTTTATTATGATTTATAATCCAATCAAAAATGTTTTACATCTTAGGAAAAAGAGAAAAGAAACTCATTGATTCGCTTTTTTTCTGGTATTGATTTCTGCATTTATTTTCGCTAAACCTGTTATAAGAGGAATAAAAGTTACAGAACATGATAATAAAATAACGAATGTTACATTGATATCATATTTGTTTGTCATCTTCAGAATTAATAAAACGATTGCAATGAGTAATAAAGGAATTTGAATGCTAAGATTAAGTTTATTAACTTTTTTTCTTTTATCATTTAATTCTTCTAATGTTAATTCGCTCAAAGGTTTTTCTTTGTTCATCTTAATTGTTTTATTAAAGATAGTAAAATCAAATTTAAAAATAGATTCAAACAAAAAAGCTAACCAATTGGTTAGCTTTTTTCATTATTTATCTTTTACTATTGGTCTGATTAAACCTTCTTGTGCAACGCTACAAATTAGTTCACCAGAACGATTGAATAAATTTCCTCTTGTAAAACCTCTTGTGTCATTTGCACTTGGAGATTCAACATTAACTAATATCCAATCATGCAAATTTGGTTCTCTGTGAAACCAAATCGAATGATCTAAACTTGCCATTTGCGTATTTCCAAAATGAGCTTTAGAGGCATGTGGTTTTATCGCTGTTGATAACAAATTGTAATCAGAGCTATACGCAATTAATTGCTGAATAATAGGTAAAGGTAAATCCTTTGGAACATCATTAAAAGTTAACCAAACATTACTAAAATTTGGATAATCTTTTTTCTCAAAAGGATTGACAAATTCAACAGGTTTAAAATCCAATGGACGCTCTGCTAAGACAAATCGCATTATTGATTTTGGTAAAACCGAACCAAATTGTTCTGCGACATCGTTCCAACTCATTAATTCTTCAGGAGGCGTTACAACAGGCATTTCCTCTTGGTGTTCGTAACCTTCTTGCTTCAACTGAAAAGAACAAGCCATTACAAAAATAGGCACACTGTCTTGTTTTGCTGTAACAACACGCGTACTAAAACTTCCTCCATCACGAAGATTTGCTACTTCAAAATAGATAGGTTTTTCTAAATGTCCAGGTAAAATAAAGTAGGAGTGAAGGGAATGACAAAAACGATCTGCAGGAACAGTTTGATACGCCGCGTGCAAAGCTTGACTTACAACTTGTCCTCCAAAAACATTTGGACTTCCCATAAAAGAACTTTTCCCTTCGAATAAATTTTCTTCTAGTTTTTTGAGAGAAATTAATTCGATGAGTTCTTGAGTAGTTTTCATTATTAAGTTTAAAATTTCAAATTATTTAATTTCTGCACATTTTGTTCTAATGCACATTTATATTCATTTTTCATTCGATTGATTAATTCTTCGGTAGAAATAATATCATGAATTCCAGAAACTCCGTGTCCAGCAGACCAAATGTCTTTCCATGCTTTATGTCCATCGCCTCCAATTAATTTCGAAAAATCTTCTTCTTTCTTTTCGTCTAAATCAATTCCAGAATGAATAATACTTGGTTTCAAGAAATTTGCATTTACACCAGAAATTCCATCTGTATACATCACATCTTCGAAAGTAGAATCGACTAACATTGTTTTATAATCTTGATCAGCAGACGCTTCTTTTGTCGCAATAAAACGAGTTCCGATGTATGCAAAATCAGCACCCATATTTTCGGCTGCTAAGATATCATTTCCGTTGTTCATCGCGCCTGCTAAAATTAAACAACCATCATAAAAAGTACGAATGTCATCAATCAAAGCAAAAGGATTAGCCGTACCAGCATGTCCACCAGCACCAGAAGCTACAGCAATAATTCCGTCTACACCTGCTTCAGCAGCTTTTTCGGCATGACGTTTTTTGATCACATCATGAAAAACCAAGCCTCCATAACTATGAACTGCATCTACAACCTGTTTTACAGCGCCAAGTGACGTAATAATAAGTGGTACTCTATATTTTGCACATAAAGCTAAATCACCTTCGAGACGAGGGTTTGTTTTGTTAACGATTAAATTCACTCCAAATGGAGCCGCTTTTTTACCTGTTTCTTCTTCAAATTGTTTTAATTGAGAAGTGATATCAATTAACATTTGTTCGAAATCTTCGGAAGTTCTTCCATTCAAAGAAGGAAAAGTTCCGCAAACACCATTTTTACAAGCTTCTACAACTAATTCAGTTCGAGAAACAAGAAACATAGGAGAAGTGATTAAAGGTAAATCTAAACTATTTTTAAATTCTTGTAGGGTCATACTAAAATTTTTTTTTGATGTGGTATAGGATGCAATATAAGGATAATTTAGAATGAAAATCTAGAAGTTTTTAATAGAAAAAATGAATTTAACGTTCTTTTATAGAAAATATTTACCGACAAATTTTAACGGTTTACCGATTAAATTTAGAAATGAATAATTGAAATTTTAGTTTTGACAAAACACTATATATGAAACTAAATAACAAATTTCTAATTAGGTTCTTGTTTGCGATTTTTTTGTTTGTAAGTTATAATGCTCTCGCACAAACAAATATAGTTATCAATTACTATACAGGAACCCAGCAACAATATGCTGTTGAAGATTCTGGAAAATTATTTTTTTCAAATGATAATTTAATCATTAAAACATCACTTGAAAGTACTGAAATTAATATTCCAGTTTCAATTATTTCTAAGATTACGTTTAAAAATTCTCTAGCAGTAGAAGATATTAAGCAGAATAGAGAACAAATCATCATTTATCCAAATCCTGCAACTAATTATTTTAAAATTTCTTCTAAAGAAGCAAAATCTACGTTAAATATTTATAATTCAGCGGGACAATTAGTCTTATCTAAAGTCTACAAAAAAGATGAAGAAATAAATGTATCAAATTTATTACCTGGGATTTATTTTGTAAAAGTGAATGGTTCAACTTTAAAATTAATAAAGAAATGAGAAGTTTTTTACTGATTTTTATTCTTGCTTTGATTCCATTTGGAGTAAAAGCTCAGCATAATATTAATGTTCATTATGCAGGAAACACAATCTACAAATCCGAAATTACTAAAGTTGATAGTATCAAGTTAACGAATCAATTTGTTAATATTAAAGAATCTTCAATTGTGTCAACTTTTGAAATTCAGAAATCATTTATTGATAGTATTTCCTTTGATACTAATCCTATAAATGAAAGAGAAATTTTTGTGATTTATAATGGATTAGAAAACGCAACAATTATTAATCCGTATAATGATAAAGGCGTTGTGATTTCTGTAAATGGAGGAATAGTTTCGGCAACTTCTACTGCAGGAATTACAAACTTGGTTTATAATTTAATCGGAACATCATCAAATGGTTCTTTTTCGCTTAATACTGATTTGTCTTCAAAATTAGTATTTAATAATTTGAATTTAACAAATCCAAACGGAGCCGCAGTCTCGATTAGTGGAAAGAAAACAACAACTATTGATGTAAAACAAAATTCTAAAAATACTTTAATAGATGGAACTAGTGGAAGTAATTCTGGTGTAGTGACAAGTAATGGAGCGCTTATTTTTGAAAATACAGGAAATTTAACAATCAAAGGATATAAAAAGCATGGAATAAATTCGAGTTCTTTGATTACTGTAAATAATGGAAATATTGTTGTTGAAACTGCTGTTAGCGATGGATTACATTCAGAAGGTTTTACAATGATTAATGGAAATCTGAAAGTAAATTCTTTAAGCGACGGAATTGATGCAGGCGATGGGAAAATAACTATTTCTAATGGAAATATTGATATTGTTTCGACTTCAGATGATGTAAAAGCAATAAAAAATGGTGCAGCAGATGTTGATATTTCAGGAGGTACAATTGTTTTAACAATTTCAGGTGCTGCTTCAAAAGGTATAAAATCGAATCAAAATATTAATATATCAGATGCAAATATTACAGCATCTATAAGTAGTAAAGTAATTCTTGAAGCAATTGGAAGTGGATATGATCCATCGTATGGAACAGTATTAAAGTCGGACAAAAATATTACAATTAATTCAGGAACGTATGATTTTACGTTAACCTCTGCTTCTCAAGGAGGAAAAGGAATTTCTGCTGATGGAGAAATTATTATTAATGGAGGTACAATAAATATTAAAACTGCTGCGACTGGTGCCGTTTATGTAAATGAAAGCGGAATAAAAGATTCTTATGCTTCTACTGCTATAACAGCTGATACTAATATTTATCTTAACGGAGGAAATATTACAACTACAAGTTCTGGTAATGGAGGAAAAGGGATTTCGGCTGATGGTAATATTACAATAGGAGAGCTAAATAAAGATAATTCTTTGTTAAATCTAAATATTACAACATCTGGAGAAAGATTTCTTGTATCAGGATCTGGTAATAATGCAGATTACGCAAATCCTAAAGCTGTAAAAGCAGATGGTAATTTAACTGTTAATAGTGGAACGATAACAATAAAAGGAACACAAAATGCAGACGGAGGAGAAGGTTTGGAAAGTAAAGCAATTCTTACAATTAATGATGGAATAATTAATATTGAAACCTATGATGATGCAATTAATGCAGCTACTGCTATAATAATTAATGGAGGAAATACATGGGTGAAAGCAAGAGGAAATGATGGGATTGATAGTAATGGAACGCTTACTATAAATGGAGGGTTTACAGTTTCAAACGGAGCCAGATCACCAGAAGAAGGTTTTGATTGTGATAATAATACATTCAAAATAACTGGAGGTACAATAATAGGTACGGGTGGAGCAACGAGTAATCCTACAACGAATGTAAGTACGCAACGGTCAATAAAAATCACAACAACTTTTACCAATAATACATCAACAATCATTAATCTAAAAAGTTCTACTGGAACACGAATCTTAACATATAGAATTCCTGCTTTTTCTTCTAATGGAAATGGTAATTCAGTTACTATTTTAATCACAGATCCTTTGATTATAAACGGAAGTTACACAATTAGTAAAGGGGCTTCAGTTTCTGGAGGAACAGAATCTCCAAGTGGGTATATTGTGGGAGGAACAGTGACTGAAGGAAGCACAACAAAATCATTTACGGTTAGTACTATGTTGACAACTGTTTCGTTGTAAAACGATTTAAATGAAATATACTGATATAGAAAAAAGATCAAAATTTTATTTTGATCTTTTTTTATTGATTAATTTTAAATTACATCACAATTTCTAAATGTAGAAGCAAAACCTTTGCTGTATCTTTGCAATTGTAAATAGAGAATAAATTGGAATTAAAAGAGCATTTAAGGCGTAATATCAAATTAGCATTTCCTGTAATGATTACTCAAATGGGGCAAATTTCTGTCAACATTATTGATAACATTATGGTTGGTGGTTTAGGTGGAAAATATGATAATATAGAAGATGAGGTTTTGGGTAAAACAGCTCTAGCAGCAGCTTCTTTAGGAAATTCATTGTTTTTTGCAGTTTTAGTATTTGCTTTCGGATTTAGTTTTGCGTTGTCACCATTGATTGCAGCAGAAGATTCGAAAGGTGATAAAAAAATGGCTGCAAATTATTTTTCGCACAGTTTGGTCTTAAATATTACGTTATCAATCGGTTTATTCTTATTGATTACATTCCTAAAACCGCTGATGTTCTACATGGGACAACCCGCTGATGTAGTAGAAAAATGTATTCCATATCTTACGATTATGACATTTTCGATGATACCGTTGATGATTTTTCAAACGTTTCGTCAATTATCAGAAGGTTTATCTTTAACGATTCCTGTTACAATTGCAACTGTATTGAGTAACGTGATTAATATTACGTTAAATTATGGTTGGATTTATGGAAACTGGGGATTCCCACGTTTAGAAGTCGCTGGTGCAGCTTGGGGAACATTCGTTGCGCGTTTGGTAATGATGATTTTCTTAATTCTTGTTTTATTTAATTTTAAGAAAACGAAATCTGTATTACAAGAAGTTCAATTTAAGGCAAGTAATTTTCAGAAAGCTATTTTCAGAAAAATTGCTGGAATTGGAATTCCAACCGCGTTAACTTCTTTCTTCGAAATGAGTGCATTCTCTTTGGCAGCCTTTGTTTGCGGTTATACATTTACAAATTCTATTGCAGATCAAGAATTAGCTAAAGTAAATTTAGCAGCGCATCAAATTGCGATAAATTTAGCTTCCACAACTTTTATGATGTGTACAGGAATTGGAGTTGCAGCAACGGTTCGTATCGGAAATCAATTAGGTTTAAAAGATTACAAAACCTTACGAGAAGCAGGTTGGTCTTGTATTTTAATGGTATTATCATTTATGATTTTGTGCGGAATTTTATTCATTATTTTCCGTTATCAATTACCAACAATTTATTTAGACAATCCAGACGTTATCAATTTAGCTGCATCATTATTAATTATTGCCTCGCTTTTCCAAATGTCAGATGGCGTTCAATTGGTATTATTAGGTGCTTTGAGAGGAATGACCGATGTTAAAATTCCTTCTATTCTAACGTTTATATCATATTGGTTAATCGCAATTCCGATTGGTGTAGTATTAGCAATTGTTTTCGAAATGCGTGCGTTTGGAATGTGGATTGGTTTAGGAACTGGATTAACAGCTTCGGCAGTGTTTTTGATGATTCGTTACAATCGTCAAACGAAGAAAATGATTAGGGAAAATCCTAATACAGAAATAATTTTAGAAGATAAATTAAAAAACATATAAAATGGAATTACCAAAATTTTTATTGGCTGATAACTCTACAATGCCAGACAAAATCTTTATTTTACATACAGATTATCCTCGTTTTTTATTAGACGTAGAAACTGACGATATCGAGTGGTTTGAAGATATTTCTGAAGAAGAAGATAACGAAGAATTTAATACTGAAATTGCTAATTTAATCGAAGACGCTTTAGATTTTTATGATCAAGAAATGTCTTTGTTAGATGACGAAGAATAAGTCTTAAATTAATAAAATTTCCATGTTTTTATTGGTGTAAGATTTACACTAAAATAATTTTATATGCTTGCATTATAATTTTTTTATTAGTATTTTGCAACTAAGAAAATTATTCAAAACCATGGAAATAAAAAGATTATTTGATTTTCCACAAAATCAATTAGAAAATAATCCTCGAGAAGATGCATTGGTGTCTAAGGTGAACGGAACTTGGGTGAAAACATCTACGCAAGAATACGTTGCCAAAGCAAATGCATTTAGTCGAGGATTATTACAATTAGGAATCAAGCCACAAGATAAAATTGCAATAGTCACTTCAACTAATCGTACCGAATGGAACATCTGTGATATCGGTATTCAGCAAGTTGGAGCGATTTCCGTTCCATTATATCCAACACTTTCCGAAGACGATTTTGATTATATCTTAAACAATGCTGAATGTAAATTTATCATTGTTTCTGATAAAGGTTTATATGATACGGTTGCAGCCGTAAAAGATAAAGTGTCAACATTGGTTGGTATTTATAGTTTTGATGAAATTGCTGGAGTTCCAAATTATAAAGAAATTTTAGATTTGGGTGAAGATAATTCAACGCAACATGAAGTGGATAGTATCAAAGAGATGATAAAACCATCTGATATGGCGACTTTGATTTATACTTCTGGAACAACAGGTCGTCCGAAAGGTGTTGTATTAACGCACGAAAATATCGTTTCTGATGTTTTAATGTCCGTTGATCGCATTCCAGATTTTCCAAATCATGCGATTGCATTGAGTTTTCTTCCGATTAATCACGTTTTCGAACGTATGTTGATTTATTTGTATCAACATTTGAGTATAGGAATTTGGTATGCAGAAAGCATTGATAAATTAGGAGATAATATGAAAGAGGTGAAACCGCATGTAATGACGGTTGTACCACGATTAGTAGAAAAAGTTTACGATAAAATTTACAATACAGGTGCTTCTGCAGGAGGTCTTAAAACGAAAATTTTTATGTGGGCTTTAAGCCTTGTTGAAGATTACGATCCTTACAATCCAAAAGGTGGATTATTTGGTTTGAAACATTCAATTGCGAAAAGTTTGGTTTTCAGTAAATGGAAAGAAGGAGT
This sequence comes from Empedobacter sp. R750, assembly GCF_030324345.1. Lineage (NCBI taxonomy): Bacteria > Pseudomonadati > Bacteroidota > Flavobacteriia > Flavobacteriales > Weeksellaceae > Empedobacter > Empedobacter sp. R750. The sequence goes on along the minus strand of NZ_JACAGF010000009.1, from coordinate 79,249 downwards.
TGGTGGTAATTTAGTATGTATGGTTTCGGGATCTGCGCCTTTAGCAGCACGTTTGAATCATATTTTCTGGGGTGCTGGAATTCCTATTTTAGAAGGTTATGGTTTGACAGAAACTTCTCCCGTAATTTCGGTGAATTGTATGAAGAAAGACGGTTTTGGAATCGGAACTGTTGGTGCTCCATTAAAAGGAATCGAGGTTAAAATTGCAGAAGACGGAGAGATTTTAGTCAAAGGTCCTAACGTTACACAAGGTTATTACAAAGATCCTGAAAAAACTGCTGAAGCATTCACGCCAGATGGTTATTTCAAAACGGGTGATATTGGAGTTCTTGAAAGAGGTTTACTTAAAATTACTGATCGTAAAAAAGAAATGTTCAAAACTTCTGGAGGTAAATATATTGCGCCGCAAATCATCGAAAATAAATTCAAACAATCTCGTTTTATTGAGCAAGTAATGGTTGTTGGAGAAGGAGAGAAAATGCCTTGTGCGATTATTCAACCTAATTTCCAAGTGTTGAAAGATTATTTACGTATCAAAGGAATTGCTGAGCCTGCTACAAATGCAGATTTGATTAAAGAACCAGCAATTTTAGATATTATTGGTCGTGAAATTGAAAAAATGAATCAAGGTTTAGGTCATTGGGAACAAATCAAAAAGTTCGAATTAACGCCTGATGAATGGACCATTGATGATGGATTATTAACGCCAACATTAAAATTGAAACGTAAAAATGTGCTAGCTAAATATCAAGATTTATACAATAAATTATACGATAAAAAGTAAATAAAAAAGAAATTAAAAAATCCCTTCAAAATGTTTTGAAGGGATTTTTTAATTTTATAATAATCAAGTTTTAATCTCGTCGTCCGCCCATTGCCATCATGACAAAATAAAGTAGTTGAGCTAACGAACCAATCGCTGCGACTACATAAGTTCTTGCAGCCCATTTTAATGAATCTTTTGCACCTTCATATTCGTTTGGCATCACCATGTTGTTTCCTTTTAACCAAGCTAACGCACGGTTCGAAGCATCGTATTCAACTGGTAAAGTAACAAAAGCAAAAACAGTTGTTACCGCAAATAAGAAAATACCAATCCACAGCAAAGTTGCATTTTTAGATGAAGCCATCACGACTAATCCTAACATTAAAATCCATTGATTTAAGCGCGATGCAACGTTTACCATCGGAACCATTTTTGAGCGTAATTGCAACATATTATAACCAACCGCATGTTGTACTGCGTGACCACATTCGTGCGCTGCAACAGCCGCTGCTGCCGCATTTCGTTCGTGGTAAACAACTTCCGATAAGTTTACCGTTTTATCAGCAGGATTGTAATGATCTGTTAATTGTCCAGGAGTAGAGATAACACGTACATCATGAATGTTATTGTCAGAAAGCATTTTTTCTGCAATCTCTTTTCCTGACATTCCATTTGCCAAATGTACTTTCGAATAATACTTAAATTTACGTTGTAATTGGTTGCTAACAAACCAGCTAATCAACATAAACAGTCCAATAATAATGTAATAACCTGTCATCTATTTCTATTTTATTTTTTAATCAATTTTAATATTCATTCAAAATTCAAAAAGTATTCCAATAAGTGAATAGAGACAAAAATAGCAGAAAAGTTGGTTTTTTGGCAGAGTTCTGTATTAAATCATGTAAAAAATGAACAAAAGCTGACATTTTGCTCAAAAATTTTTGAATTGAAATTACAAAACTTATTACCTTTGCCAGCTATGAGTATTCGCATAAAAGAAGTACAATCAAAACATGATTTGGAAGCATTTATTAAGTTTCCGATGAATTTGTATAAGGATAATCAATATTACGTTCCGCCCTTTATTAATGAGGAGAAGGAAACACTAGATGTTTCTAAAAATCCTGTTTTTAAAGATGCAGAAGCGCGTTATTTTCTTGCCGAAAAAGAAGGGAAGATTGTGGGGCGTGTTGCGGCAATTATCAATTGGCAAGAAGTCAATAATCAACAAAAACGTAAAATGCGTTTCGGTTGGTTTGATATGATTGATGATATTGACGTTACAAAAGCACTTTTAGCAAAAGTAGCGGAAATAGGTAAAGAAAATCAATTAGAATATATAGAAGGCCCAGTTGGTTTTTCGAATTTGGAAAAGGCAGGTTTGCTAACTTTTGGATTTGATAAATTGGCTACAATGGTTGGTTTATATAATTTTCCGTACTATGCGCAACACTTAGAATCGTTAGGTTTTGAAACGGCGAATGAGTGGGTGGAATATGAATTGCCTGCACCAACAGAATTACCAGAAAAAGTTATCAAATTCAATAAAATTATTCGAGAACGTTACAAATTACGAGAATTGAAGTTTACAAAAACTTCAGAGATTATTCCGTATGTTGACGAGATGTTCGATTTGTTAGATAAAACTTACAGCGAATTGGCTACTTATGTACCAATTGCGGATTATCAAATTGAATATTACAAAAAGAAATATATTCCGTTTATTAATCCAGATTTTGTAAACTGTATTGTTGATGAAGACGGAAAAATGGTTTCGTTTGCTATTACGATGCCTTCTTACTCGAAAGCGATGCAAAAAGCGAAAGGTAAAATTTTTCCTTTTGGTTGGTGGCATTTGATGAGAGCAAGTAAAAATAATGATTCTGCTCAATTTTATTTGATTGGAATTGATCCGAAATTTCAAGGAAAGGGAGTTACAGCATTGATTTTTAATGCAATGTTTGATACGTTTAGAAACAACGGGATCAAATTTTTGGAAACAAATCCTGAACTAGCGGACAACGAAAGTATTCAAGTTTTGTGGAAAGCTTATGATCCTGTAAACCACAAACGTCGTAAAACTTTCAAGAAATCAATTCAGTAAAATATAAATAATAATGTTATATATTTTGAATTAAAATTTGTCAATTCGAGTGATTTTTAGAAAGATTATTTCTAAAAATTGTATCGAGAATTAAGATGAATTATATTTTCTAAAAATTTATAGCATAGAACTTATAAACGTATAACGTAAAAAATATGTTTGATATTCATCAATTAGAGAAAGAATATTCAATTTTCAGACAAGAAGGTTTTGATTCGAAATGGTTAAATTTTGAAGCTTTAAATTACTATTTTTCATTAAAATCAACTCAAAAAGAACAAATTGGAACATCTTTTTTAGGAAACGAAATTTATAAATTAAGTTTCGGAACTGGAGAAAAACGTTTATTGATTTGGTCTCAAATGCACGGAAACGAATCTTCTGGAACGCGTGCAATGTTTGATGTAATTAATTTTTTTGAACAAAAATCTGAATTAGCTCAAACCATTTTATCTCAATTGACGATTGATTTTATTCCGATGCTAAACCCTGATGGTGCAAATGTTAATACACGTAGAAATGCGGTTGGAATTGACATTAACCGTGATTTTTTAGCAAAAGAATCAACAGAAATTCATGTTTTGTTAGATCAAGTGGAAAAAGGAAATTATCAAACCTTATTCAATTTGCATGATCAACGTACGATTTTCAATGTTGGACAAACCGCTAAACCAGCGACTTTATCATTTTTAGCGCCTTCTTATAATGTTGAAGAAGATGTGAACGAAGTTCGTGAAAAAACGATGGGAATTATTCAGGCAATGAATACTGAATTACAAAAAGTGATTTCTGGTCATGTAGGTCGTTATACATCAGAGTTTTATCCGATGTCAACTGGAGATAATTTTACAAAAATGGGTTATCCTTGTGTATTGTTTGAAGCGGGACATTTTCCGAATGATTATCAACGAAATACAACAAGAAAATACAATGCATTGGCTATTTTAGGGGGATTGAATGCGTTAGCTACGCAAGAAAATTTTCCGTTTGATGAATATTTATCGATTCCTCAAAATGGACAAAAGTATTTGGATATTGTTATTCATAATGTTAAAATTCAAAATGGAGAAAACTCTTCAGTTGTCGATTTGGGAATTTATTTTGAAGATGAATACAACGAAGAAAATAATTCGGTAGAGCAAATCGCAAAAATTATTGAGATTGGTGATTTACGAAAATTTATTGGTCATCTCGAAATTGATGCTGAAAAACAAGTTTATAAAGGAACGACCAAAAATTATCCTTTATTGAATCAATTAGCGACTTTCGATATTGGCTCAATTAAAGTTGAAAATGGTCAAATCATTTCATAATTATTTATACATTTAACCTATAAACTAAAAATACAATGAAAAAAATATTGGCAATTGCACTTGTGGCAATGTTGGGTTTTTCTACACAATCGTTTGCTCAAAATAAAGTGTTGAATCGTACGATTACAGCTGAAAATGGGAAGAAAATGTTGACGGGAGAATTTACAAGAAAAGCGTTGGAAGAAGATGATTTTAAGGATTGGTACCACCACGAATATGAAACGTACGAAGTTGAAAAAAGTAAATTGAAAGGTTTAAAAGATTTACGCAATTATCGTTTGGAAGTTTTTGTAGGAACTTGGTGTCCAGATTCTCGTCGTGAATTGCCGCGTTTGTACAAAATTTTAGATGATATTAAATTTCCTCAAAATCGTTTGAAAGTGATTGGTGTAAACCGTCAAAAGAAAAGCTTCAACGGAGAAGAAATCAATAAAAATGTGACGCACGTTCCGACAATTATCGTATATAATAATAAAAAAGAAGAAGTTGGTAGAATTGTAGAATCTCCAGTTTCGGGCTATTTAGAAGAAGATTTGGCACAGATTGTGAATGGTACGCCATTGACTCCAAATTATGCAAATGAATAATTTAAAGAAAATAATTCTTGTCGTTGTAGCCTTCATTTTTGGTGTGATGATAACGTATTTCATCATGGACAAATTCAAATCTGAAAGTTATACCGAACAATCTCATGTAATTGCGTATCAAATCGAACGAATGAATAAAATGATTGTTGCAGAACAAACATATTCAGATTTATACAATCACACGTCAAAGAAATCGTTGCCAGGTTTAACTGATATTTTTTCTGCGGATAAAAAGGTGACACTTTTGGTGAAAGCCAAAGCACAAGCAACGTATGATTTGAAAAAAATGGATATTGAATTGGATTCGGTGAACAAAAAAATTATCATCAAATCTATTCCTCCAGTTGAAATCCAAGTGTATCCAGATGTTAGTTTTTATGATATGGATCAAAGTGTTTTTAATAAATTTAGTAAAGATGATTTGAACGGAATTAAGAAACGTGCTGTGGAGCATGTAGAAAAAACCGTTGATCAAACCAAACTAAAACAAGAAGCACATCAACAATTAATTCAAAATCTTGGCGATTTGTATTTCCTTGCCAAAACCTACGGTTGGAAGATAGAGGATAAAACGAGTTACGCCAACGAATTGAATAAATTATACGATTAATAAATAATTAAAAACCTGTTCCGATAGAATAGGTTTTTTTTCGCTGAATAAAGAAATGAAGTGTTTCTTTCTTTAGAATTAAAATTGAAAATAGTATTTTCGCTTAATATTAAAAATAAAAATGAATTGGCGTAGATTTTTACTTCCATTTTCTGGTTTATATTGGATTGGAACTTCGGTTCGAAATCTGTTTTACAATATAGGAATGATGCGTTCATCATCATTCAAAATTCCAATTATTAATGTTGGAAACCTGTCTGTTGGCGGAACGGGAAAGTCACCTCATATTATGTATTTAATTGATTTGTTGAAAGACGAAAAATTAATTGCAACATTGAGTAGAGGATATGGACGAAAAACAAAAGGTTTTTTGATTGCAAACTATTCATCCAAAGTTTATGATATTGGAGATGAACCAATGCAGTTTTTTCAACGTTTCAAGAACAGAATTTTGATTGCAGTTTGCGAAGACAGAGCTTTTGGAGCTCAAAAATTAATTGATCATTACAATGCAGAAGCAATTTTGTTAGATGATGCGTATCAACATCGTGGAATAAAAGCTGGTTTCAATATTTTGTTAACAGATTACAATAATCCATATTACAAAGATTTTTTATTGCCAGCAGGTGATTTGAGAGAGAGTAGAAGTGGAGTTCGTCGTGCAGATATTATTATTGTAACAAAATGTCCAGACAGAATTTCGGAGGAAAAGCACAAAGAAATTTCGAAAAAGATTAAGTTAAGATCTCATCAGCAATTATTTTTCTCGAAAATTGTTTATGACAACAAATTGATTGGAAAATTGGATAATGTTGAAAAATCAACTTGGAAAAATCTGAATGTTATTTTGGTTACAGGAATTGCTAAAACAGATGGTTTGGTAAAATTTGCGGAAGAAAATTTTGCAAATGTCTTGCATTTAGAATATCCAGATCATCATAATTTTAGTCAATCAGAAATTGAGTATATTTACAAACGATACGAAGATACGGAAGGTAGAAAGCGTTTTGATAAAATTATCATGACAACAGAGAAAGATTATATGCGTTTGATGGAAGAATCCATGATAAAAGACGATTTATACTACATTCCGATTAGTATCGATATTAACGATAAAGAAAAATTTAATCAAACTATTTTAGAGTATGTTGGACAGAATTAATGAGGCTGTAAAGTACATCAATAATTTATTGCCAGATCAACCAGAATTTGTAATTGTGTTAGGGTCTGGATTAGGAAAATTAGAAGACGAAGTAGAAAATAAAGTTGTTATTAGCTACAAAGATATACCAAACTTTCCTCAAGTAACAGTAGAAGGGCACAAAGGTCATTTAGTATACGGAACTATTTTAGGTAAAAAAGTTTTGATGATGGCTGGTCGTTTTCATTATTACGAAGGATATTCGATGGAAGAAGTAACGTTCCCAATGCGTGTTTTCAATGGATTAGGAATTAAGAAAGTTGTTTTATCGAATGCTTCTGGAGGTGTTAATCCAAATTTCCAAGTTGGAGATATTTGTTTGGTAAAAGATCATATCAATATGATGCCAGAACATCCTTTACGTGGAAAAAATATCGACGAATTAGGACCTCGTTTTGTGGATATGTCAAAAGCATATGACAGAGAGATGTTGAATGAAGCGGCAGAATTTGCAAAAGCAAATGATATTTTGGTTCATCAAGGAGTTTATGTAGGATTACAAGGACCAACTTTCGAAACGCCATCTGAATACGGATTGGTTCGTTTTATTGGTGGAGATTGTGTTGGTATGAGTACAGTTCCTGAAGTTATTGTTGCTCGTCACATGGATATGCGCGTTTTCTGTTTATCTATTATTACAGATTTAGGAGGACCAGAAATTTCATTTGATGTTTCGCACGAAGATGTATTAAATGCAGCAAACACAGCAATGCCAAATGTAATTCGCGTGGTAAAAAGCGTAATCGAAAATTGTTAATTTTTGATTTGATGATAAAAGAAAAAACCAACTGAAAAGTTGGTTTTTTTTATTTTATAAAAATCGGTGAATTCGAAAGAATAATAAGGTCAAATAACAAGACGAATTCACCGACAAGCTTTGAAGCGTTCGATTGATTAGATCTCAACTTCTCGTTCAGAATTTGTGCAATTGCTATGAACGATATAATCGATTAGTTTTCCATTTTCAAAACACAACATCAAATCTTCTTCATAAATTGATGTATGTGTTAATTGATTAAATTGTAATAATTTTCCTTGAGGAATTTTAATAATTCCAGAATACCAGCTCGCAAAAACTTCTTCTCTTTTTGGAAATAAATAATTCAATTCAACTTCATCCAAACCATCCAAATATCCTCTGAAATTAATTAAAAACAATTCGTCATTTCTCAATTCCCATTTCCCATAATATCCTCTCCAGCATGTTGGCGAAGGCGGAGTAAAATAAGGTGGATGATTTAATTTTCTAAAATAATGATGTAATGGTTGTTCGGCTATAATATATTGTTGGTTGTCGATTAATAAAATTTCTCCTATTTGCGCGGTCATTTTTTCTTATGGTTTATTCAAATGTAGAATAGCCACACGAATTAATGAAAAATCAATAGCGCTAATTTATCAAAATGATAAAAATTGACCGACTAAAATAAAATGGTTAAAAATTATCTTGTCTTTAAATGATAAATTCGTAATTATTATTTATTTAAGAATTATTCTTTCACCTTGTTGAGGGAAAATATAATTGATGTTATATGGATTATCTTTTAACAATTCGTCTTTAATTTTTTGCTCATAATCATCTTTTGGTTTGATATGAGTAACGATGATTGTAAAACCTTTCAACTTACTTTTTCCAACTTCTTTCGCTAATTCACCTAATTCTTCGTTCATCAATTTTGGTGTTAAATGACCAAATAATAATTTTTCAGGTTGAGAATTAGGAAAAGAAACTTCTAACATCATTGTTTTCAGTTTACCTGATTTAATTTTAGGCGCAATTGCTTTCCAAATAGTTGTTAAATTTTTAGTTCCTTCGATACGATCTGCTCCTGTATCACCAAAATATAAGACTGCACTTGAACCATTTTCAACTAATATTGCCGAACTCTTCAAAGGATTTACATGACTCAATTCGTAAATTGTTCCTGTAAAATTAGTTCCTTCTATTGTGAAAGGTGTTCCTATTTCTGCATATTTGTAGTAATATTTATTCAAAATTGGCGATTCGCCTTCATTGGCAAAATTTGCCCAAGCATCATTAGTAAAATATTTATTTTTTAAAACTGAAATTGTTTCAGAAATACCATAAATAGGCTTGTTTGCATCTTCTGGAGAATTAATAATCATGCCTGAAAGATGATCCAAATGTCCATGAGAAATAAAATATCCTTTGATATAATTTTTCAGAACTTTACTATTTTGTTCTTCAAAAGTACCTTTCTCTATTGCTTTATTGATTCCAGAAAGAATTGTCCCTGCATCCAACGCCAAATAGCTATTTGTCGTTTCTTCACCAATCAAATAAGAAGAAAGATTACTCTCGTTGCTACCACCATAAACTCCAAGTGGAACAACCTGAATATTTTGTGCTGAGGCAATCATCGAAATTCCAAATCCAATACTTAATAGATATTTTTTCATAAAAAGAATTTTAACAAAAATACAACCGAAAGTATTATTAAACTAAAATATCCTCATAGTTTGTAAAAACTTTAGTATTTTCACACTTCTATAAAATTAACGCATAAAATTAGTTAGAATGAAATCGAAATTATCTACTAAAATATTGAAAAATTATGCGACTCAACTGATGACAAAAAAAGCAATGTATGCTGCGGCAATCGCTTTATTGGCAACAAATGTTGATGCGCAAAAGAAACCATTAGATTTGACTGTTTTTGATGAATGGCAATCAATTGGAATGAAAGAATTATCGAATAATGGTTCGTGGGTTGCTTATCAAGTCAATGCACAAGAAAGTGATAATACATTGAACTTTTTTGGTTTGAAAACGGATAAAAATCTAAGTTTTCATCGTGGTGAACAAAGTGTTTTTACAGCAGATTCTAAATTTGCCGTTTTTAAAATTCGACCTTTTTATAAAGATTTGAAATTGGTTCGAATTAAGAAAAAGAAAGAACATGAAATTGCAAAAGATTCAATCGGAATATTAAATCTAGCAACAAATCAAGTTGAGAAATTACCAAATATAAAATCATTCAAAACACCGAAAAAAGGAGGTTCTTTTTTGGCTTATTTATTAGAAAAAGAAGAAGCGAAGAATGATAAAAAAGACAAGTCAGATTCTACAAAAACGAAAGATAAACCTTCAAAACCAGCGGGTAAAGATAAAAAAGATACGCCGTTAGAATTGGTGTTGAGAAATTTGATTTCTGGTCAGAAAAAATCTTTCAAAAATGTAATGAATTATGAGTTTAGCGAAAATGGTAAACAATTAATTTTTTCGACAAAACAAGAGAAAAAAGACAGTTTAGATAAAACTAAATATGGTGTTTTCTTGGTAAATACAGTAACTTTTGCTCAAAAACAATTGGTTGATACAATTGGAGATTTCAAACAATTTGCGTTTGATGAATTAGCAAATAAAGTTGCTTTTGTTGGAACTTCTGACGAAGAGAAAAAGGAAAATAAAACATATTATTTATATTATTCTGCAACAAATAATCCGCAACAAATCAAGAAATCTGAATTGTTAGGATTGAAAAAAGATTGGCAAGTTTCAGAAAATCGTCAACCAAAATTTAGTAAAGATGGAAATTCTTTGTTCATTGGTTTGATGCCTAAATTAGCAGAAAAAGACACAACTTTAATCGCTGATGATTATGCAAAAGTGGATGTTTGGAGTTACAAAGATGATTTTATTCAACCACAACAATTAAAGAATCTTGAGCGTGAAAAAAAGCGTTCGTATTTATCAGTGATTGATTTATCGAATCCTGTAAAAGTGACACAATTAGCGGATTTGGATATGAATCAAGTCGAAATTTTGAACGAAGGAAATTCAAACTTTGCTTTAGGAACTTCTGATAATGCCTATCGATTAAGCTCTAATTGGGATGTAACAGGTCGTAAAGATTATTATATCATTAATACGAAAACGGGACAACGCGAGTTATTTGCAAAAGCTTTGGCTGGAAGAGTAGAGATGTCGCCGAACGGAAAATTTGCTGTTTTTTATAATGCCGAAAATGGTTTGTGGTCGAGCTATAATATCGAAACAAAGGAAAAAAAAGTTCTGAATAAAAAGCTAAAAGTGAAATTCTATGACGAAGAAAATGATTCGCCAACTTTAGCGCAAGAATACGGTGTTGCTTATTTTACGGATAATGATGAAACGGTTTTAATCAAAGATCGTTATGATATTTGGGAGTTTGATTTGGTTGGAAATCGTCGTCCTGAAAATATGACAAATGGTTTTGGTCGTAAACATAATATTACGTTTGATATCAATCAATTAAATGATGATATTAAAACACTTAACCGTGATAATTTAGTTTATTTAGGTGCTTTTAATAATCAGAATAAACAATCTGGAGTTTATCAAACTATCATTTCGAAAGCAAAAAATCCTGAAGAAGTTGTGATGTCGAATACTTGGGGAGCACAAAAAATGACAAAAGCGTTGAATGCGAACGAATTTATTTATACAAAAGAATCGTTCCGAAATTCGCCTGATGTATATGTTTCAACGAATTTTAAAGATGAAAAAAAGATATCTGCAATCAATCCGCAACAAAAAGATTATTTGTGGGGGAATGGTGAATTGGTAACGTGGAAAACGTACTCGGGTAAAGATGCAACTGGAGTTGTGTACAAACCAGAGAATTTTGATCCAAATAAAAAATATCCAATGATTGTTTACTTCTACGAAAAACTTTCGGATAATTTGAATCGTTATCAAGCGCCTGCGCCAACACCTTCTCGTATCAATCATACATATTTTGTAAGTAACGATTACATTGTATTTACTCCGGATATTTCGTACACGATTGGTCATCCTGGGAAATCTGCTGAAGATTATATCAATTCTGGAGTAGAAGCATTGAAGAAAAATACGTGGGTAAATGGAAGTAAAATCGCTATACAAGGGCAAAGTTGGGGAGGATATCAAGTAGCACATTTGATTACTGCAACCAATATGTATGCTGCGGCTTGGACGGGTGCGCCTGTTGTGAATATGACTTCTGCTTATGGTGGAATTCGTTGGGGAACGGGTATGAGTCGTCAATTTCAGTACGAGCAAACACAAAGTAGAATAGGTAAAACGTTGTGGGAAGCGCCAGAATTATATATCGAAAATTCGCCTTTGTTCAATATGCCAAAAGTTACGACGCCAGTTGTAATCATGCATAACGACGAAGATGGTGCTGTTCCTTGGTACCAAGGAATTGAGATGTTTATGGCGTTGCGTCGTTTAGGAAAACCAGTTTGGATGTTGAATTATAATGGTGATGATCATAACTTGATAAAACGTGCGAATAAAAATGATATTCAGCAACGTCAAGTTCAGTTTTTTGATCATTATCTTAAAGATAAACCTGCTCCAAAATGGATGACAGAAGGAGTTTCTGCAATTAATAAAGGTATTGATTGGGGCTTCGAATTGGAGTCGGTAAATGATTAATAGTCAACATAATATATTATAAGTCATTTAGTTGAATTATTTTATTAATAAGATATTAAGAGACAATAAAAGACATTAAAAAACACTTTGAGTCATTAAAAGTACCCCTATTTCTCACCTCGAGATTTGGGGGTATTTTTGTTTAATAAATAATTTTAAAATATATAACTATATGATTAACTATCAGTTAAAAAGTAAGGACACTTCTAAACATCAACCAGTGTACGCATACATCACTGGTGTGTTCAATATTCCAAATGCACGACTTAAAATAAGTATAGGAAAGTCAATAAACCCTAATGATTTCGGATTAAAATCTGAGAATTATAGTTTCAACTCGCAACACATAAAAAATTCTAAAAAACCAGAAGTCCTTGTGTTTAAGAGGGTTTTAGAGGATTTTGAGAGAGCAGTTGATAAGACTTTAATGTATTTTTTGGGGGTAGAAATAGGGGCAGATTTAGAACTTTTTAAACAAAAATTACTCGAAAATCTTGGGAGAGAAAAAAAAGTTGTTGATAAAAAATCAGACGAAATTTTGGTTACTGATTTTATAGAGGATTATATTGAAGAGTCGAAAGAGTTGGTAAGAAAAGGACAGAAAAAGTTAGCTGACTCGTCAATGAGAAAATACATTCAAGTAAACACTCACGTCAAAAATTATCAAGAATTTATTGAAAAAAAAATATATGTACATGAGCTTAGTTATGATGTCTTTGTCTCAATGATTGATATTCTTAATAAAATAGCAATAGGTCAAATAAAATTAAAAGTAAATCACCAAAAAAGTAAGAGTCGTATAACAAATGAAGAAGGATATTCTTTAAATACTCTTAATACTTTTACGAGTCGTTTAAAATATATGCTTGGTGAAGCTCGCATAAGAGGTTATCATCTTCATCCAACATTACATCTTGACGATAAACGACTTGTCATAGGTGCGTGTAAAGGTTCAAAGGACTTCTATTTTGATGAAGATCTTTTATATAAAATATATAATCATCAAGCATTAACTAAGCCAACACAACACGCAAAGGATTATATTATGTTAGCAAGTACAACTGGTATGCGTCACCAGAGTGTTTCGTTGTTGCATGGTCAACAACCTCAACCAATCACAACTCCATCTGGTGTAGAATTTTTTGGTGTTAAAAATATATCAAATAAAACTGGTATAAAGTTATTAAGTCCTCTAATGAAACCAGCCCTTGAGGTTTATGATCGACTAGGAGAATTTCCTAAATATGAAAGTGTGACCACTATAACAAGGCAGATAAGAGCATTATTAACGGAAATGAAAGTAAATGATAAAGTAACTCTTGAACGTACTATTTATGGTGTAGGAAAAGTTAATGAAGTAAAGAAAATGACACAAGTTGCAAGTAGTCATGTTTGTCGCGCGAGCTTTATTACCAACCTTTTAAATCTTAGGGTTGACCGTAATAAAGTACAAATGATGACACATAAAGCGATGTCAGATAATAGTGCATTCAGCTTGTATGACAAAAGAAGCGAAATAGATAGAGCAATAGAGTTTTTCGACGCAACAAAGGATTTGGATTCAGAATTTTTCAGATACAAATAAGGGGGCATAATAGCCCCCTTTATTTTACTTCTTGACATTCAACAACCACTCTACAACTTCAGTCTCAACGTACATTTTCATATTTGTATGTTTGTTTCTTCTCAACGGAAAACCCTTTGTCTTTTCCCAGCGTTGGAGTGTCTTTTTGCTGATTCGAAGCTTTGCACATACATCACTACTGTAAAGTATGTCACTCAACTTGTACGGTTGTTTAGTGGGCTTATTAACAGCCATCTTTTCAAATCTTAAAATTAATGATGTGCTTTCACATAAGGACTATTTATTTTTGATCTTTTTAAAAGATCATTTGTTTATTCTAATAATAGTTTTAAGACTATTATTTTTATTAACCTTAAAATTTGAACTGCAAATATAGGTATAATATTTTTATTATAAAAATTATTTATAATATTATTTTTATAATAAATTAAACTTATACAAACTTATTCTTATGTTTTGATTGAAATTTTAATAATTCAGAAAAATTCATTTTTTTTTATCTTAAATAATTCACTATTTTTACCTTGTATCATTACCTAAAGTTAAATGAATAGGATTAAGGAAGTTATAGATGAAAAAGGAATAAAGCAGACTTGGCTAGCTGAAAAGTTAGGCAAAAGCTTTAATATGGTTAATGGTTATGTACAAAATAGGCATCAGCCTAGTTTGGAGACTTTGTACAAAATTGCTGAAATACTTAATGTGAGTGTAAAGGATTTATTAGTTGATAACGATGAAAAAAGAGATGAAATATAATTTAGCATTTACAGCAGGTGCGCTTTTGTATAATGAATCTCTTCATTTCATACAAGCGATTGATCATAAAGAAGATTATTTGAAAAATGATTTTTCTGTACAAAGTGATGTTTTAGTAACCAATGCAGAGTCTTCACGTAAAAGAATAAAAAGTGAATTAGATAAGCGATTAAAGAATTTAGATGTTGATTATTTAAATAAATTTTCCCTATTCATGGAGCAAGATCAAAAAGTAATCTTGTTTTTAGCGATTTGTAAAACCTATTCCATCATTACAGAATTCGCACTAGAAGTCGTATTCAACAAATGGAAAAACTTCGATAATGAGCTAAGCACGTATGATTTTAAATACTACTTATCGTCTAAATTATCTGAAGAACAGTTGAATTCGATTTCTGAACACTCGCTTTATAAATTATCGCAAGTAGCAGTGAAAATGTTTAAAGATGTAGGAGTATTTAAAGAAGATAAGTTGTCTACTGTTCATATTTCTGATGAATTAGTTGAGTTATTGAAAACAAAAGGAGATGCTTGGTTTTTACCTTGCATCTTAAACCCTAGTATAGAAGAAGCAGAATAATGGAAATAAATAGAATTGAACGAATCTTTAATTTGCTTTCTGACGAAGCATTTAAAGATCCCAATACAGGCTTGTTATTTTTTCCAGTATATATATACACTTATGACCCTAAAGATGAGTATCAAATTCGTGAGGAAATAAACATTCTAAACGAGCAGCTTAAACGTCCATCTAACAGCCTAAATTGTTTGGTAATTAATATTTACCAGGAGTTTATTGCTTATCTTGAATCTCAAACTTTTGCAGGTCAATCTCTAATTGATGAAATCATCAATTTGGAAAACGAAGATCCTGAAGAAGCGCTAGAATACATCAAAGAAAAAGCACAAGAAGAGAGTGAATTTTTAGATTATATCAGAGAAAAAATCACATTGTATTTCAAAGAAAAATCAAGTGATAAGGTGTATTTTTTGGTCTACGGATTTGGAACTATTTTCCCTTATTTACGTGTTTCACATTTCTTGAAAAATATCGAAAAATCTGCGGTAAACCATAAACTGATCGTCTTCTATCCAGGAGACTTTAAACATGCAAATTACTCATTGTTTGGCGAATTCAATGATGATAATTTATACAGAGCTAACCATTTAAATCAACTACTATAATAGTAAATTATGATTCTACAAAATATTTATGAAAAAGATATTACACGCCATATCAACCCGGCTGTAGTAGTAAGTGAACTTGAAGAAAATAAAATTGAACAAGAGATTGGTGAGTATGTTTTCACACAAGATATTGTCAAAAATCTATACAAGTTTTTAAATGCCATAACGAATAAAAAAGAAGGAAAAACTGGAGTTTGGATTTCGGGTTATTATGGGAGTGGTAAATCCCACTTTATAAAATATCTATTTTATTGCTTAAATAAAGAAACCCGTGCATTTGCTTTTGATCGTTTCAAAAAAGCATTGACAGACTTAAAGTTGGATGATCTATCGGAGGTAACCCTTTCAAATGTTCAACTAATTCAAAATAGCTTAGACAAGACAGATGTCAATGAAATCATCTTCAATGTCGATGCTGTTTCGGGTACGGTAAAAAATAACAATACCATTACGCGTATTTTATTCAATCAGTTAAATGCGAAACGTGGTTACAATACCACGAACATTGCAGTAGCTTTATTGATAGAAAAACACTTTGATCAAAAAGGTCTTTTCAAAACGTTCAAACAGAAAGTTAAAGAAGTAATTGGCGAAGATTGGCACGAGTCTAAAATTCGCGACATTATTCGTATGCGTTTAGCAAAAGTGATCGATATCGCATTTGAATTAGACCAAACCATCGATAAAGATGCTTTACGAAACGCCATCAAAGAAGACCAAGATTATCGAATAGATGAGTTGATCCAAGAATTGAAAGACTATGTAAGCCAAAAAGGAGATAATCATAAGTTAATTTTCTTAATGGATGAGGTGTCTCAATATATTGGAGGCAACACAGATTTATTATTGAATCTTCAAACCATTGTAGAAGAAATAGGTTCTAAAATAGGCAACAAAGTATGGATAGTATGTACGGCGCAACAGGATCTAAAGAATTTAGTCAATAACACAGATAGAAAATCAGAAGATTTTGGTAAAATCATGGGGCGTTTTGAGACCATGATCTCCTTAGACTCTCAGGATGCTGCTTATATTACACAAAAAAGAATTTTGGAAAAAAATGAAGAAGGACTGAAAGCTTTGGTGCCATTCTTCAAAGAAAACAAAGGAGCGATTGAAAATCAATTTGTGTTCGATCACGACTTGTAAAACAATTACAAGAATGCCGAAGATTTTTATTTGTCTTATCCATTTGTTCCGTACCAATTCCGATTAATTTCTGATGTATTCCAATCATTCAGTACAGTTGGTTATGTGGGTGAAGGAGTAAAAAATACCGAACGTGCAATTCTGGGGATTACACATTATACAGCGGAAAAGCAAAAGTTGAACGAGTTAGGGTATTTTATCTCTTTTGATAATTTCTTTAACGATCAATTCAGTAAAAACTTAACACATGCAGCTAATTCTATTCTGAATAAGGCATTACAAATTCAGTTCGATGGGGACTTAAAACCTTTCGCTGACCGTGTGATTAAGGTGTTATTCATGATTTCGAATCTTACCGAAGATACAAGTGTAAATTTACCTGCTACCATAGAAAACTTAACTTTATTGTTATTAAACAACGTCAATGAGGTTAAAATAAATCTACAAGAAAAAGTACAGAAAGTATTGGATATCCTTGTAGATAAAAATATCATTCAAGTATCGGAAGGGAAGTATAAATTCCTAGATGACGAAGGAATAAAAGTAGCCAATGCCATTTCTGATGCAGAGGTAAAATCCAATTCACGTTTAACATACTTTTTTGATAGTATCATCAAAAAGGTGGTGAAACCAGATGCTGCGATTAACTTAGGAAACAGAACTATCAAGGCTGAATTAGCGATAGATGATAAAATCTTAGTCAATGGAGATGCTTTTAAAATCAAGTTCATGGTTTTTGAGGCGGCTGATATCCATCAGTTAGCTATGACAGTAGCATCAAATGAATTATGCATCAACATCAACCAGTGGTTCCATCAACAAAACGATTTCAAAAAAGACTTTTTTACGTATTGCAAAACAGCGCAATATTTATCAGATAACCGTGCATCAGCTACAGGTACACGCGCGAAAACACTTGAAGAGTTTCACGGACGTAACGAAGTATTACTAAAAGATTTAATCATTCGTTTTGAAAAACTATTTGCCTCTACGCCATTCATTTCGAATCAAAATGTGGTAGATGCATCTGATGTTTCGAGTAGCAATCCTGCGCAACGTTTCACTGATATGGTAACCTACCATATTCAAACGTTATATAAAAATCATGCGTGGACTGCAAATTTTGCCCAAAGCAACAACGATTTGCAAGAGGCGGTTAAACGTAGCTTGATGCAAACAACAATGGATTTTGAATTAAATGTTGCCGAAAAAGAAGTCAACAGTAAAATTGAAATGTTGGGCAATGAAGTTTCATTAGCTGAATTGGTAAAGATGTTTGAAAAAGCGCCGTACGGTTGGAAAGATTTAGCAACCCTACATATCGTATTCAATCTAGCGCATAAAAAACACCGTCAAATTGAATACCAAAATGAAGTGTTAGAACTAAAAGATTTTTATGCCAAAGCAATCAATAGCAGAGATCGTGAGGCCATCATTATCAAAAATCTAAAGGCTTACAATCAAGAGGAAGTTACACAGTTCAAAAATGCGGTGAAAGATATTTTTATCACCTTATCTTTTGCAAATTCTGCAGAAGTAACAGAGCTTGTTAAGCAATTTAAAGATGCACTTGCTGTCTATTTGAAAGAAGCGAATCAGTATAAAGAAGAATATGCAGGTTATCCATTTGCAAAGCATTTCAATAACTTCCATGCGGCCTTAAGAGAAATCTACGAAACGCGTAGCGAAGAAAAAGTGATGAATTTGGTAAGTAGTAAGCAAAAGGAATTGAAAGCATTTCGTGATGTGTATGTTGCTACCAAAGAGTTTGTGGATAGCAATTTTGAAAGCTACAACGAAATGAGAAACTATGTTTTCGATAACAAACAAAATATCGAAAAGGTAGATCTTGCCGACGATTTACAAAACTTGATTCAATACTTCCAAACGGAAGATCAACCAGGCGACAGTTTCCCTATTATTCGTAAAACGAATAAAAAAATAAAACAAGCTTTAGAAAACCGTTTAACAGAGTTAAAAGCAGAAGTCATCGCATTGTATGAAGCTATTTTTAACGAATTGGATGCGAAAAAGCAAGTGCTAAACATTACAGAGCCGCATATCATTGCAGATAGAGCAACGATTATTGGGAAGCTTGAAAAAGCAAAACAAGTAAGCGAGCTGGAGATTTCCCAATTAAAAGCAACTGACTTTAAGTTGGATAATCTAAAGGTTTTACAAGATGCAAGTGCTAAAAAAGTAGCGGCTGAAAAAGGGGAAACCTATGTACCTAAAACCATACATACCGTTCAAGTTTCTTCGGATATCATTGCGGGTAATACCATCGAAACACCAGAACAGGTGGATGCATTGGTAGAAAAACTACGCAATAAGCTAATGGTGGAATTAAGTAAAAACGGTAAAATATTCTTAAAATAACATGAATACAAACGCATTAAAATCGTTTGCAAAAGCTGCGCGCATCCAGTTAGTGGATGCCGTAGGCAAACAAATATTATATTGGGGCTTTTCTCAAAAAGGAGAAGTAGAAAATGAACCGACAGCAACGCAAGGGGGATACGTTCATCGTGGCGAAGTATATAACGATGCTAATGTTTTGCCCAAATGGGAACGCCTGAAAGAAAAGATTACTGCAAACAAAGATGCTTTTAAAGATGTGGCCGAAGAGGCAGCTTATACCTGGTTCAACCGTTTGGTAGCGATCAAAGTATTGGAAGAAAATGGATTTATTGATCCTTTCTTACAATTTGCCGATGGCGCACAAACTCCTATTGCTTTGCAAAATGCCAAAGCTGGGAACCATACGGTAACGCATCCTACTTTAAAAGCGAATTTACAAAAGTCTTTATTAGATAGCGACGAAGAAAAAGCCTTTGCTATTCTTTTAATCAATTACTGCAACAAACACCCGATGCTGAATCAGGTGTTTGGGCGTGTGAACGATTATACCGAATTATTGATTCCTCAAAATTTGTTGGCGCCTAATGGTGTATTGTACGCCTTAAATGATACGAACCAAGTACCTGCTGCCGATTTTAAAGAAGTGGAATTAATCGGTTGGTTGTATCAGTTTTACATTTCCGACAAAAAAGATGAGGTCTTCAAAGGTTTTAAAGCGAATAAAAAAGCACGTCCTGAAGATATTCCTGCCGCTACTCAAATCTTTACACCAAAATGGATAGTAAACTACATGGTAGAAAATACCGTGGGTAAAATCTATTTGGATTTTGAAGAGGATTCGGATTTAAAAGACCAAATGAAGTATTTGGTGGAAAATGAAACCGAAGGTAAAGGCGCTTTAATTGACGATATCGAACAATTAACGCTGATTGATCCGGCTTGTGGATCGGGGCATATTTTGGTAACGGGCTTCGAGTGGTTGTACAAAATGTACCGCGAACAAGGCTACACGGCTAAAAATGCCATCGAAAGCATTTTGAAAAACAATTTGTTTGGATTGGATATAGACGATCGTGCCATGCAATTGGCGCGTTTTGCGGTGTTACTAAAGGCAGCGCAGCAGTTACAGCAAGTAGATGCCAGCCAAGCGGTGGTGTTGATGAATAACCCATTGGATGTGATTCCGCACATCTATGCTTTCCCAGAAAGTGCAGGCTTTACTTCGGAAGAAGTGGCCCTGTTTACGCAAAACCAACACGTACAGGAAGTGTATAAAGCTTTTGAAGCCTTACGCGAAGGAAAAAACATAGGTTCAGCCTTAAAGATTAGCTTGAGCGATGCAGCACGTGAGGTATTGATCGCTCAATATTATGCGTGGAGCCAAAAAGACAAACAAGGAACACTAGATATTGAAGAGGCAGGCGTTTGGTACAAACTAAAAAACTATACCGAAGTAGCCTTGGTGCTTTCTAAAAAATACGCTGCCGTAGTGGCTAACCCGCCGTATATGGGACAAAAGTCGATGAATGCGCAGTTAAAGGATTATGTAAATGCACAATATCCGATGACTAAGGCGGATTTGATGACCGTTTTTATGGAGGTAATTCCGAATCTAACCAAAGATAATTTTCGTTTTGCCTTAATTAATTTA
This sequence comes from Empedobacter sp. R750, assembly GCF_030324345.1. NCBI lineage: Bacteria > Pseudomonadati > Bacteroidota > Flavobacteriia > Flavobacteriales > Weeksellaceae > Empedobacter > Empedobacter sp. R750. Next base: position 58,550 of record NZ_JACAGF010000009.1, on the reverse strand, counting down.
CCATCTTGGTTATTCTTGTCTACGTTTGAAAATATGCGTCAGCATTATTTAGCGAATTACCAAATTGACTCTCTTTTACATATGGGAAGAGGAATTTTTGGTATTGACTTTGGTTCTGTAGCTTTTTCAGTTTTAAAGAAGAAAGAGCAAAACCCCGTTGGTACATATTTTAGATTGCACGAACGAAATTTTCAGCATATTTACTACGAGGATATCGAAAAGCTGTTCTTGTATAGTAAAGGAAATGTGGATTACAAATACGATTTTAATCTTTATAGAGATGAAGAAGGTGTAAGCGAAATTCCAGTTGAAGGAACTACCGTAGGAAATCGTATTTTTTACCCCAACATCCCACAAACCAATTTTGATAAAATACCAGGTAGCCCGATTGCGTATAGTTTATCTGAACAAGAAAATTTTCTGTTAAATGAATCTGAGAATTTGTTGTCTGAGAAATTTCCACCAAAACAAGGTTTAATAACTGGAGATAATGAAAAATTTATAAGAGATTGGAATGAAGTTTCCTATAAAAAGGTAAAATCAAAATGGTTTCCATACAATAAGGGGGGAGAAGCTCGTAAATGGTATGGCAATAACACATTTTTAGTAAATTGGGAAAATGATGGTTTTGAAATTAAAAATTTCAAAGATGAAAAAGGAAAGCTAAGATCAAGGCCACAAAACTTGAATTTTTATTTTAAAGAAGGTATAAGTTGGTCAAAAATTTCTTCAAGTGAATTAGGGATAGTATTTAGATATTATAATTCTGATTTTATATTTTCTGATGCTGGAATGATGATGTTTCCAACAGAAAAACTAGAAATTCATTTAGCTATATTAAATTCAAAAATTATTACAAATATTATAAATAAATTAAATCCTACATTAAATAAAAATATTGGGGATATTATAAGGTTACCTATATTAGAAGTTTCTGATCTTAATGTAGAAGATTATTCAAAAAATAATATTTACATCTCCAAAAAAGACTGGGATTCTCGCGAAACTTCTTGGGATTTTGAGGGTAATCCATTAATTAGTCAAAACAAAACCAATTTAGGAGAAGCCTATGAAGCTTGGGTAGCAGCAGTGAGCCAAGATTTCTTCCAATTGCATGCCAACGAAGAAGAACTCAACCGTATTTTTATAGACATTTATGGTTTACAAGACGAGCTAACGCCAGAAGTAGCGCTAAAAGACATTACCATCTTACAAGACGAGCTCAAAGCCGACGATTTAGAAGCTTTAGAGCCTGCCTTCAGAGCGGGAGAAACTGTAGCATTACCTATTCAGGCTAATGTGGTCATGCAGCAGTTTATTTCCTATTTAATAGGTACTTTATTAGGTCGTTACCGTTTAGGGCAAAAAGGCTTGCATATTGCACACCCTAATCCAACGGATGAAGAATTGGCACCGTACCAAGTAGACAATATCGCTTTACCTTTCCAAATGGAAATCGATGAAGATGCGATTATTCCGATCATGGGTGCTGCTTGTGCCTTCCCAGACGATGCCGTAAAACGTGTAGATGATATCATCCACCGCATTTGGGGCGATGCATCACATACCGAAAACCTAAACTTCATCAACCAATGTTTAGGCATGGAGGTTGAAAAATGGATGACAGAGCAGTTTTGGGCGTACCACATTTCGGGTACCATGTACAAGAAAAAACCAATTTATTGGTTGTTCTGTTCTAATCCAAAATCGCCACAAAAATCGGCTTTCCGTGTGTTAGTCTACATGCACCGTATGGATGCCTACACGGTTCAGAAAATTTTACGCAACTACTTGCATCCGCACATCGAGTACGTAAAAGGAAAGTACGAGGAAATGCATGCGAATGAAGCGAACTTAACCAAACAAGAATTGAAGTTGTATGAAAATTTAGCCAAGCAAATTTCAGAGCTAAAAGAATACGAACAAAAGCTAAAAGAAGTTACCAACCAGCAAATCAAATTCGATTTAGACGATGGCGTTTCGGTCAACTATGCAAAGTTTGAAGGCGTAGTTGCGGTGATTAAGTAAAGGTTTATTGATATAAAGCATTAATCAATTATAAATATGAGTTATCAAAATACTTCTATAAAACAAATTGTTACCGATATAGAACACAATAAGGCGTACTTACCTGCGATTCAGCGCAGGTTTGTATGGCCTCGATGGAAGATTGAGAAATTATTCGATTCCATCATGCGTAATTATCCTATTGGATCATTTCTGTTCTGGACATTAAAAAAGGAAAAAGCGAACGATTACGTATTTTATGAATTTCTAAAAAATTACGACGAACGTCATCCGTTCAATAAACGAAAAAATGGTTCTTTTTTATACGAAGAGATTATAGGTGTATTGGATGGGCAACAACGTTTAAGTTCAATTTATTTAGGATTACAAGGTACACACGCGGTTAAACTAAAAAATTATAAACGTAAAAGTGACCATGCTTATCCAGAAACCAAACTGTATTTAAACTTATTACATCTACCATATATGGAGGATGCAAGCGGAGAGTTAGTATTCAATAGAGAATTTAATTTTGAGTTCCGATTTTTGACAGAATCAGAGGCTAAGCAAACCTTAAATTCTGATGGTGAGCCTGTTTTTTGGTTTTTAGTAGGTGATATTGTAAGATGGTCTGATGATCCAGATATAGACGATCAATACGATAAATTAATACAAAAGTTAAGTGAGCAATCGCAGATTGATGCTTTCCAAGCGCAAAAACGTGTCATTAAAAAAGGGTTACGCGATTTGCATAAACGACTGAATGACCCGCTGATTAATTATTTCAACATTAAAAATGATGATTTAGAGGATATTTTAGAAATCTTTATCCGTGTGAACAGTGGAGGAATGATTCTATCTAAGACCGATTTACTATTTTCTACCATTGTAGCAACTTGGGAAGATGGTCGAGATGTTATTGAGAAATTTCAACAGCATCTAAATCAAAAAGGCGACGGTTATACATTCAACAATGATTTCTTGATGCGTGCTTGTTTGGTATTGTGTGACTTGCCCGTTTTATTTAAAGTTAATTCGTTTAAATCAGAAAACGTTCAACTGATCAAAGATAATTGGTCAGCGATAGAAAGCGCCTTAAATAAAACCATTGATTTATTAATAGATTTCGGATTTACGAAAGAAACCCTAGCTTCACATAATGCAATTATAGTTGTAGCCTATTTTATTCTAAAAGGTGGAAATATAAAAAATGCAATAAGTAAAGAGAATATTCGTAAATATCTTATATACGCACATCTAAAGAATGTGTACGGTGGTCAAGGGGATCAAATTATTACAGCATTGCGTAATGTATTAAGGAAAAAAACATCAAATGATACTTATGCATTGACAGATAATATATTCCCTTTAGATATCATGTTGACAACCAAATTAGCGGCGAATAAATCTTTAAAAATAGATAAAGAGGATATTGAGGATTTTATGAATTATAAATTAGGACATTCTTCATTTTACATCTTATCATTACTTTATCCAAATATTCGTTTTGCAGAGGTGTATTTCCATCAAGATCACTTACATCCAAATGCAGGTTTTAATCAGCAAAATTTTGGGAAATTAGCACTAACTCCGACAGAACAAGAGGAATGGTTAGCTTTGAAAGATACAATACCTAATTTACAATTGTTAGAAGGAAGTCGTAATACGTCAAAAAACGATACATCTTTAATAGATTGGGTAAATGGGTGTAATGTAAAAGGCGCAAAAAATGTCTCTGATCTTGTAAAATATTGTCAAGATAATTACATTGATCAAAGTATAGGGTTCGATTTTAAAGATTTTATTAATTTCTATAATAAAAGAAAAGATTTGCTAATAACTAGATTAGAGCAAATACTTCTTTAAAATTATTATTGCACAATATATAACGCATAAACTGAATTTTATTTGGTTTATGCGTTTTTTTTTGTACATTAGCTATAGAGTAAAAATTAATTTTTTTATTGTACAGAATATAACTCATTAATAGCTTTATTTATGCTTTATGAACAATATAATAGACATTGCTGCTTTATCAGATAAAGCTATTTTGCAAAAAATAGGATTTTTTATCCAGCAAACACGTATTAAGGAAAATCTAACGCAAGGTGAGTTAGCACAACAGGCCGCTATCAGTCGCACGACTTTAAGCTTGCTAGAGCGTGGTGAAAATATTTCGTTGATCAATCTCATCAAAATATTACGTATTTTAAATGCTTTATATGTGCTAAATAACTTTGATGTGCTAGAAGAATTGAGCCCAATAGAATTAGCCAAAGGCGAAAAACAAAAACGACAAAGAGCATCAAAAACACCGAACCAACAACAAGATAATTCAGATTTAGGATGGTAACAACTGCATTTGTGAATATATACGGCAAACGTGTGGGTGCCGTAGCTTGGGATTCCAATAGAGGATTGGCAAGCTTTGAGTACGATCCTCAATTCAAATTAGAGGAGCTGCCGATTGCACCTATTAAAATGCCCAACAAAAACCGCATTTATAGTTTTCCCGAATTTAGAGATAGCGATACCTTCAAAGGTATGCCAGGTTTATTAGCCGATGCATTACCCGATCGCTACGGTAAAGAATTAATCAATGCTTGGTTAGCGCGTCAAGGTCGTCCAGACAATAGTTTAAATCCGGTAGAGTTATTATGCTTCATCGGAAAAAGAGGAATGGGCGCCTTAGAATTTGAGCCTGTTATTAGTAAAGAATCTGCATCTTACGATTTGGAATTATCGGATTTAATCGAAACGACCAAAGCCTTATTAGAAAAAAAAGAAGAACTATACATTAGTACCCAACACAACATGGAAGATGTCATGTTGGATGTACTCAAGATGGGGACTTCTGCTGGTGGAGCTCGTCCAAAAGCAATCATTGCTTACAATGAAGAAACCGGAAAAATAAAATCGGGGCAAACACTGGCCGAAGAAGGTTTCGAGCATTGGTTAATCAAATTTGATGAAATCAGCGATGTGCAATTTGGAGTTTCAAAAGGCTATGGTCGTGTAGAAATGGCGTATTACAAAATGGCAACAGATTTTGGTATTGACATGATGGAATCACGATTGATTGAAGAAAACCATCGGGTACATTTTATGACCAAACGTTTTGATCGTGTGGGTGGAAATCAAAAAGTACATACCCAAACCTTATGTGCCTTGCAGCATTATGATTTTGCTAATATCACGTCGTACAGCTACGAACAAGTCTTTCAAACTATGCGTTTATTACGCTTAACCTATGCAGAGGCCGAACAAATGTATAAACGAATGGTGTTTAATGTCGTAGCACGCAATTGTGACGATCATACCAAAAACTTTGCATTCTTAATGGATACGCAAGGAAAATGGAAATTAGCGCCTGCCTATGATATTTGTTTTGCATATCGTCCCGATAGTGTGTGGGTGAGTCAGCACAACTTGAGTATCAACGGTAAACGCAAAGATTTTGAACGCAAAGATTTCATAAGCATTGCCGAACAAAATTCCATTCGCAATCCAGAAAAAATCATCGATCAAGCACTCGATTTAGTAAAAAACTGGAAGCAATATGCAGAGATGTACCAAGTAGACCCAACATTGGCACAACAAATTGCAGGTGAATTAATAAAAGAAATGAAATGATAATAGATAAAATACGCAATAAGTTTAAAGAAATTACCACACCTATAGTATTGTTCTTTGATCCAGAACAAGAATATAGAGAGGAAGTTTTGGCTATAGATGAAACTGATTTTAAAGTGTTGGAAGTCAATAATAACTATTTTAAAATAAAATATGAAATAGAAATACTTCATCCAACATCTAAATTCCTATTGTATCATCCGTTTGCTAGACCATCGAAATACACAATAAAGGAATATCCTTTGGCGGATTTATTATATGCCAATCAAGAATTAATTGTAGATGAATCTGCGGATATTCTATCAAAGTATGCCATTCATTATACATATGCTCCGCTTATTTTACAATACAAACGATTTGTAAAAGCAGCCAAATATCAAACCAAGCTATTGCCGATTTTAACAGCAAAACCATTTAATGAATATAAATTCAAAAATGCTATTCTTTCTTTAATTCTAAATGAAAAGAAAGTAGCAAATGACACCTTTAACCTGATTGCTTTATTTGAGCTTCTTAATCAATCGGAAGAGCAATTCGATAAACAACTGAAAGTACTAACAAAGGAAAAGTTAACCGATGTAATTAAAGAAATCGTTTACAATTGTACACATATACAGCTAGAAGAAGTGAGTGCAAATGCACTACAATCGCTATTCTTAAAATTGAAGTACAATATCATTACCAAAAACAGTAAAGAAGCCAGCTCAAAAGATCCATACAAGCAATTGAAGATTTCAGATGATGTAACCTTATCTAAAATTGATGTTTTCTTTAAGGAATGGAGCGACGATAAAACGAAAGGAGCTCAATTAGAAGAGGTAATGTTAAACCTAGGTAAAGGTATTGATGAAACTAAAATTGTAGAAGTCTATGATGGTTCACTAACTTTTGGTATCAAAACCCAGCAAATTATGCAGCATGAAATCAAAAAATTGTTGGCTGACATCAAAGACAATCCTAATCAAGTAGTGGAAACACTAAAAGATTGGCAGCTGAACAATGAAGTAAGCGATGACTTTATCCAAGAAATTGAATTTATAAAATACACGGCGCTGTATTATCGCTTACGTAGGAATTACAGCGATTTCGACTTTAATTTTATTGAAGATTACATTCAAAAATACCAACAAGAGCTTTATAAACTAGATGGCTACTACAGAAATGCGTATACTGCATATCAACACATAGAAAAGGAAAAAGAGGCTAAAGATTTTACGGAAGTTTTCCAAGAGTTAAATAAAAATTACGATCAGTTTTTAATTGAAATCAACCAAGCTTGGATGAAAATTTTAGCAGAAAAAGATTTTAATTTAAATGCGACAAAAATTAAAAAGCAGTACAATTTCTATAAGGATTTCGTTGCTATAAATCCAAATAAAAAAGTGGTCATCATCTCCGATGGATTTAGATTTGAGCTAGCAAAAGATTTGATCAACGAATTAAAAGTAGATGCTACAAATGCGATTGATCTTGAGGCAATAGTTGCTTCCATTCCTTCGTACACCAATTTAGGAATGTCCAATCTATTACCGAACAATGATATTGAGGCTATAATTGGTGCGAATTCCATTGATTATGCAATTAATGGAATTAAAACAAACAGTACAAATAGAGAAAAGATATTGCAACAAGTGGAACCAGATGCGTTGGTTTTAGATTATGCTAGTTTTATGCGCTTAGGCATTGCTGAACAAAGAGAGGTCTTAAAACCAGCGCGTTTAGTCTATATTTATCACAATTGGATGGATAATATTGGAGACAAGCGTAGTTCTGAGTATTATACTTTCGAAGCAGTTGAACAATGCATTGATCAATTAAAAGTATTGATAAAGAAACTTTACAGTAGCTTAAATATGTACAATATTTATGTGACGGCAGATCATGGTTTCTTGTTCAATTACAATGAGATAAAAGAAAATTCGAGACAAGTATTTCCAACGGTTGAAAATTGTTTAAAAGAACATACACGCTTTTGCATAACCTTAGATAAACTAAAGTCGAAAGATCTATTCACAGTAGCTTTAGAAAACACAACCAATATACAAAAAGAAGCAGCAGTACTTTTACCAAAAGGTATCAATCGCTTCCGTAAACTAGGTGGTTTTGGAGTGCAATTTGTGCATGGAGGTGCTTCCTTACAAGAGTTGATTGTTCCAGTGATTCAATTATCTAGACAAAGAAATACAAAATTCGAAGAAGTTACTTTTACTCGTTTGGATCAAGTAAGATCTATGGCAACAAGTTCAGCAAAATTCAAAATATTACAAGATCAAGCGCTGGGTGATAAGTACAAAGGCTCTAGTGTACTCTTTGCTTTATATGACCTGGACAATCATTTGATCTCAAATGAAGTGGAGATAAAGTTAGAAGCAGTAAGTGAACAACCATCTGAACGCATGTTTGAGTTTAAACTGGATTTAAACGCCTTGGGTTCTAGTACAAAAACTGCTTATTTAAAAGCGTATAACACGAAAGATTTAGACCGTTTAAATCCTATCATTAACGATTTAATTAAAATCAATACATTAACCGAAATAGATGAATTCTAATGAAAGAACTTGATAAAAAAACAATCGAACATTTCGAAGGTAAAGTCGTTCGAAAAGATTTAACGAAATTACTGAAAGGTAATGCCGTAGTTCCGTCTTATGTATTAGAATATCTTTTAGGACAACATTGTTCTACTAACGATGAAGAAATCATTAAACACGGGATTGAAAAAGTAAAGTCCATCATTTCTAATCACTTTGTTCATCGTGATGAAGCGGAAGTAATAAAATCAGTAATTCGTGAAAAAGGGAATCATAGAATCATCGATAAAATTTCGGTTAAACTAAATGATAAGGCAGATCGCTACGAAGCTCGTTTTAGTAATTTAGGGCTAAATAATATTCCTATTGCAGATCAAATTGTTAAAGACAATCCTAAAATCTTAACCGAAGGAGTTTGGTCTTTAATCAATGTAGCGTATTTAGCTGTTGAAGAAAGAAATACGCCACCTTGGATTATTGAGAGTGTAAAGCCTATTCAAATTTCCAATGTAGATATTCAAGATTATAAAGAGGTACGTAGTCAATTTTCTACAACTGAATGGATGGATTTATTGATGCAATCTATAGGTCTTAATCCAGAGGAATTTTCTACAAGATCTAAACTTATTCAGTTAGCACGTTTAATTCCTTTTACCGAAAATAATTATAATTTAATTGAATTAGGGCCAAAAGGGACAGGAAAGTCACATATCTATTCTGAACTTTCACCTCATGGTATTTTAATTTCGGGTGGTGAAGTATCAAAAGCAAAGTTATTTGTCAATAACTCCAATGGTAATATTGGTTTAGTGGGTTATTGGGACGTCATTGCTTATGATGAATTTGCAGGGAAATCGAAAAAAGTAGATCGTGGCTTAGTCGATATCATGAAAAACTACATGGCCAATAAATCATTTTCTAGGGGTACCGATGTATATCAAGCAGAGGCTTCCATGGTTTTCGTAGGGAATACAGACCATTCGGTAAGTTATATGATGAAGCATAGTCACCTATTCGATGCCTTACCAAAGGATTATCAAGATACGGCATTCTTAGATCGTATTCATGCCTACATACCAGGTTGGGAGGTTTCGAAGTTAAGAAATGAACTGTTTACGTCAGATTTCGGATTTATCGTAGATTATATCGCAGAAGTACTTAAAGCACTAAGAAAAGAGGATTGTAGTAAATTATACCAACAGTATTTTACCCTTTCTAATTCCATAACTACACGTGATAAAGTAGGGATCGAAAAAACGTTTTCAGGATTAATAAAAATCCTTCATCCAGATTTGAATGTGAGCAAAGAAGATATCCAACTGATTCTTGATTTTGCGATCGAATGCCGCAAGCGTGTGAAGGATCAATTGATTAAAATGGATGAAACTTTCAATGATGAAATTGTCAACTTTGAGTATACCCATATCGAATCAGGAAAAATTTACCAGGTTGATACATTGGAAGAATTAGAGCTAGATGATTATAATTCAGTAAATAGCGAACAAGAAAGTGTAGCTGATGTTCTCATTGGTAAGCAAACTTCTGAATTGCCTACATCGTCAATTAAAACCAATCCTCCCTTAACAGGTTTTAATAAATCTATACGAGATAATCAAACAAACATTACTTATGATCGATTATTTGGTCATTATTTAGAAGGTGCAACTGAATTTAAGATCCAAGATCCTTTTATTCGTATGCCGCATCAGTTCCGTAATTTTATGGAATTATGTGCGTTGATTTTGAAGAAAAATGAATCCCAAGATTTAATCAAGATTTATTTGATTACATCTAATACACCAGAGTATATGGAGAATGCTATCGCTTCATTTAGAGAAATGCAGATGTCCTTAGAAGAAATGGGCGTGGAGTTTACATTTGAAATGAGTGAAACAGCACATGATCGTAGTATTGTTTGCAACAATGGTTGGAAAATTATACTTGGTCGTGGATTAGACATTTGGCAAAAGACAAATCGTTATGATCTCGCTGAAATCCTTCAAGAGAAAAGAAAGTGTAAAGAATTTGATGTTGTCGTTATTGATAATTAAAATACAAAGCAGGCTTTATAGCTTGCTTTTTTTGAAGCCCTTTCGTAGGTACCCCTCCCTACGTATCCCGTTAAATTACCCCTCCCTGCCTTTATTGGTAATAAGGTGAGCAGGTTGCTTCAAAAAATTTTTGGAAATTTTTAGATTGAATTTAATCGGACATTTTTTTGTTATAAGTAATTAATGAAACGATTGATTATTTTTTAGAGAATTTTTTTTAAAAAATATTTCATTGATAAACAGTGTTTTATGTTTTTTTGTTTATTCGAAAACTTGACTTTTTGATTTTTGTTACTACATATATTATAGGATGTATATCCTTTTGGGCGCAAAGCGTCCAATTCATAACCCTAAAAATATATGAGAAAATTTAGAACAATAAAATACTATGTGGATAATAATTTAACTACATTAAGTCAAAAACAATTAAAAAGAAATGTAATTGTAGCAATGTCAAATAATGATTGTGCGGTAAGGTTAATAAAAAATAGTAGAAACAGAAATCAGTATGAGATAGATGAGAACAATTGCGGTCATTTAATTCAAAGAAAAAATAAAAGGTTCTGTTTTAAAGTTGGTGTTATTTCGAGACCAAATTATATTAGTCTTAAAAGTGATTATAAAAATGATTTTTATAATAAAGGAGCTAATTTATTCGGAAAGAAAAAATGTAATAATATATATAATGTTGAAGTTACCATCAACCTAAAATTATTTAGGAGTAATGGCAAAAATGTAAATAATACTTATAATAAAGATGTGTATGAACTTATGGTGAAAATATTTAAAGGAAAGTTTAATAATTTTTTTTATAAAATAGAACTTGATGAGAGCTGTAATTATCATCTTCATATGGGTATTGAAGGAGAAATAAATATTGTGAAGAGTACTATATTTGAAACTGTATTTGATAATTTCGGTTTTTTTGATAATGAATCTAATCATTCCTTAGATGGTGAAAAACAATATGCAATTAAGATACAAGAAATGGTGGATCAAGATTTATATATTAATTATATTTCAAAAGGAAATGATGGACTAGGTGGTGATTTACCTATTTTTTTTACCCGCTAAAAAAATAGCTTGTTTAAGTGAATTTTAATATTTTTTATAAATAAAAATATTTATAGCGGTTATTTTAATGATATTGAGAGTTATATGTTTTTAAATATAAAATATTTTAGTATTTAAAAGGTTTTTATATCTTCAAGAATAGTGAAATATGGTTGAATTAAACAGTTAAATTGTAACATCATATTACGTAATGAAAAAAAATTAAGCTCTGGAGTTAATAAAATTTATATTTTGTAGTTGAAAATTATTCTTATCTTTATTGGAGGAAATAGAGGTTTTTAAATAACCAGTAAAAAACTCCAAAAATCCCCCTAAATCTCACCCTCGACAAAAACACATTTTTTAAATCATTTAATTTCAGCGGTTTAATTAGTTAAGAAAGGAATTGATTGGGGCTTTGATCTTGAGAAATAATTATAGTAAATATTTAAAAGCGACCAATCTGGTCGCTTTTTTTATGAAAAGAATTTCTTACAACACAATTATATTGTTAAATTTACAATTCATTTTGATTAACTTATTGAAAAAGTTTAATTTAAAGGTTTAATTGCACTGAATATGAATACAAATAATCGACAAATTGTTTATATCCATGGACTAAATAGTTCGGCAAATTCAACTAAATTCAAAACTATTCTAAAAAATTATCCTTCAGCGATTTGTATTGAATGGAAAACGGAGGATAATATTGCGACTATTTTATTTGAAGCTTACGAACATTTAAAAGGTTTGGTAAATGATTTGGCGATTATAGGAAGTTCTACTGGAGGGAATTTTGGTTGGCAATTGCAACAAAAATTAAAGGAAAATGGAAAATCGAGCGAATTGATTTTGTTAAATCCTTTGGTTGATGTGTCGATGAAAGTCGAAAATAATTTTCCTGAAAATCTTTCGCAATATTTAGTCGATATGAATCGTTTCGAAAATACAACGGTTTTTCTTTCTGTACATGACGAAGTTTTGGATTTTGAGAAACTAAAAACTTTCTTCGAAATTCAACAAAATATTTTTCCTCAACAAATCGAAATCATAGAAATTGATGACAATCATCGAATACGTAACTTCGAGTCATTGTTAACGTTAATTTAATTTACGCTTTACAATTATTTAATTTTATTAACTGCATTTTTGCACACGAATCAAGAAACAAATAAACATGAGGCAAGTTTTAACATTAATACTTATTGTATTTTCAATCAGTTCGTATGCGCAAGTAAAAGATTCTACAGAATCTAAAAAGAAAACTGTACAGGATTTTAAGAATATGATGTCGCCCTATTATAGCTATGGTAACGGATTGGGAATTACTTCTCCAGATAGTCTTTATCAGGTCAACATTAGATTTCGCATGCAAAATCGCATTAGTTATAATCATAATGATGGAGAAGAAGATAATATTGATGGTCAAATTCGTCGTTTAAGATTGCGTTTTGATGGATATATCGGAGATCCAAAATTTGGTTATTCGATGCAATTATCTTTCGCTGCAGGAGATGTTGGAAAAGCAGAAGAGGGGAAGAATACGAATATTATTCGTGATGCGATGATTTTCTATTACCCAAATAAACATTGGAGTTTAGGATTTGGTCAAACAAAACTTCCGGGAAATAGACAACGTGTTAATTCTTCTGGAGCATTACAATTAACGGATCGATCTATCAATAATGCAGATTTTAATATCGATCGCGATTTTGGATTTCAGGTTTTATACAATAAAAGAAATCAAGAAAAATTCTCATATATTTTGAGAGGAGCTATTTCTACTGGTGAAGGACGAAATTGGACAAATTTTAAAGATACTGGTTTAGCTTATACAGGAAAAGTTGAGTTGTTTCCACTTGGAGAATTTACAAAAGGAGGGAGCAATTATGAAGGTGATTTAGTTCATGAACAAACACCAAAATTGATGCTTTCGGGAGCTTATAGTTATAATGATAGAGCGCATAGAACGGCAGGAATGTTAGGAGATGATATTGTAGGTGGAGGAACAGCTAATATAAAATCATTGTTTTTGGATGCGATGTTAAAATATCGTGGTTGGAATTTGATGTATTCTTATATGAATCGTAATTCGGATAATGTATTATTTTATAACCCTGCTGATATTTCTGATTTTAATTATATTTATAATGGAGAAGGGATGGATTTTCAAGGTTCGTACACATTTCCGAAACATTGGGAGGTGATAGGACGTTATTCAACTCAAACAGTAGATAAAGATATTTTTGAGTTTACGCCAAATACAAACCAATTCACATTAGGTTTGACAAAATATATTTGGGAACATGCGTTCAAATTACAAGCAGAGTTCACGTACGAACAACAAAAATTCTATAATTTGGAAAAGAAAAACAACTGGTACGCGCGTTTTCAGATAGAAATTGGAATTTAAGATATCTTATTGTAAATTAAATATCTTAGAATAAAATAAAGGTTTGATATTTGATAATATTTTATAAATTTGCAGTACAAATATCAACCCATGCAAGCCAATAAAAAAAGAAAAAGTTTAAACCGAAACGTAGAGTTCGGAACAAAAAAAGTACAGTTTAAAGATGTAATTATTGTCGCAATACTAATCTTTGTAATTGCCTTAACAATTTTGAAATTTATAAATTAATCATATAAAAAAAACACTTCAAACGAAGTGGTTTTTTTGTTTTATTTCTTTTTGATGGAAACTAATTTCGAATCTTCTTTGCAAATTTCTAATACAAAATCATAATCTTTCGTATTGTCTTTGCTTTTATAGTTTGCCAAATATTCTCTACAAGGAACTTGATCTTTTTTCGAGTGATCAAAATCAACTTTACTTCTTTTGAATAATTCTTTTTTCAAGAATGTAGAATCTAAATTTTCTGCTTTTAAAAATGCTTGAGCTTCTGGTGAAATAGCTAATCTTTTTGAAAAAGCTTCATCCAAAACTCTTGCATTTGGAAAGTAATTACATGAGAAAGCACGAGGTCCAAACGCCATAGCGACGAAAACTAACCCAATTCCAACTCCCATCAAATACTTCATAAATCTTTGCGTAAACGTCATATAATCAATAAATTAATGTCGTGAAATGGTAAATCAAACCAATCACATAAGTTCTTTTTTACAATTCTTCCTTTGTACAAATATACGCCATTTCTTATAGTTTTATCCGATTGTACCACATTCGCAAAACCAGATTCTTCTGAAATTTGGAATAAATACGACAAGAAATAATTGCTCAACGCTTTGGTAGAGGTGCGTGCGACGCGAGAAGTGATGTTAGAAACCGCATAATGAATTATATCATTCTTAATAATGATAGGGTGATCATGAGTTGTTAATTCAGATGTTTCGAAGCATCCTCCTTGATCAATACTTACATCAATAATCACAGCTCCAGCTTTCATATTTTGCACCATCATCTCAGTTACAACACAAGGTGTACGTGTTTCTCCGCGAAGAGCACCGATTGCTAAATCGCAACGTCGTAAAGCTTTTCCTAATTCTTTTGGATCTAATGTAGAAGTAGAAACTCGTTGTCCTATATTTTGTTGTAATCGTCTTAATCTTGTTAATGAATTATCAAAAACACGCACCGAAGCACCTAAACCTAAAGCTGTTCTTGTCGCATTCGCTGCAACCGTTCCAGCTCCAAGAATCACAACTTCTGTTGGCCGAACACCTGTTACACCACCCATCAAAATTCCGTTTCCTCCGTTTGTAGAAGACATCAATTCACTTGCAACCAAAATTGCCGTTGTTCCTGCAATTTCACTTAATAAACGAACGACTGGTAAATGATTTTGTTCATCACGAATAAATTCAAATCCAACTGCGTTTACACGCTTTGTAATTAATTTCTGAAAATATTCGCGTCTTAAAGTATTCGCCGGAACAGATGAAATAATTAACGCATTTGGTTTTATCCAATCAATTTCATCTAAAGTAAGTGGACCAACTTTTAGAATAATAGGTTTCTCGAAAACAGCTTGCGTATTGTAAGAAATTTGCGCACCAGCTTCCGAATATTCTTTATCCGAATAATTTGCACCTTCTCCTGCTCCAGTTTCTATCGTAACTTGGTGTCCATTATTGACCAAAATTTCGACTGCATCAGGAGAAAGACAAATTCTTTTTTCTTGATTATTTGTTTCTTTTGGAATTCCAATATCAAAGCGTTCTTTCTTATGAGGAATCTCTAAACGCTCGGGTTGAGGAATAAGATCTTCCTGAGAAAAAGGCGTAAAAATATTTTTTCCGTCCATATACTATTAGCTAAAATTTAAATGACGAACGCCATCTACATTTTCCAATGTAATCGTGTGATGTTCATCTGGTATAAAGTTAGCAATTTTATTTGGCCATTCCATTAAACAATATTGATTAGAATATAAATATTCTTCAATCCCAAAATCTAAGGCTTCATCTTCGTGATTTAGACGATAAAAATCGAAATGATAAACTTTTCCTTTATCTGTTTCATATTCATTAACAATCGAAAAAGTAGGACTCGAAACTTCATCATTTGTTCCCAAAGCTTTTACAAACTCTTTGATAAAAGTTGTTTTTCCAGCTCCCATTTCTCCTTCGAAAGTGATTAATTTATACTGAAGTTGATCGATTATTTTTTGAGCAACTTCTGGTAATTCGTCTAAATTATTGATGATAAATTCCATTTAATTTTTTGGTGTTAAAACAACCATTGGGATAATTATTTCCTCCAACGAAATTCCACCATGTTGGTAAGTGTTTTTGTAATAATTAACGAAATGATTGTAATTTTTTGGATACGTTAAAAATAAATTTTCTTTTGCAAAGATATACTTTGACGTAACATTAACCTTAGGTAAAAGGAATTTTTCTGGTTGCTCAACCGCCAAAACATCTTTCGGATCATATTGCAATTGTTTCCCCAATTTATAACGCAAATTTGTACTTGCTTCTTTGTCACCAATTACTTTTGTAGGTTCCTTTACGTAAATTGTTCCGTGATCGGTTGTTACAATAATTTTCATTTTTTCTTGCGCCGCTTTTTTCACAATTTCCATTAAATATGAATTCTCAAACCAATGTTTTGTGATCGAACGATACGTTTTATCATCACGAATAATTTCGCCAACAATTCTGTTGTCCGTTTTTGCATGCGAAAGAATATCGATAAAGTTGTAGACAATTACATTCAAGTTATTCTTTTTGTAATTATTAAAATCATCTGCAATTTTTTTCTCGAAATCAGAATTTAAAATTTTAAAATAATTATACGATAAATCACCCATTCCAAGACGTTTTAATTGTTCTCCTAACAATTCTCTTTCGTACATATTTTTATTTCCTTCGTCGGTATCATTCAACCAATATTCAGGATATTTTTTCTCAATTTCCAAAGGCATTAAACCCGAAAAGAACGCATTTCTCGCATATTGAGTTGCCGAAGGTAAAATACTGTAATATAAATTTTCGGCTTCCGAATTATAATAACGATTGAAAATTGGCTCAATAACTTTCCATTGATCGTAGCGTAAATTATCAACCATAATCAATAAAACATTTTTATCTTTTCCAAGATGAGGTCGAACTAATTGATTGAAAATTGTGTGCGATAAAACGGGACGATCTTCATCATTATGCAACCAATCTTCGTAATTACGTTCTATAAATTTGAAGAAAGCTGCATTTGCTTCACTTTTTTGATTTTCGATGATTTGAGAAAGTGCTGTATCTTCGATATTTTCAAGTTCAAGTTCCCAAAAAACTAATTTTTTATAAATTTCTTGCCAATCCTCATAATCGCGCGCATTCATCATATCCATTGTGATATTTCTGAATTCCTGTTGATAATTGATAACTGTTTTTTCTGAAATAATTTTAGATGCATCCAAAATCTTTTTCAAACTCAATAAAATTTGATTTGGATTAACTGGTTTAATCAAATAATCTGCTATATGTGAACCAATTGCATCTTCCATGATATGCTCTTCTTCACTTTTTGTGACCATAATAACAGGAAGGTTTGGACGCAATTCCTTAATTTTTGGTAAGGCTTCCAATCCACTCAAACCTGGCATGTTTTCGTCGATTAAAACAGCTGCAAAGTTCTCTTTTTCTATTTCTTCTAATGCATCAGTCGCATTATTTATCATTGTTGTATCGTATCCTTTTTTCTCTAAAAAAAGTTGGTGTGGTTTCAATAAATCGATTTCATCATCAATCCATAAAATTTTTATAGCCATTTGTTATATTTTTATTTTTTATATTGATTTCTACATTTTAGAATTATTCCAAATATAGCGATAACGGAAATGTTAAAATCAAAATTGTATGTTAAACAAAATTGGAGTTTTCCCAAAGTTTGCGATGATTATTTAGCATAAATAATTCCAAAAATGATTTTTATCTAAAATATTTTATAAAAACCATTCTTAATCAAAAAAGTAACGTTCAGAATGAGTAAAAATTCTTATCTTTGCCGATAAAATAGTACGTTTGAATCCATTAAACAATAATAAGTTGAAGATAGTAAATGATCCAGTTCATGGATTTATTACGATTCCAAACGAGCTTATTTATCAGATTATTCAACATCCATATTTTCAACGACTTCGTAGGATTTCGCAAACGGGTTTAACAGAATTAGTTTATCCAGGAGCGAGACATTCTCGTTTTCATCACGCTTTAGGTTGTATGCATTTGATGCAAAAAGCCTTAAATATTCTCAAAAGAAAAAACGTAGATATCACTCCAGAAGAAGAAAATGGAGCTTTAATTGCAATTTTATTACACGATTTGGGACATGGTCCTTTTTCTCATTCTCTTGAACATTCTATAATTAATGGTTCGCATCACGAAGAAATTTCGCTTCGTTTGATGGAAGAATTGAATCAAATTTTTGATAATCGATTAGCTTTAGCGATTCAGATTTTTAAAGGAAATTATCCGAAAAAATTCTTGTCTCAATTGGTTTCTAGTCAGTTGGATTGCGATCGCATGGATTATTTGAAGCGCGATAGTTTTTATACAGGAGTGGTAGAAGGAAATATCAATCCAGAACGAATTATCTCGATGATGAATGTCTCGAATGATGAGTTGGTGATAGAAGCCAAGGGAATTTCGTCGGTCGAAAAATTTTTGATGGCGCGTATGTTTATGTACATGCAAGTGTATATGCACAAGAAATCGTTTACTGCAGAGAATTTTTTGATTAGCGTTTTGAGAAGAGCAAAAGAATTGACAAAAGCGGGAGAAAATCTTTTTGCTACGTTTGCTTTTAAATACTTTTTAGAAGAAAATGAAGTAGGAAGTTTATCGAAAGAAGGTTTAGAAATTTTTACGCGTTTAGACGATTCGGATGTTTTATCAGCGATAAAAGAATGGCAGTTTCATGATGATTTAATTTTGAGTAAATTATCCAAAAATATTATTCAGCGTACATTACCAAAATCATATTTGATGGATACAAAATTATCTGAAGAAGAAATTTTGGTTGAAAAAAATAGAGTAGAAAAAGCTTTAGGAATTGATGATGCAAGTTATTTTGTAGAGCAAACAACGATAAAAATTGTTCCGTACGAAAAATCAAAAAGTCCGATAAAGGTTTTATATAAAAATGGTGAGGTAAAAGAAATTTCGAGTTCAGAAAAAAGTTTGTTAACGCAATTTTTGCAACAAGAAATTACAAAATATCATTACCACAGCGTTTAAATAGTGATTTGAAGAATTTGACAAAAAAGTTAAATAACTTAAATAATCATTTTATAAATTTAAGAATAATTATTAGTTTTGCAGACTATGAAATTTAAAGCTGCAGAGATTGCGCAATTATTGCAAGGAACCGTAAAAGGTGATGCAAATGTAGAGGTTTCCACATTATCGAAGATAGAGGAAGGAAAAGAAGGTTCGATTTCGTTTTTGGCTAACCCGAAATACGAGCATTTTATCTATACAACAAACGCTTCTATTGTTATTGTGAGTAAAGATTTTGTGGCAACAGATTCTATTTCGTCTACATTGATTGTGGTTGAAGATGCTTATCAAGCCTTTACACAGCTGTTGCAGTATTACAATACGATAAAAAATAATAAAGTTGGAATAGAAGAATATACGAAAGTAAATTCTACTGCGCAACTAGGAGATAATGTATATATTGGAAGTTTTTCTTATATTGGAGCTAATGTTTCGATTGGGAATAATGTAAAAATATATCCAAATGTAACGATTGGCGATCATGCTAAGATTGGTGATAATACCGTTTTACATTCGGGCGTACAAGTGTATGAAGAGTGTGAAATTGGTCAAAATTGTATCATTCATTCTAATGTTGTGATTGGTGCTGATGGTTTCGGTTTTGCGCCAAATCCAGATGGTTCTTTCGAAAAAATTCCTCAAATAGGAAATGTTTTGATCGAAGATAATGTTGAAATTGGAGCAGGATCAACAATAGATAGAGCAACAATGGGATCTACAATTATCCGTAAAGGAGTAAAATTAGATAACCAAATTCAAATTGCTCACAACGTTCAAATTGGTGAGAATACTGTTATTGCTTCGCAAAGTGGAGTAGCAGGATCTACAAAAATTGGACGCAATTGTATGATTGGAGGTCAAGTTGGTATCGCAGGTCATTTGACAATCGGAGATTTTGTACAAGTACAAGCTCAGAGTGGTATTAATGGAGATGTAGAAAGCAAAACGCAATTGTATGGTTCGCCAGCGATGGAAGCGTCAAGCTTTAGAAAATCATATGTACATTTTAGAAAGTTTCCAGAAATTGTGAAACGAATCGATAAATTAGAAAAAGAGAACAAACAAAAGTAAAAGTTAATGTCTGATAAACAAAAAACTTTAGCGAATGAAGCCGTTCTAAAAGGTGTTGGCTTACATACAGGTAAATTTGTTACCTTAACATTTAAACCAGCCGAACCAGATACAGGATTTGTATTTGTTAGAACAGATTTAGAAGGTCAACCTCAAGTAGAAGCTGATGCACAATATGTTGTGAGCACAGCTCGAGGAACAACTTTAGAGAAGAAAGGAGTTAAAGTACATACAACAGAGCACGTTTTGGCGGCTTTGGTAGGTATGGATATTGATAATTGTTACATTGAAATTGACAATGCGGAACCACCAATTATGGACGGTTCTTCTCGTTTTTTCGTCGAAGCAATAGAATCTGCTGGAATTGTAGAGCAAGATAAAGACAGAGAATATTATAGAATTAAAGAAATTGTAACGTATGTAGATCCAGAAACAGGATCAGAAATCACAGCGATTCCTGCAGATGAATACCAAGTTACAGCAATGGTAGATTTCGGAACGAAAGTTTTGGGAACTCAGAATGCAACTTTAACATCTATCAAAAATTTCAAACAAGATATCTCTCAAGCAAGAACATTTTGTTTCCTACACGAGTTAGAGCAATTGTTGGAAGCTGGTTTAGTAAAAGGTGGAGATTTAGACAATGCAATTGTTTATGTTGACAAAGAAATTACGCCAGAAACAAAAGAAAAATTATGTAAAGCATTCAATAGAGATGATGTTTCTATTCGTCCGAATGGAATTTTAGATCACTTGACTTTACATTATCCTAACGAAGCTGCTCGTCACAAATTATTAGATGTTGTGGGAGATTTGGCTTTAGTAGGTAAAAAATTGAAGGCTAAAATTATTGCAACAAAGCCTGGACATCATACCAATACAAATTTTGCTAAGAAATTAAGCAAACAAATTAAATTAGCGCAACGTAACAAAGTGCCAGAATTTGATTTGACAGCAGAACCAGTTTATGATATTAATGATATCATGAAGTTATTACCACATCGTCCACCATTTTTATTGATTGACAAGGTAATTTCTAAAAGTGCGACAGGTTTAATCGGCGTGAAAAATGTAACGATGAACGAGCCTTTCTTTGTTGGACATTTTCCTAAAGAACCTGTTATGCCAGGTGTATTGCAAATCGAAGCAATGGCGCAATTAGGAGGTTTATTAATTTTAGGAGAATTAGAAAATCCTCAAGATTATTCAACTTATTTCATGAAAATTGAAAGTGCTAAATTTAAACGCAAAATTATTCCAGGTGATACATTGGTGTTTAAATTAGAGTTGGTTGAACCAATTAGAAGAGGAATTGTTCATATGCAAGGAATTGGATATGTGAACAATCAAATTGCTGTGGAAGCAGAAATGATGGCAGTTATTACAAAAGAATAATTAAAGAAATGGAAGTTATGAATCATCCGATGGCATATGTTCATCCAACTGCAATAATAGGTGAAAATGTTACAATCAGCCCTTTCTCTTCTGTTTACGAAGATGTAGAAATTGGTGATGGAACATGGATTGGTCCTAATGTAACAATTATGTCAGGAGCGCGTATTGGAAAAAATTGTAAAATTTATCCAGGTACAGTAATTTCTGGTGAGCCTCAAGATTTGAAGTACGAAGGTGAAAAAACTTTAACATATATTGGTGACAATACAACGATTCGTGAATGTGTTACTGTAAACAAAGGAACTAATGCATTAGGTTATACTAAGATTGGTGACAATTGTTTGATTATGGCAACTGCGCATATCGCGCACGATTGTGTTGTAGGAAATAATGTCGTAATCGTAAATGCGGTTGGTTTAGCAGGACATATAGAAGTTGGAGATTTCGCTTTTATTGGTGGTTATAGTGCGGTTCATCAATTTACAAAAATTGGAGAACATGCTTTTGTAGCTGGTGCGACACAAATTCGTAAAGATGTTCCTCCGTACGTTAAAGCAGCAAAAAATCCTGTTGCTTATGCGGGAGTTAATGCAATTGGATTGAGAAGAAAAGGTTTCACATCTGAAGAAATCTTCGAAATTCAAGGTATTTATAGAATCTTATATCAACAAAAAAATAACGTATCTCAGGCTGTAGAACAAATCTTAGAAAAATTCCCAGATTCACATTATCGTGAAGTAATCCTTGATTTTATCAATACAAGTGATCGTGGAATTATGAAAGGATATAGCTCGGGAGTTTAATAAAATAACAATAGAATAAATGGCAACAACTTCTGATATCAGAAAAGGTTTATGTATTATTTTTAATAATGATACGTATAAAATTATCGAATTTTTACACGTAAAACCAGGTAAAGGACCTGCTTTCGTTCGTACAAAATTAAAATCATTAACTAATGGAAAAGTATTAGACAATACATTTTCTGCTGGTCATAAAATTGAAGAAGTTCGTGTAGAAACACGTAACTACCAATATTTATATGAAGATGATAATGGTTTCCACTTCATGAATAATGATGATTTCTCTCAAGTTTATTTAAACAAAGATTTGATTGATAATTCACAATTTATGAAAGCTGGTGACGAAGTAAAAATCTTGTTCCGTGCTTCTGATGAAACAGCTTTAGCAGCTGAGTTACCAACTACAGTTGTAATGGAAATTACATACACAGAGCCAGGTCTTAAAGGTGACACAGCTACAAATGCTACAAAACCTGCAACGACAGAAACTGGTGCTGAAATTCGTGTTCCTTTATTCATCAACGAAGGTGATAAAGTAAAAATCAACACAGAAGATGGTTCTTACGTAGAAAGAATTAAAGAATAATTATTCTGAAATATAAATAAAGAAAGCGACCTTTTGGTCGCTTTTCTTATTTATAATTTTATTGTAACTTTTCCGCTAGAGCATGTCGTTTCTTTGTCTATTTTCTTGAGATAAATTGTAGAACCTAATGATTCATTTTTGATTGTGATGGTTGATAAATCACTACCTTTATAAATCGTTTTATTCTCTTTTGTATCAAAATTGTAGAGTCTATTTCTATTTTCATCCAACCATTCGAATTTATATTTTTTATCGTCAGTATTTTTTAAAGAAAGGATAATCGTTCCATCTTTTTTATTTTGTTTGATATTAACTTTCTCAGAAAGATTAATTTTTTCTAAAACAGTAATTTGAATCGCTTTTCGTTCAGATTTTTTGTTGTTCCAATTACTTTCAACATAATAAGCCTTATTCTCAGTAATAGTTGGACTAATAATATTACTTCCTTTTGCAAATGGTTGAGTAGAATTTAGATTATCATACCAAAAATATTCAACTTCTGCTTCTGGATTTTTTACCGTTAAAGCCTGATGTCCATTGTAACAACTTTCTTGTTTTTCACCCCATGTCAAAATTGGTGGAGTTAAGCTTTCGTTATTAGGTTTTGTAATTTCCCATTGGGTTGTGTAGATATGATTTGCATGATTTTCTTTTCTCACCAATTGCGTTGTATCCGTCACTTCTGCTCTCAAAATATTTCTTTCTAAGTTGAATTGACCTCTATTTAGATGAATTGAATCCAAATTTTCTGCAATCAATTTATTATTTAAAATCCATTTTACTTTCAATGTATTTGGAATAGGTTTAACTAAATTAAGGGTAAAAGCATTCATATTTTCTGTGTTAACAAGAGTATCAATAGCGGGTTTTGTAGAAATAATTGGATTTGTTTTTTGATGAATTACTTCAATAAATTCTTCTTGACAAACATTACAAAAAGGCGCAATTAAATACTGCATTTTACAGAATTCGTGCGGACGAAACCATTGCGCTCTTGCATCTTTTTCACCATACGCATAAATTCCAATCCAATTTTTCCAAGGAACATCTTGCACATTCTGTGTTTTATTTGGACCAGGAACCGTATACAACGGACCAGACCAATATTCGTCAGACAACTTAGCAAACGAATGTCCAATTTCGTGAACAGCAATATCATTACTTTTAAAATTAACTGTTGTCGTCGCAAATTCTCCTCCAGAACCACCATAAAAAGGAGAATTAACAAGAATTACAACTTGACTATAATTAGGGATGTTATCTTTCAGAACTTGTAATACTTTTTCATTTTTCGTTGGCACAACTAAACGATGAATTCCCGAAATATCAAAACTACTTCCGAAAATTGTATTTGGATTAGTTTTCGGAACTTCATATTTCTTTACAAATTTATTATAGCGTTCAGGTAATTGATCCCAATCCACTTTTTCTGTAGGACATTCTTTGGTAGAATACGGATGAATTGCACCAGATTCCTCAGAAATACTATTTACAACAAACACATTAAAGTAATTGGTATATTGACTTAATGGCTCCGTTTTGAAAAAATAATCTGTAAACCTTTTCGCATCTTCTTTGTAATATTTTAACTCATCTTTTGTATAACCATCAGCCAAAACAACAAGGTTGATAATGTTTTTATCACTTCCTTGATATTGCAAGGTGTCAATGTCAAATTTTTGTGCAGATAGAAATGAAGCTGTAAATAAAGTGGTGGCTAGAACGAATAATTTTACTCTCATAGTTGTGTTTTGAAAAAATAATACGCAATATAGTAAGATGGATTTTTTTAATGAAATTTTGCTTTTAAATATTTATTATAGGATCGAAGTTCTTAAATCATTATAAAACTGAAGAATATATTGTATTTTTAAGACAAGAAATAATCTTGAATCAACTATGAAAATCAAAACCAAAAAGTTTCTGAAAAAATCTTTTTATACTTTACTTATTTTAGGAGTTTTAAGTCTTTTGTTCACTGCTTTTGCGAATTATAAAATAGAAAATTCTACGGAAGAATTTGTCTCAGATAAATTAGAAATTTTACCTAAAACTAAAGTTGCGGTTGTATTGGGAACTGCGCCAAATTTGGTGAGTGGTTATCAAAATTATTATTTTACATATCGTATAGAAGCAGCGACAAAATTGTATCAATCAGGAAAAGTGACGCATTTTATTTTGAGTGGAGATCATGGTCGGAAAAATTACAATGAACCTGAAGCGATGAAACAAGCGTTGATAAAAAATGGAATTCCAGAAAATGTGATTTATTTGGATTATGCAGGTTTTAGAACTTTAGATTCGATGATACGTGCAAAAGAAATTTTTGGTCAGAAAGAATTTATTGTAGTTTCGCAAGAATTCCACAATCAACGAGCGGTTTACATTGCACGTCAAAACGGAATTAATGCATATGGTTACAATGCAAAAGATGTCAACAAACATGCTGGATTAAAAACAAATATCCGTGAATATTTTGCTCGAACGAAAGTTTTGATTGATAGTTTTTTTGGTATTCAACCAAAGTTTTTAGGAGAAAAAATAGAGATAATATGAGAAAATTTCTAAAGAATTTTCCGATATTATTGTTTGTGTTTTTATTTACTTCATGTGGAGGAAATAAGAGAGGAATTTGATACAATTCAAACTTTATATACTGAATATGTAAAATCTTATCCAACAGATACAGAAATTTATTTAAAAGATAAATCTTTAGTTCTTACTGGAGGAAGTATTAAAAAATATAATTTTTCTTTAAATGATAAGAATAATAAAATTATAACACTAATAGATACAGGTGGAGATAATGTTGATAAGGAATTTAAAAATTTTATGGTATTTGATGCTTATATAAAAAATCTTCTTGACTTTAAGAAAGAATTAAAAAATAAACCTGAGTCTAATATGCCTAGTTTTTAAATATTTCGTAGACATGAAAATATTAACTTTGTTATTATCTATCTCTTTATTTATTGCGTGTAATATAAATAAAGAAACAGTAGAGTCTATTTATATAAAAAAATCTTTAAATAATGATATAATTCTTAAATACCCAAAATCTCAATATATCACTCACTTTTATGATAAAAAAGATGATACGATTATATTTAACTTGTCTAGACAACAATTTGATACAATTCAGATTTTGTATACAAAATATGTAATTTCTTATCCAAATAACACAGAAATTTATTTAAAAAATAATTCTTTCGAAACTTTAGCATACGAAACAAAATACCATTTCAATTTAAAAAATAGAAATTCTAAGATCATAACACTTTTTGATGTTGGAGGAAACAATGTCGATAAGGAAAATAAAAATTTCATGGAATTTGATACTTACATACAAAAACTTTTAAAATCAAAGAAGGAATTAAAAAATAAACCGAGGAAAAATAATATACCATATATTTAAAAATCTTATGAGAAAATTTTTAATTTACCTATTTTTTAGTTCTAGTTTATTTGCTCAAGAGTTGATAGATACTGATGGAGATGGAATTCCTGATATTGAAGATCATTGCCCAACTGTAAAAGGTCCAAAAGAAAATAATGGATGTCAGTGGCAAGAAATCATTTGTAAATTTCCTTTATCATTAATCTTCAATTTTGAACAAATACATTTAGAAAGTCATCATTTAAAGATGTTAGATGAAATAATAAAATTGAGTAAAACGAATAAAATTGATAAATTAGTTATTATTAGTACTCAAAGGAAAAATAGTAAAAAAGGTTTATCAGAAAATAGAGCTATTGAAGTCAAGAAATATTTAAAGAAAAATTATTTTAATACAAATAAGTATGAGATAGTTTTGAAAGAAGAAAATGAAGATAAAATATCTTTTAAAGTCGAAGAGAAATCAAACTAATGATTTCTCTCTAATATTTTTTACTTCAAACTACTAAAATATCCTCTTAAAATAGCATCGTTAGCTGAATTTCGTGTATCGATTTCTAGGATTTTAGGACGATTACTTTCTGCATAAAAATCGTTGAACGAATTTTCTAAATCAGTTAAATTCGAAACAACATTGTATTCAAAATCATACATTTTAGCCAAATGTTCGGCAGTGAAATGGTGTTTTGTTTCAAAATAATCTTCAACAACATCGGTTTCAGAAGGACCAGGAATAAATTTGAAAATATTTCCGCCTCCATTATTAATCAAAATAATTCTGAAATTATTTGGCATATTGACATTCCACAACGCATTCGAATCATAGAAAAATGAAATATCGCCCGTAATCATCACCGTATTTTGACCAGAAGCGATGCAAGCGCCAATTGCTGTCGACGTAGAACCATCAATTCCACTTGTTCCGCGATTACAGAAAACAGGATTCGAATTGTTATGATCGAACAATAATCCGTAACGAATAACTGTCGAATTTCCGTACTGAATTTGCCAATTTTTAGGATAGTTTCTGATAATAGAATCAAATGCTTTCAAATCACAAAACGGAATCATATTGATGTAATTTTTGTGTTTGATATTATTCGCTTCTCGTATCGAATTCCATGTAGTGTAATATTCAGATTCTTTTGGGTTGACAAACGGAACAAATTGCTCTAAAAACAATTCAGGTTTCGTCTCAATTTTATCTGTTAACGCTTGGAAAGTGTCTGGTTGCCAATATTCGTCTAAATGCCAATGTTGCGTTGGTTTTTGATCACGTAAGAATTTTTTAATTTTTTTCGAAACGACATTTTGCCCAATTGTCAATAATATATCAGGTTTCAACGCTTCTAATTCTTCTTCTGAATAAGGGAAAATAACTTGATCTATTTTATTGAAAAATCGTTCATCATGAATATTTGACGTTACTTCTGTCAACACAACAACCGAATCATCTTGCGCCAATTGTTTCACAAAATGATCAAATTCGGCATCAGGATGATGTAATCCGACCAAAATCATTTTACGCGTCGAAGCATTCCAACGTTTCATCAAATCAATCACATCAATTTCTGGATAATCTTTTGCAGGAATTGTTATCGTATCAATTTCAATATCTGGCGTTGTTACAGATTCGTACAAAGGTTCAGAAAAAGGCATATTGATATGAATTGGCGCAGATTTGTGCATACAATCAATCAATGCATATTTCGTCAACAACATATTTCGAGTTAAATCATCTGTTTCTTCACTTTCGGAAAGCTGAACATTATGAACAGAATGTTGCTCGAATAAATTATTTTGACGAATGGTTTGTCCATCAAAATTATCAACTAAATGTTCGGGACGATCGGCAGAAAGCACAATTACAGGAACATTTTGAAAAAAAGCTTCCGTAATTGCTGGATAATAATTTGCCGTTGCCGAACCAGAAGTACAACAAACCACAACAGGTTTTTGAATTTGCTGAGCCATTCCCAAAGCGACAAATCCAGCCGAACGCTCGTCGATTACACTATAAGTTTTGAAACGTTTGTCATTCGCAAATTGCATGGTTAATGCTCCGTTTCGAGATCCTGGCGATAATACGATATGATCAATTCCGAAAGCCAAAAAAGTTTCAGCAATCAATTGAACATTTAATTTATTTGATATTTTTCTCAACGTAGTTGTCTTAAATTATAAAAGGTTTTGATTAGCAAATTTACTAAACAAAACCTTTCAAAAAGTATGATATTTTTAAGAATTAAGTATGTAAACCTCCGTCTACACTCAAAACTTGTCCTGTTACATAACTTGATAAATCTGAAGCTAAGAATAAACATGCATTTGCAACGTCTTCTGGCTGTCCTCCACGTTTTAATGGAATTCCATTGCGCCATTCTTCAACCACTTTTTGATCTAAAACTTCTGTCATTTCAGTTTCGATAAAACCTGGTGCAATTGCATTACAACGAATGTTACGAGAACCTAGTTCTAACGCAACAGATTTAGAGAAACCAATTAAACCAGCTTTAGATGCAGCATAATTTGCTTGTCCAGCATTTCCTTTGATTCCAACGATAGAAGACATGTTCACTATAGATCCAGAACGTTGTTTCATCATTGGTTTGATCACTGCTTTTGTTAAGTTGAAAGCCGAATTTAAATTTGTTTGAATTACTTTTTCGAAATCCTCTGCAGACATTCTCATCAACAAATTATCTTTCGTAATTCCAGCATTATTAATTACAATATCAACTTGACCAAACTCAGCAATTACATCTTCCACTAATTTTTGAGCAGCTTCGTAATCAGAAGCATCAGATTGATATCCTTTTACTTTACCGAATTGTCCCAATTCTTCTTCCAAAGCTTTTGCTTTTTCTACAGAAGAAGCATAAGTAAAGGCAACGTTAGCGCCATTTTTCACAAAAACTTCAGCAATACTTTTTCCAATACCGCGAGTTGCGCCTGTAACGATTGCTGTTTTACCTTGCAATAAATTCATGTTTATAGGTATTATATATTGCTTCAAAAATACGATTTTTTGTGAGAGTTAAAAATGTTAAAAAATACTTTATCAATTTTATTTAACATTTTATGGTATTATAATTGAAAATATTGATTGTTATAACCAATAAAAAAATAAAAACATGAAGAATCTATTGAAATTTTTGGCGGTAACATTTTTCGCCTTATTTGTATTCACAGCTTGTAATGATGATGACGATCCAGCTAACAACGATTTTTTTGCAGGAACTTACAAAGGAAGTATAAGTTATAAAGACGCGAATAATTCATTATCAACTCAAAGTGGTAGTGTGTTTGTAACAAAAATTGCAAGCGGAACAAAGTATAATTTTGCTTTTTCTGATAAAATTCCAGATTTAAACGGTGTTGAGTTTGAGAAGAAAGGTGACAATACTTTAGTGAGTGTTGGAGCAGATGAATTATCTTATATTAGAATTGATAATGCTAAATTGACAATTCTTTACACAAAAGACGGTAAAACCTGGACTGCAAATGCAACAAGATAATTTTTAGGAATAATAATAGAAAAGACGTTCAGTAGTGAGCGTCTTTTTTTTGTACAATATTTTGAGCTGAAAATAGTTAAATATAAAATGATGTTTTATGAGAACGATTGTATGTTTTGCTTCAGTATTAATGATGATATTTTCTTGTAATAATGAGGATGATAGCCGGAATACTATTTATAAAGAAAAATATGAAAGACGATTTATTATTTTTCAAGATTCTTTAGGAGGAATTGTACAAGATAGTGGAGTAGTGCAAGTTTCTCAATCTAAGAATTTATATAAATTTGATTTTATCACATCTCAAAAAATTGATCCGATAGAAAATATTCAAATGGAAATGACAGGAAGCAATTCGTTAAGAAATGTGGGTTGGACACCAACAAAACTGATTATGCTTTCTAGAGATAGTATCAATATTTCTTACAAAGAAGGAAAACGATATTGGTTAGTCAATTCGATTAGTAAAAATTAATCATAAAAAAATCCACTCAATATTGAGTGGATTTTTTTATGATTTAAAACTTTCAGATTATAATCCGAAAGCTGTTTTAATTTGATCTACGAAGTCTAATTTTTCCCAAGTGAATAATTCAACTTCAACTTCAACAACATCTTGTCCATTAGCAGATTCAAAACGTTTCGAAACCATTTTTGGCTCTCTACCTAAGTGTCCATAAGATGCAGTTTCTTTGTAAATAGGGTTTCTTAATTTTAATCTTTGCTCGATAGCGAAAGGCTTCATATCAAAGATTTCAGAAACTTTTGTAGAAATTTCTCCTTCTGTTAACTCAACTTTTTGAGTTCCGAATGTATTTACTAATAAAGAAACTGGAGCAGCAACACCGATAGCATAAGAAACTTGTACTAAAACTTCGTCAGCAACACCAGCTGCAACTAAGTTTTTCGCAATATGACGTGCAGCATAAGCAGCAGAACGGTCAACTTTTGATGGATCTTTTCCTGAGAAAGCACCACCACCGTGTGCACCTTTACCACCGTAAGTATCTACAATAATTTTACGACCAGTTAAACCTGTATCTCCGTGAGGTCCTCCAATTACGAATTTTCCTGTAGGATTGATATGGTAAGTAATACTATCTGTAAATAAATCGCGTAAATGAACAGGTAATTGCGCTTTAACACGAGGAATTAAAATACTTACTAAGTCATTTGTAATTTTATCTCTCATAGCTTCTTCGTTTGCGAAGTCATCATGTTGAGTAGAAATTACAATTGTATCGATACGAACAGGTTTGTTGTCATTATCATATTCAATTGTTACCTGAGATTTAGCATCAGGACGTAAATATGGCAATAAATCTTTCTCGTATTTACGGATATGTGCTAATTCTTTCAATAATCTGTGCGATAAATCTAACGCCAAAGGCATATAGTTTTCAGTTTCGCTTGTAGCATAACCAAACATCATTCCTTGGTCACCAGCACCTTGCTCTTCGTCAGATTGTCTGTCTACACCTTGGTTAATATCTGGAGATTGCTCGTGAATTGCAGATAAAATTCCACAAGAATTTGCATCAAACATATATTCACTTTTCGTGTAACCAATTTCAGCAATTGTTTCTCTTGCTACACGTTGTAAATCAATGTAAGAATTAGATTTTACTTCACCTGCTAAAACAACTTGTCCAGTTGTTACTAAAGTTTCACAAGCTACTTTACTTTTTGCGTCAAATGCTAAAAAGTGGTCAAGAATTGAATCAGAAATTTGATCGGCAATTTTATCAGGATGCCCCTCAGAAACTGATTCTGACGTAAATAAATATGACATTTCTATACTTTTTTTAATGATAGAGGGAAGGAGAAAACTGAAGTCCTGTTTTAGCAATTGTTTTATGAGGTTGCAATCAGTCAAATCATTCCTCTCGATTTTTTTCGAGCTCAAATATACAATGAATAATATGAATAATGAAAGATATTTAACATTTATTAGTATATAAAAATTATAGAGTTTAACATTTTGTGAATTCTAGAAATAGAATAAAAATGGTGTATTTAAATAAATTACAAATATATTTTCTTTGATTGGTTAATTTTTTTACTCTGTATAGATAATTATTCAAAATAATGTTGTTACTTTAGAAAAAAATTAATTGAAATGAAATTTGACACTCTCGATCAACAACTACTAATGTACCTACAAGAAAACAGTAAAATTACCTACAAAGAATTATCTGATAAGTTAAATTTATCGTCAACCGCAATTCACGAAAGAATCAAGAAATTAGAAAAATCTGGAATTATTTCTAAATATGTTGCGCTTGTAAACAGAAGATTAATTAACAGAGAACTTTTGGTATTTAGTCATATTAAGTTACAACAACATTCTGCTGATAACATCAAGATTTTCGAAAACGAAATTGTGAATTTAAAAGAAGTTCAGGCGAGTTATCATGTAAGTGGTGATTACGATTACATTATCAAAATGTCTTTCGAAAATATGGACGAATACAGAGATTTTATGGTAAATAAACTAACAACAATAAAGGTAATTGGTAGTACTCACAGTACTTTTGTGATTGGTGATGTAAAAGATGATACCGCTTTCCAATTGGTATAAAAATATAAGAATGGTTCTGATAAATTAGAATTTTTTTTGATTGAATAAGTAAAAATAGAGAAGACATGAGCAAGGAAATAGCAGTTTTAGGAGCTGGTTGTTTTTGGTGTGTGGAAGGAATTTTTAATTCGATAAATGGAGTAGAACAAGCTATCTCTGGATTTGCTGGAGGTAATGTAGAAAATCCTACTTATCGTCAAGTTTGTGATACAGATACAAATCACGCGGAAGTTGTTGAAGTTACTTTTGACAATGAAGTGATTTCGTACAAAGAATTATTAGAAATTTTTTGGAATATTCATAATCCAACACAGTTAAATAGACAAGGAAACGATGTTGGTACACAATATCGTTCGAGTATTTTTTACACATCAGAAGAACAAAAAAAGCAAGCAGAAGAATCTTTAAAAGAATTTGATAACGGAACTTTGTATGAAGATAAATTCGTTACAACAATAGAGCCTTTAGATAAATTTTGGCCAGCCGAAGATTATCATCAAGGTTATTACAATGAAAATCCGGATCAGCCATATTGTTCGGCAGTTGTTGGACCAAAAATTGCAAAATTCAAATCTAAATTCAAACAGATTTTAAAATAAGAAAAGCGACCAATAGGTCGCTTTCATTTTATTTTCCTTTTTTGCGTGCTTTCGCTTTTTGTTTTTGCTGACCACGGTTTTTAGGTTTAGATTTAGGTGGTTTACGTTTCGTAGGACCTCCTAAATTCACCTTTTTATTTTTATCTTTTTTCTCGTGAAATGCTGCACCGCGTTCTTCAATTTTTACAGTTGTAAGCTGTTTCATTTTTACAACATCTTTCTCGAACTCACGTTTTACAGGATTGATTTTTACTTCATCTTCAGGGAAAGGAATCTCTTCAATCTCTTTATCCATCAAGGCTTCGATATCATCTAAATGCTCAATTTCCTTTTCAGAAAAATAAGAAATTGCTTCACCTTTTTTATCCGCACGTCCTGTACGTCCAATTCGGTGAATATATTGTTCTGGAACATCTGGAATCTCGAAATTGATTACATGTGTAACATCTGGAATATCTAAACCACGAGCCATAATATCAGTTGTAATAATTCCTCGGTATTCATCTCTGGTAAAGGCTTCCATTGTTCTCAAACGATAATTTTGAGATTTATTAGAATGAATTACACCAAATTCATCTGGATAAATTTCATCTAAATGATTGAAGATTAAATCAGCATGTTTTTTATTGTTGGCGAAAATTAAAACTTTCTCAAATTTCGCTTTATCATCTAATTGATGAACAATTAAATTCAATTTTGTATTGAAATTCTCAACTGGAATAGCCGATTGAGAAATTTTTTCTAAAGGAGTTCCCGAACGAGCCAACGAAATTTCAATAGGATTTTTGAAATATTCGTGCAACATATCATCAACCTGATCTGTCATCGTTGCAGAAAATAAAATGTTTTGACGTTTATCGCTCATCATTGTAAATAAATGAATCAGTTGCGGACGAAAACCTAAACTCAACATTTCGTCAAATTCGTCAACTACTAATTTTTTCATTTCTTTGAATGATAACACATTGTCAATCGCCAAATCTAAGACGCGACCTGGCGTTCCAACCAAAATATCAACGCCTTCATACACCAATAATTTTTGTGTATTGATGTTTACACCACCATAAATTCCTAAAACACGAACATTGATAAATTCTGTTAATTGCTCTAAAATATCGGTAACCTGAACAACTAATTCGCGTGTCGGAACCAAAATAACAATCTTTGGTTGATTCGTTTTAGAGTATTGATATGTATTCAATAAAGGTAATAAGTAAGCCAATGTTTTACCTGTACCTGTTTGGGCAATTCCCATTATATCTCGTCCAGAAAGAATCGGTTTGAATGATTTTTCTTGAATTGGAGTAGGGGTTGTGATATTCAACTTTTCTAAAGCCGAACTCAATTGTTTTGTTAATTCGAAATCCGCGAATGTAGCTTTCATTTTGCAAAGATAAGTTTTCTTGATGACTTCTTAAAAACTCAATGTGCAATCCGTTCAAATTCGTTGAAACTTCGTACTTTTGCATTTCGATTATGTAAAAAGGAATAAAAATGAGTTTAAAACAATACATCACGCAGAATGTTTTAGAAGCGATTCAAAACGTTTATCAAATTAACCCTGAATCTGTTGAAATTCAGTTTACAAGGAAAGAGTTTGAAGGTGATTATACATTGGTTGTTTTCCCATTAATCAGAACTTTGAAAGGTAAACCAGAAGAAATCGGTGCTAAAATCGGTGAAAATTTGGTTGAAAATAATAAAATTACAGCGTTTAATGTTGTAAAAGGTTTCTTGAATATGAGTTTAAGTTCAGTAGAATTTTTAGAAAATTTTACTCAAAATGCTCAAAATTCAACTTTTGGAATTACAAAAGTTGATGAAAATTCGAGAACGGTAATGGTAGAATATTCATCGCCAAATACAAACAAACCTTTGCATTTAGGACATGTTCGTAATAATTTGTTAGGATTTTCGGTTTCTCAAATCATTGAAGCAGCAGGAAATAATGTGATTAAAACACAAATTATCAACGATCGTGGGATTCACATTTGTAAATCGATGATTGCTTGGGAAAAATTTGGAAATGGTGAAACGCCAGAATCTGCAAATATGAAAGGCGACCATTTGGTTGGAAAATATTATGTGGAATTTGACAAACATTATCGTCAAGAAATCAAAGAATTAGAAGCGCAAGGAAAAACGGAAGACGAAGCGAAAAAAGAAGCTCCAATTTTCTTAGAAGCACAAGAAATGTTGCGTCAATGGGAAGCACATGAACCAAAAGTTATTGAGCTTTGGCAAAAAATGAACGGTTGGGTGTATGATGGTTTCGCAAAAACGTACAAACGTCTTGGTGTTGCTTTTGACGAATATTTATACGAATCAAATACCTATATTTTAGGAAAAGATATTGTTGAAGATGGTTTAAATAAAGGTGTTTTCTACAAAAGAGAAGATGGTTCTGTTTGGATTGATTTGACTGCAGAAGGTTTGGATGAAAAATTAGTTTTACGTTCGGACGGAACTTCAGTTTATATTACGCAAGATTTGGGAACTGCTGTAGAGCGTTTCAAAAATAATCCAACATTAGAAGAATTAACGTATGTTGTAGGAAATGAGCAAGATTATCACTTCAAAGTTTTATTCTTAATCTTGAAAAAATTAGGTTATTCTTGGGCTGATGCTTTACATCACTTGTCTTACGGAATGGTTGATTTACCAAACGGAAAAATGAAATCTCGTGAAGGAACAGTTGTAGATGCAGATGATTTGATGCAAGAAGTTTACAATACAGCAAAAGAGATTTCTGAAGAATTAGGAAAATTAGACGGAATGTCTGATGATGAAAAAGCTGAGTTGTATGAAACAATTGCGATGGGTGCTTTGAAATATTACATTTTGAAAGTAGATCCTAAGAAACGTATTTTATTCGATCCGAAAGAATCTGTCGATTTTAATGGAAATACAGGACCATTTATTCAATATACTTTTGCGCGTATTCAGTCATTATTGAGAAAAGAATCACCAAAAGAATTTGATGCAAATGCAATAGAGTTGAATGATGCAGAAAAAGAAATTATTCGTGCATTATACGATTTCGAAGATACGATAGAAAAAGCAGCAACAGAAATGAGCCCTGCTTTGATTGCGAATTATGTGTATGAGTTGGTAAAATTATTTAATTCATTCTACCAAAATAATCCAATCTTAAAAAATGAAGATGAAAACGTGAAAAACTTCCGTTTATATCTTTCTCAATGGGTTGCAAATACAATTCAGAATTCGTTACGTTTATTAGGAATTGGTGTTCCGGAAAGAATGTAATCGACTTATAAAATAAATAAAATGCCTCATCAATTTGGTGAGGTATTTTTTTAACTTTACAATATGAAAATAGG
This sequence comes from Empedobacter sp. R750, assembly GCF_030324345.1. Taxonomy (NCBI): domain Bacteria; kingdom Pseudomonadati; phylum Bacteroidota; class Flavobacteriia; order Flavobacteriales; family Weeksellaceae; genus Empedobacter; species Empedobacter sp. R750. The sequence goes on along the minus strand of NZ_JACAGF010000009.1, from coordinate 22,244 downwards.
AGATTTACTGAAACAAAAAGATCCTCACGATAAATTTAATTTGAAACGATTTCACGATGCGCAAAGTTTTGTGTATGATGAAATCTTAATGGAAGTTCATGCAGGAAAAAAACAAACGAATTGGATTGTTTTTATGTTTCCTCAATTAGTTGGATTAGGTTCGAGTGATTCGTCATTAGAATTTTCGATTTCTTCAAAAGAAGAGGCGAGAGCTTTTGTGAAAGATGAAGAACTTTGGGGAAATTATTTAGAAGTTTTATCTGTATTATTAATGCAACATAAAGGCGTAATTCCGCAATTAATTTTCGGAAAAAATGATGCAATGAAACTGAAATCAAGTTTGACTTTATTCAACTTTATAGTTCCGAAAGAAAAAATTATCAAAGACGTTTTGAAGTTTTTTTATGCAGATCAAGTCGATAAAAAAACATTAAGTATATTGAAACAAATGAATAAATAAAAAAATCTCGCAATTGCGAGATTTTTTTGTGAGATTATTTTTTTACAATAACTTTTGTTGAGGTAACTTCATCATCAGATTGAATATTAACTATATAATTTCCATTATTTAAATCAAAATTAATATCTTGAGTAGCATTTAAAGATTTAATTAAATTTCCTGAATAAGTATAGACATTAATTTTAGTATTCGTGTTTTTTAAGTTGGAAATAAAAATCTTTCCATTAGAACTTATAACTTTTACAGAATTTTTTGTTGATACGTTTTTTGTAGATAGAGTAGAGGTTGTTCCTAGTTTCCCGTCATAAACTTCTATTTTATAAATGTTTAAAGCTTGATCACCTCCTAAATAAATAGTTCCTGCACCTACTTTATATTCAATGTAATCGGTTGCAATATTATCATTACCATTTACATCAACTTTACTAATAACTTCTTTTCCATCAGTTATGTATAATGTTCTCGTTCCAGAAGAGCTTCCTGATTTAAACCAAACTTTTATTTTAACTGGTTCTGTGACAGAAAAGAATAAATATCTTTTCGATGGAGAGATAAAAGAAGTTTCAGTAGTTTCGTAACTTCCTCCGTTTAATTTTAATCGCTTTGTTCCTTTCCATGTGTCTGGAAATGTAGCATTATTGCTTTCAACAACTCCCATATTGGTAACATTTGCGCCAGCAAATAAGCCTAGGTTATCAATAATTTTAGTTTCAGAATAACCAGTTGATTCATTATTCCATGTACTAAAGTCCCATGATTTAGTTAATGTTTGAGCATTAACACTAAGTGACATTATCGTTAAAGATAATGCCGAAAAGATTAAAGATTTCTTCATAATTTCAATTTTTTTTTGTGATTTATATTAATGTAATCGTTTGCATAAAGTTAAATATATTATTTAATTTTCCAATAAAATTCATCTAATTAGTGTAAATATGACGCTTTAAAATAAATGTGTGAATAATTATATAAGTTATTGATTAATAGAATAATTATTTTCAACTGTTTTTTATTAATAATTTAAAATAATTATTAATATTGTATGAAATACACGATGTGATTTTGTGTTAAAGTAAAAATTTAGATAATTATGTAATCGATTACAATTAAAACACTATTTATGAAAAAAATTTTATTAAATGCTTTTGGAGTTTTAGGTATAATTAATTTATCCGCTCAAAAAGTTAATGTTACTGAATCAGCAGGGTGGTTAGAATCTGCTTATGTTAAATGGAATCCTCCATCAGAAACTGTTGATAGTTACAATGTATATTATTCGGGTAACGGAATCACTAATAAAAAAATAGATACTCAATTAATAAGGAATTATGGATCTTTTTTTAGGGCTGATATTTTAGGGTTGACCTCTGGAGAATATTCTTTTAAAGTTGTATCAGTTGTAAATGGTGTTGAAAAAGAGAATGTTGTCACAAGTAATGTAACTGTATTACCTTATGACCGTAATGGTTTTGCACATAGTAACAATAGAGCTCCAGGAGCGTATAATTTTGATGGAACATTAAAAAATGATGCGGTTGTTTTGTATGTGTCAGAGGATAATAAAAATTCAATAAGTCTTAATGTTACTGGGGCAAATAGTAATCCTTGTATTGGTTTGCAAAATATCTTAGATGGTTTTAAGAAAGGAAAGGATACTAGACCTCTTGTTGTACGTCTTTTAGGAAATGTAACTGATTTCTCATATATGTTGAATGAAGATATTGTTATAGAAAATAATAATAATAGTGGAAGTTATATCACAGTTGAAGGTGTTGGAATAGATGCTGTAGCAAATGGATGGGGAGTACGAATTAAAAATGCTTCAAATGTAGAAATTCGTAATTTAGGTTTTATGTTGACTGATGCAGCTGAAGGGGATAATATAAGCTTGCAACAGTCCAACGATTATATCTGGGTACATAATAATGATCTATTTTACGGTTTTCCTGGAAAAGATGCAGACCAAGAAAAAGGAGATGGTGCTTTAGATGCAAAAAAATCTGGCTATATCACTTTTTCGTACAATCATTTTTGGGATAATGGTAAATCAAGTTTGCTTGGTTTAAGCGAAGCGAATACAGTTAATGCTTATGCAACTTATCATCACAATTGGTTTGATCATTCAGATTCTAGACATCCTCGTGTAAGAACTTATACAACTCATATTTATAATAATTATTACGATGGCAATTCTAAATATGGTATTGGAACGACTATGGGTGCTTCTATTTTTGCGGAAAGTAATTATTTCAGGAATTCAAAATATCCTATGTTGATTTCTAAACAAGGAAGTGATATCGCATCTAATTCAACAGGAACTTTTTCTAATGAAGATGGCGGAATTATAAAAGCTTTTAATAATTATATAGAAGGAGCTAATTCATTTTTGCCTTACGATGCATCTTCAAACCCTATTCAGTTTGATGCTTATGTTTCAAAAACAAGAGATGAAGTATTAAGTTCTTCTATTAAAGCTTTGAAAGGAGCTTCGGTTTATAATAATTTTGATACTAATTCTTCATTTTATGTAAAGAATTTGATAGTTGATGAACCAAGTATCGCAAAAGATAAAATTATGAAATACGCAGGTCGAGTACAGGGAGGAGATATAAAATTTACGTTTGATAATTCTGTTGATGATAAATCGTACGCAGTAAATCAGGCATTAATGAGCTTGTTGAAAAATTACAAATCTTCATTAGTCTATGTTCAAGGTATTGATTATACACCTGTAAGTACGCATACTTTGTCAATTCCAACTAATAATGATCAGACAGTAAAACCGAATACAGCAATAGAACCAATGAATTTTGTTTGGGGAGGAACAGCAAGCGATTTAGAAATAGTTGGACTTCCTGCAAATGGAATAGATTTTACGAAAGATATTTCGACAAAAACATTATCGATATTTGGTACACCAACTTCAGATACAAGTTTTACGGTTAAAACCATTGGTACAGGAACGCCAATTTCTGCAACGGGTACCATTACAATTGATACAGATGAAACAAGTGCAAGTGTAGAAACGCATAATTTTACAATAAACGGTCTATCAAGTAAGTTTTATACATTTTCTGGAACGGCTAATATTAATTCAACAGATGGAACGGCTACTTATGATGAGTTGACTTTTACAAAACGTCTGAAAATAGAATCGGCAACAGTTATTAGTTATACGACTAAAAAGAAATCAACTTTAACATTGGTTTTTGATCCAAGTTTTAATGGTAAGATAAAACTTAATGGAGTAAACTATGTGGCAAAAGATGGTATTGTAATTATAAATGATGTTCCTATTGGTGAAAATAAAATTACAAAAGGCGATACGGCTAACTTATATTATATCAAAACTGAATTTGAAAAAGAAAATCTGATGACATCAGAAGTTAGCATCACTAATTCGAATATTTCTATTTATCCAAACCCAGTTCAAGATAAATTTGAGGTGAGAACTAATTTGAATAATAAGATTAATAAAGTGACGGTTTTAAATACTTTAGGACAAATTGTAAAACAAGTGAACAATCAATCAACAATTGGAATGAAAGGATTGAAATCTGGTATTTATATTGTTCAAATCGAAACAGATAATGGTATTGAAACTAAAAAAATTATAAAGAAATAATAAAATAGCTTTATAATTAATTAACAAAAAGTCTACTCATATAAAGTGAGTAGACTTTTCTATTTACAACGAATTACGACTCTCTATTCCCAAAGTATTGTAAATAACCTTCAAATGATATTTCACTGTATTCTCAGAAATATAGAGTTCAGTTGCAATTTCTTTATTTGTAAATCCTTTCTTCACTAATTCGATGATATCCAATTGCCTTTCCGAAAGATTATAATCACTTAAAATGATTTTCTTTTCAACTTGATTTGCATTATTTGAATGATTAATCAAATTAGAAAGTTTATTTCTCATCCGTTCATTTTCGTTTTCAACAAGTTTTCTTTTTTCGATGTTTATCTTGTAGAATTTATAAAGAACAATTAATAATATGATCAAAATTGCAGAAATAATAACCAGAAATAGTCGGATATTTTTCTGATTTCGAACTTCTAAATCATTTCGCTTGTTAATGATTTCTCTTTCTAAATTTTGTAATTTTCCACTTTGATTAATTGCATCATAATCAGTTGCAAGATCATTCACAATTAATCTTGTTTTATATGCTTTTTCCCAAACTTCATTCTGAGCATAATGCCAAGTAAGAGATTCGTACATATTCAAAATATAAAGTTTTATACCATAATGTTTTGCATAATACAACCCTTTGTTAAAAGCTTCTAAAGCCTTCTTATTATCTTTTGTTTCTGTATATAAGTGTAAAAGCTTTCTATAAATATTAGGTAAATGTTTGGGAGATTTTTGCTTCAAAATTTCTATACCATCCAATAATCTTTTTCTGCTTGAATATAATTTTTATTTAAACTATTCATTGTGCCTAGAACAGAAATATAAAAACCATACGTTTCGGCATCCAAATATTTTAAATTGGATTTATTTACTTTTTGGAGCAATTCCTCAACCTTATCATATTTTAAATAATCAAATTGGATAAATATTCGTTCAATCAAAACTCTTGTCTCAACTTCGGCTTTGTATTTTGAACTTTTTAAACCATATTTTTCAGCAACGTTTAAATTTTCTTCTGCTTCTGGATAATTTAATAATGTTTTATACGTAAGATATTTTAACAAATACAAATTATATAAATCGTAATTCGTTACGTTTTTAGAATGTATAATACTATCTAATTTGATAATTGATTTATCAAATGAACCGATTTCATTATAATATGAGATTTCTTTCTTTAGAATTTCGGAATTTATTGTATTTCCTATCCCTACCTGGGTAAAAAATAATGTAAAGAAGATAAAAAGTATTTTGTTGTTCATTTTTATTATATAACTGATATTTAGTAAAGTAATTCAACTACCCGTAGGTAGTAATTATGAAACTACCTTTTAACTACTCCTGCAAAAATAGGAATTTATGTACTGAATCTTAAAATTTGCAAAGAATTTATTTAACACATAAATCTGGTGTTAATAGCTAATTATTTATTAAAAATGAAGACTATTTTATCTACTTTATTAGTACTGTTGTGTAGTTTGGGTTTTTCTCAAAATTTGGATTATAAAAATTTAAAACAATTTATTGGAAATCGTGTAAATGAGTTTGAAGATTTTTATAAGGTTTCTTCTACATCTATTGAAGACAATTTTGGAAATCAAAAAGTAATGTTCAATTCAGTAAAAATAGAACCATATACGTTGAATATTGAGGTAGAAACTGAAGGTAAAAATATAAAACGTATTGTGGTCAAAAATTCTGAAAATAGAACTAGTTTCTTTAAAAATATTGCAGAAGAAATAGAAAAAGAAGCTCCAATTAAGAAAAACTATAAGACGTATTATATTTCTTTAGTTAAGAACTCAACAAAAAAGAAAATCTATCAAGAATCAATTGATCAATTAATTGATTTATTGAAAAAACCGACCACCAATCTAAAAGAAAATTATGGTTTAATGGAATCTAGTCCTCTAAAAACCATAATTACAATCAACGAAACTGAAAGTATTTTAGAAATCAATTAAAATTAAGTCAATATTAAAAACAATTAACAATGAAAAACATTTTTATTTTAGGATTAGGTCTTATGGCTTCGGTAGCTTTTGGACAAGTAGATAAAATTTACAAACATTCTGGAGAAATTATCGAAGGTCAAATCAAACGTGTAGGTGAATTTACGGTAGAGTATACGTATGATGGAGAAGATGCTATACAGTCTTTGAGTAAATATTCTGTTAATAAAGTATTTTACGGGAAAAGTACGCGTATTGAGGATGTTTCTAATAAAATTGAAATTACTGATGATAAAGATTGGGGGAAAGTGATTATTTTGGAAGATAAGGCTTTAGTAGCAGGTCTAAAAAAAGGAGATGATTTGAAATCTAAAACAGGTATGATCAATTTCAGATCAGGAAATGGAAAAGATGAACGTGCAGAAAAAGTTTTAAAACAACAAGCTGCAGAGGTTAGATGCCCATTTATTTTATTATTATCTGATAAAATGGCAGGTAAATCGGCGAAGAAAACAGGAAGCTGTTACAAGTACCAATAGGATTACTAAAAACTTTTAACTATATAATGTACTATTAATTATTTGACAAATAAGTCGTGATAACTCGCGGCTTATTTTCTTTTAAAAAAATGAACAAAGAAATAGTGTATTCACGAAAACGCAAACGAACAACAAATTTTGGTTCGAAAAAAATAAATTACTTAGATATTTTGATTGTTGTTTCAATTATCATTGTTACAATTTCAATTATAATCAACTATTTGAATTAATTTTTAGAAATACTCGCTACTACTTCACTTTATTTTTAATCCACTTCGCAACGGGTTTCTCAAAATATTCAAACGTTAATGCACTTAGAATTAAAGCAATTATAAAATAAATTCCAATTTTCTGAAAATCATTGATTTTAGGTAAATATTGATTTCCATATTTTATCACAATCATATGAATCATGTAAAACGCAAAACTGATTTCACCTAAATAAACCAGAATTTTGTGTTGAAGTATTCTCGAAAAGAAACCTTTTTGTAATGCAAAAATTAGAATAATTCCAATCATCGGAATCCAATAGTAAATTCCGTAACGAAAAGCTCTCGCAACATCATTGTGGAAGTAAAAAAAGATTGCCAAAACTGTAATTGCAATGATTTCTATTAAAGTTCCTTTCGAAAAATTGATAGGCGTATCTTTTATCTTTTTATAGATTTGACAGGTAATAATTCCTAAAATAAAATCGAAATAAGAAAATTAATTAAATAAAAAAATCTCAAGCATCTGCTCGAGATTTTTTTATGATATGAATAAAGGTAAATTATTTTTTCATTACTTTTTTCGTAACATCTTTACCATCAATAGTAGTTTTTAAAATATAAGTTCCTGTAGGTAAAGAAGAAATATTGATTTGTTTCTTATCAGAATCAAGAACTTTTTGTCCAGCCATATTGTATAAAACAGAAGCAGTTACATTTCCTTTACTTTCTATATTGATAACATCTGAACTTGGGTTTGGATATATATCAAATTTTACTGTATTAACTTCTGTAGTAGCTAATTTAGGTAAAGAAATAAGGAAAGAAACAACACCTTCATCGGTTTTGCCTAAACCAACAATTTTAGTTCCATCTTTAGACATTCCTAGAGGTAATGCGAATGTAATACCTAAATCATCATAACCAAGAGATTTTACATATTCATTTAATTCAACTCGTCCTGTTTTTTCAGTCCAAATAAATCCTTCTCCCATGAATGCAGGTCCAGGCCAAGGTCTATAAAAACCTACAATAACGCTACCGTCAGTATTTATAGCTGTTGCAGCCCCATTAAAATAGAATCCTTGTTTAGGATGTTCTATCAATTGTACGCCTGTTTCTTTACTGTAACGCATAGCTACATCTTCTCCCGTTGCACCAATCATCCATTTTCCGTTACCAGAAACTCCTGCTAATTCAAGAACTTCATATCCGTCTTGATCTAAAACTTGATGTCTTTCACCATTCTCCCAGTAAACACCCCAACGGTCAAAGTCAGTATCGTGCCAACCAACAACAATTTTACCATCATCACTAATTCCATTCGCTCGAGAATAATACTCGCCATCAGTTTTTAAATCTGTAAATCCAGTTGCTTCGTTCCACACAATACCATGAAAACTTCCGTCTTTAGTAGCACCTAATCCCGAAATATATTTTCCATCAGCACTCATTCCCCAAACAGAACTTGTTTCGTTATCTGAAACTCCCCCAAGTCCGCCTAGATATTTCCATGTGTCAGATTCGATATCATAAATAGACATTTGGTTTACACCTGTTTCAGGTTTAGCAACCATTACAGCAATTTTTTTACCATCAGCAGTAACCAATGGATGCCCTGAGTTTGAAGTGTCAGAAGCAATTTCTCCTAATAAATGAATACCTTTCTCTGGTGTCCAATAAAAATTATTATCAACTGTGTTTAATACTACAACTTTTCCATTTTCTGATACACTGTATGCAGTTTGACCATCTCCAACAACATAAACTTGTGCATTAACAAAGCTTGTTCCCCCAATTAAAGCTGATAATACAGCTAAACTTTTAAGTTTTGAGTAAATTTTTTTCATAATAAATTTCTGTGTTAATTAATTTGAATGATAAATTTAGACTTTATTAACTGAGGATGATTTGTTTTGGATAAAGTTATATTGTTTTCTTAAATTATAAAGAATAAAGTGTTGATTAATATTATTTTGTATGTTTTGTTAGTTAAATGATTTTAAGGAAATTCTTTGAATTAATTTTAATAATTTTTATTGAAAATATTATAGTAATAAATAAACAAGCCAGAAATTAATTTCCGGCTTGTTAAATATTGATTAATAAAATTTACTTTTTAATAATTTTTTTAGTGTTTTCATTTCCATCAATAATTGTTTTTAGAACGTAAGTACCTTTAGGTAGGGACGAAATATTAAGTTGTTTTTCATTAGTAGAAAGAACTTTTTGTCCAGTCATATTATATAATATTGATGAAGATAATTTTCCTTTTGTTTCAATGTTTATTATATCACTTGTAGGATTAGGAAAAACAGAATATTCAACTTGATTTACTTCTGAAGTTCCTAATTTAGGAAGAGAAATCATAAAAGAAACTGCTTCTTCAGTTGTTCTTCCTACACCGACAATTTTTGTTCCGTCTTTAGATATTGCATAAGGCAAAGAAAAGGTAATTCCTAAATTATCATATCCTAGATTTTTTACATATTCATCTAAACTGATTTTTCCTGTTTCCTTTGTCCAAATAAATCAACTAAACCAGTTTCTTTTGTCCATTTAACAGCGTGACCATATCCGTCGGATGTACTTGCGATTCCAACTATTGACGATCCGTTTCCTGTCATACCCCATACAGAACTTGTTTCACTATCAACAATTTTACCAAGACCACCTAAGTAATTCCACTCATCTTTTTCTAAATTATAAGTAGCAATTTGATTAATACCTGTTTTAGGATCAACAACATTAGTAGAAATTATTTTTCCGTCAGCTGTAACTGTAGAAACACCACCATTATAACTTCCAGGTACTATTTCTCCTAGTTGTTGAACACCTTTGTATTTTGTCCAATAATAGTTATTGTCCAATCCAAAAAGAACAACAACATTTCCATCATTTGATACACTTGTAGCATATTCTCCATTTCCAATAACATAAACTTGTGCATTAGTTTTATTACTAGTTAACATAAATACACCCATGGTTAAACCAATAAGCTTGAAGTAAATTTTTTTCATTATTTTAAAGTGTTAATTCATTGAATTATAAAAATATATTTTATTCTCAATCAATTGCTGTTTAGTTATGTATGTAAATGTTTATTCTGAAATAATAAAGTTTAAAGTGTTTATTATTAATAAGTTATTTTATTAATTGTAAAAATGCTTTTAATGAATATTCTTTTATTTAGTGAATCATAGAAAAGTAAATAATTTATAAAAGTGAATGTTTATAGATCATTGAAGTTGTTAGCATTAAATAGTTATTAGATGATTAATTATTTTTTTTCTCAAAAAATTTATTCTTTTATGTATTATTGGTTTACTTTTTGTGTAATTCGTGGCAGTTAAATTAGGCAATAAACAAAAGGTACACTATTTTTGGAGTATGCGACTTTCTACAAAACAAAAGTTTTTTCAATACATTAAAAAATCATTTAATTTTTTTCAAAACTTGTTGAACCTGTTAAAATTAGTTTTATCAGAGCGACAATTTTTGTATTTATCGTGTATTTTGGTAGCTATTTCATCTGCTTTTGCAGTGATTGTGCTAAAAACTTTTGCGCACAATGTTTTTCAATTTACTATTTATATTAATAATTTAGTCAAACTGCCTTACATCAATAGTATATTGCCAATTATAGGTATTTTGTTGACGGTTTTTGTAGTGCAGAAATTTTTGGATGGTTCGATAGAAAAGGGAACTTCTCAAATCATGATTGCTGTAGCTAAAAAATCTGGAATAATGCCTAAAAAACAAATGTATGCTCAGATTTTAACGAGTTCCTTAACAGTTGGTATGGGTGGTTCGGCAGGTTTAGAGTCTCCGATTACAATTACTGGAGCGGCATTTGGTTCTAATTATGCCCAATATTACAGATTTAAATATAAAGAACGTACATTACTATTGGCTTGTGGTGTTGCAGCTGGGATTGCGACTGCTTTTAATGCACCAATTGCGGGCGTTTTGTTTGCGATAGAAATTGTATTAGCGGATATGAGTGTTACTGCTTTTATTCCTTTATTGTTATCTTCTGCAACAGGGGCTTTAATTGCTAATTTAACTTTAAAAAGCAATATGTTATTATCCTTTCGTTATGCGTTAGGGTTTGATTATCATAATGTTATTTTCTATGTTATTTTGGGTGTTTTGGCGGGGTTTGTTTCTGTTTATCATGCTCGATTATTTCGTAAAGTAGAACATTTGATAGGAAATTATTCGGATAATGTATATTGGCGAGCGATTGTTGGAGCGGGAAGTTTAGCGATATTGATTTTCTTTTTTCCAACTTTATTTGGTGAAGGTTATGAGAGTATAAAATATTTAGCAAATGATGAAGCGGGTTTTATTTTAAATAACTCTTTATTAGAGAGTTTTAGAACGAATCAATGGATAGTTTTAGGATTTGTTTTTGTCACAATTTTAATCAAATCTATTGCAACAGGTCTAACTTTAGGAAGTGGAGGAAACGGAGGAAACTTCGCGCCCTCTTTATTTGTTGGGTCTTATCTTGGTTTTGTCGTTGCAAAATTCTTTAATTTAATCGGTTTCAAAGAAGTTCCTGTTGGTAATTTTACAGTTGTTGGAATGGCAGCTGTTTTAAGTGGATTGTTTCACGCCCCATTAACAGCGATTTTCCTAATAGCCGAAATTACGGGAGGTTATGGATTGATTATTCCTTTGATGATTGTTTCTTCGATAAGTTTTGCAATTTCAAAACGATACGACAAATATTCGATGGATATATACGCAATAGCAGAAAAAGGAATTGTTTTTACATCTGATAAAGACCGAAATTTGTTCAATAAAATTGATTTGTTTTCGATTTATATCAAGAATATCAAAACATTGACAGTTTACAATTCAATTGAAGATATAAAAGAAATTTTTTCTACTACAACACAAGACTTTATTCCAGTTCTAAACGAAGATAAATCGATTCATGGAGTTATAGTTTTAGATAATATTCGATCATTTATTTTTAATGATAATATTGATAAAAGCTACTTAGAATGTATTACAGAAGCAACTTCGACATCTATTTTTACGAATGCTGCAAACGTGATGAAAATGATGGAAGCAAAAAAAATAGATTATATTTTACTCACTAAAAAAGGTAAATTTGAAGGTTATGTAACGGAAAGTTTATTATTAGAAAGTTATCGAAGTAATTTGAATAAGTTGAGAATTGAATAATTGTTTCTTAATCATCATTATCTTTAAAAATCAACTCAAAATTTTCATATTTCTTTTTTAAGCGCTGTTTCGATTTTTTGACTGAATCTGCAGAAATTCCTAAAAGTTGAGATATTTCAATATTGGTTAAACCTAATTTTAACAAGTAAATTATTTTCAAATTAGATTCTGTTAATCCAGGAAAGTTTTGATCTAAATGTTCAATAAAATTTTTCTGCTCATGATCGAAAATACTTTTAAAGTTTGTCCAGTTTTTAGCTGTCATAAGATGAGAATCTAATAAATTAACTAATTCATCATATTGCTGTGCTTTATTTGAGAAATTTGAATTCGAAACTGTATTGATTTCTTTTTTCAGCGTAACAATTTGTTTATTTTTTTCGGATAAATAAGTTTTATAAGCTTCGAGTGTTTTGGTCGTTTCATTTAACTTATTCTCAGATTTTAGTTTATCATTTTGAATAGATAAAACCTTATTTTCATAATTAGAATTTTGAATTTTTATTCTTCTACGATAGGAAATGATGACAAATAAAATGATGATAATCAATAATAATGTAATCAAAAGTAAAGCGTTTTTTAATAAAATTGCTTTTTCTTGTTTTACTTTTTCGGTCTCAAATTTATAATTGAAATTTTCTTTCTGAATCTTCCAATTTATTTCATTTATAACATCTTTTCCGTCTGATTTTTGAATTTCATTTTCTAAAATACTCAACCTTCTTCTTGCAAATAATTCGTCAGCTTCGTTATTTTCTCGTATTGCGATTTCTAATAAAATGGTGTAAATGTCAAATTCATAGCTATTTAAATATTTCTTTTGTGCAGCATATTCTTTTGCTTCAATCAAAATATTTTTTGCCTCTTTCAAATGATTAAGTTGCAAATACAATTTTCCTAGCTGAATATTCGCATACATAAGATTTCGATGATTTACAAGATTTTTAGAAATTTCGATATCCTTTTTTAGATTATCTATAGCAAGTGAATAATCTTTATTGTGTATGTTTATAGAAGCGATATCACCCAAAGCTTTTGCATAACGAATTTCGTCTTTGTTTTGTAAAGCATATTTTTTGGTCAGCTCAAAATAATAATTTGCTTTGGTGAAATTGGTTTTATTCAAATAATTATGTCCAACTGCATTCAGAATTGTACCATATTCATTATCATTTTTCTCCGTATATTTTAATGCCAACAAAAGATATTTCTCACTTTTATCATACTCTTTAACGTTCATAAAGTAAAATGCGTTTTTTTTGTAAACATCACTTTTAGACAAAATTTTCTCATCTTCTGTCAAGTCGATAAGTTTCGAAGCTTCCATAAAATATGGATAAGCATTTTGATATTGACTGAAATTATAAAAATAGAATCCGAATTGTGTATTCACCCAAATCTGAATGTTCGAATCTAATTTTTTAGCCTTTTTTAATGCGGAATTATATAATGATTCGCTTTTTACATTTAACTTATCATAGTTTTGAGCATAAATATTTGCTAATAATACTTGATAAATAATTTGATTTTTTTGTTTAAAATTAGAAGTCGATTGACGATTAATTTCATTAAAATTAAGTTGCAATTGTAACGAATCTTCAACATCTCTATTTTGAAATATGATTTTTTCTAATGCAATTTGATCATCATATACAGTATGAAATGATTCAAATGATGAGAATAAAAGTATTAGGTTTAGTAAAAAAGTAAAAAATATAGAGGACTTGAGCATATTTTTTTTCAAATATAATTTTAATATTTAGTTTATTTTAGATAATCTTAAAATATTTTATCCTTTTTTTGTAAAGGATAAATAATTGAAAATGAATTAAATGTAATTTGTCCCCTCAATTGTCCCCCCTGAAAATATAATTTTTTTTGATTTATAATCTATTTTTGAATTATGTATTTCGAAAGATTACTAATCTATCATCAAACTATTAATTAAAAACTAAACGCTCTCAACTACTTAAACCTATTTATAAATCCAATTATCAAATTTATCTCCTCTATAATGTATATTATGGAGGAATTTTTTTTAAATTTTTTCTTTGTAATTTAGTTTCATATTTTAATTAGAGAAGAACGGATGAGAAAAATAAATTACTCGGTGTTAGATTTGGCTTATGTGAGAGAAGGGGATACATTAAATCAAACGTTCAAAAACACGTTAGATAACGCAAAATTTGTCGACGAAATAGGGTATAGTCGTTATTGGCTATCCGAACATCATAATATGCAAAATGTTGCGAGTGCGGCAACTTCTTTATTAATAGGTTATGTAGCAAATGGAACTTCAAGAATTAAAGTTGGTTCGGGAGGAATCATGTTACCTAATCATACTGCTTTATCAGTTGCAGAACAGTTTGGAACATTAGATGCGCTTTATCCAAATCGTATCGATTTAGGTTTAGGTCGTGCGCCAGGAACAGATCAATTAACGGCGTCTATTTTGCGTAGAGGCGATAATTTTATGAATTATGATTTTGAAGCTGAAATCAAAAATCTACAAAACTATTTTAGTTTAGATAATAAAGAAAGTAAAGTGCGTGCAATTCCTGGAGAAGGAGCAAATGTGCCGATTTATATTCTAGGATCAAGTACAGATTCGGCTTTTTTGGCGGCTAAATTAGGTTTGCCTTATGCGTTTGCAGGTCATTTTGCGCCACAACAATTCTATAATGCGGTAGAGATTTATCGCTCTCAATTTCAACCTTCTGAATTTTTGCAAGAACCATATACGATTGCTTGTGTCAATGTAATTGCGGCGAATACAGACGAAGAAGCACATTATTTATCGATGTCGATGTACCAAGGTTTTTTGAATATTATTACCGATAAACGTCAGCCAATTGTTCCTCCAGAAAAAACACAGTTAGAATTGGCTTCGCCTGAGCAAAAATATATGCTAAAAGGAATGACTGCTTTGTCTTTTATTGGAAGTAAAGGTGCTTTGGCGCAGAGTTTTGATGAATTTATTTTTGAATCTAAAATTGATGAAATCATGGTTTCAACAAATGTTTTTGATCAAAAAGCAAAACGAAAATCGTATCAAATTGTAAGTGAATTGTTTCGTTAAATGAAATCAAAGAAATCAATCTCAAAGTTCAAGTATTATTCAATGTTTGTTGATCAATTCAAAGATCAATTGACGATTGTTTTGATGCTAAATCTTGTTTTATTTTTTATTGCAAACCATTGGAGTTACCTTGTTCCAGAAGAATTTTTGTTTGTAAGTCACAAAGATATTTTTGGCTTATTTAGAGAACAATTTGTGTTGAACGAATTTTTCGAGGTGTTGGCTTATACTTTTTTGGGCGCTTTATTTATCCATTTCGGAACATATAAAATGAATAAAATTTGGATTTTTAGGCTTAATGCGTTGCTTTTAGTAATTGTTTCTACTTATTTTTGGACAATACCTTCGTTGCAAAGTGCTGAGATTGTTTTACAAAAAGGTCATCCTTATTTTATTGCGGCGATTATTGGTCAAATTCTTTTGTATTTGATTGTCGGAATCGAATTTTTAGGTTCAATCAAAAATAAAAGAAAACAACCCAAAATCAATCATTCTTAGTTATATTTGCCAAAACTTAATTTTTACAAAAATCAAACTATGTACTCATTTGATAAATTACACGAATTAATTGCCGAAACAATTGATAAAAATCCATTTTCTAAAAATCCAGAAGAATTATACGAACCGATGGATTACATTTTGAATATTGGTGGTAAAAGAATTCGTCCAATTTTGACTTTATTGGGAACTGATTTGTTTGATGGTGAAGTTGAAAAAGCATTGAAACCTTCGTTAGCGATTGAGTTTTTTCATAATTTTTCGTTGATGCACGATGATATTATGGATAATGCTTCATTAAGAAGAAGTAAACCAACAGTTCACGAAAAATTTGGATTAAATACAGCGATTCTTTCTGGTGATGCAATGTTGGTAAAAGCGTATCAATATTTAGAAGATTTAGAACCAGAATTATTTAAAAGTTCGACAAAATTATTTTCTAAAACTGCTTTAGAAGTCTGTGAAGGACAACAATTGGACGTGAATTATGAAACAAAATTGAATGTTTCGTACGATGATTACATCAATATGATTTCTTTAAAAACGAGTGTTTTACTTGGTTGTGCTTTGAAATTAGGTGCAATGATTGGAAACGCTTCGGAAGAGGATTCGGATAAATTGTACCAATATGGTTTGAATTTAGGAATCGCGTATCAATTGAAAGATGATTATTTGGATGTTTTTGGTAGCCTTGAACATTTAGGTAAAAAACATGCTGGAGATATTTTCGAGAATAAGAAAACGATTCTTTACATTTCTGCTTTAGAAGCGGCAAATGAAGAAGAAAAAGAGGAATTATTATATTGGTATAGTTCAAATACAGATAATATCGATAAAGTATATGCGGTAGAAAAATTATTCAGAAAACTGAATGTTAACCGTAAACTTTCTACATTAATTAGAGAATATACAAATAAAGCGCACAGCTATTTGGATCAAATTGATGTTCCAGAAGAACGTAAATCTTATTTGAGAGAATTAAGCGAGGTTTTAATTGATCGACAAGGATAAAAAATGCAATTTCGAACGACTTTTCAAATTCAATCTTCTGATTTTAAGCTCAATCATCAACATAAAATATTGACGATAGGCTCTTGTTTTTCAGATGAAATTGGAAAACGTTTGACAGATTTAAAGTTTGATGGATTAATTAATCCTTTTGGAGTAATTTTTAATTCACATTCTATTCAAAATTTAATCGAAAGAAGCATTCAAAAAAAATATTTTACAACAGCAGATGTACATCAAAACGGAGAAGAATTTTTCTGTTTCGATGTACATTCTTCGTTTAATGCGTTGACGAAAGAAGCTGTTTTAGAGGAATTAAATTTGACTTTAGATCAAGTTCATGATTACATTCTTTCTTGTGATGTGTTAATGATTACATTGGGAACATCGTGGATTTATGAATGGAAAACATCTAATCAAGTTGTTGCGAATTGTCATAAAGTTGACGCAAAACAATTTGAAAAACGATTATTAACAACAGAAGAAAATCTAAAATCATTGGAATTAATTGTTTCAGATTTGAAGAATATTAATCCAACTATTCGCATTATTACAACAGTTAGTCCAGTTCGTCACACAAAAGATGGAATGATCGAAAATAATGTAAGTAAAGCGAGATTGTTAGACGCTTTATATCAATTGAGTCTTCAAAATAATCAAGTTGAATATTTTCCATCGTATGAATTGGTTTTAGATGATTTGAGAGATTATCGTTTTTTCAAAGAAGATTTGATTCATCCATCAAAACAAGCCGTTGATTATATTTGGGAAAAGTTTTCGGAAACTTATTTCGAACAATCAACGCAAACAATTATTCAAAAAATAAACAAAGTTATTTCAGCGATTAATCATCGTCCTTTTAATGAAGAATCAGACAATCATCAACAATTTTTAGTAAAAACGATTGCATTGATGAATGAATTAGAAAAAGGAAATCAACTTGATTTTTCTGCTGAAAAAGAACTTTTGAAATCAAAAATAAAACATGTTAATTGATACACATACACATTTATATTCGGAGCAATTTGAGAATGATATAGATGAGGTAATTGCGCGAGCAAAGCAAAATGGAGTAGAGCGATTTTATTTACCAGCAATTGATAAAAGTTACACGGAGAGAATGTTGACATTAGAAAGTCAACATCAAGATTCGATGTTTGCAATGATGGGTTTGCATCCGTGTTCGGTTCATCCAGATACAATAGAGGAGGAGTTGGCTCATGTACGCGAATGGATTGATAAACGTCCATTTAAAGCGATTGGCGAAATCGGAATTGATTTGTATTGGGAAAAAGATTTTTTACAAACGCAACAAGATGCTTTCAAAACGCAAATTGAATGGGCAAAAGAAAAGAATTTACCAATTGTGATTCATTGCCGTGATGCTTTCAACGAAGTTTTTGAAGTATTAGAAGAAGTGAAAGATGAAAAATTATTTGGAATTTTTCATTGTTTTTCTGGAACAAAAGAAGATGCACAACGCGCAATTGATTTTAATTTGAAATTAGGAATTGGTGGAGTTGTAACCTTCAAAAATGGAAAAATAGATCAATTTTTAGGAGATTTTGATATCAAACATATCGTTCTCGAAACAGATTCACCTTATTTAGCTCCAGTTCCGTTTCGTGGAAAACGAAATGAAAGTAGTTATTTGACACATGTTTGCGATAAGTTGGTCGATATTTATCATCAAACACCAGCTGAAATTGCAGCAATTACAACAAAAAATGCGTTTGACATTTTCGAACGTTAGGATAAATCAGAATAGAAAAATTATATTTGCAAAAGAAAACCTTTGACAAGATGAAATACAAAAGAATATTACTTAAATTGAGTGGTGAAGCATTAATGGGAGATTTACAATATGGTATTGATCCAAATATGCTGAAACAATATGCGCAACAAATTAGAGAAGTTGCAGAACTTGGTTGCGAAGTGGCAATCGTAATCGGAGGTGGTAATATTTTTAGAGGTGTACAAGGTGTTGCTTCTGGTATGGATCGTGTACAAGGAGATTATATGGGAATGTTAGCAACTGTGATTAACAGTATGGCATTGCAAGGAGCTTTGGAAGATGCTGGCGTTAATACGCGTTTACAAACGGCTATTCGTATGGAGCAAATCGCAGAACCATTTATCAAAAGAAGAGCAACGCGTCATCTAGAAAAAGGTCGTGTCGTAATTTTTGGTGCAGGAACAGGAAATCCATATTTTACAACAGATACAGCAGCCGTTTTGAGAGCAATTGAAACGCAAGCTGATGTTATTTTGAAAGGAACTCGTGTTGATGGAATTTATACTGCAGATCCAGAAAAAGATCCAACAGCAGAGAAATTCGAAACAATTTCTTATCAAGAAGTTTATGATAAAAACTTAAAAGTAATGGATATGACAGCTTTTACTTTGAGTGAAGAAAATAATTTACCTATTATTGTATTTGATATGAATACAGATGGTAACTTGAAAAAATTAATTTTAGGAGATAACGTAGGTACTCTAGTAACAAATAAATAAATCCCGAAATGGAAGAATTAGATATTATTTTAGAAACGGCTAAGGAGCAAATGCAGGGAACTGTAAGTCACTTAGAGGTTGCATTCGACAAATTAAGAGCAGGTAAAGCTACTCCTGCAATGTTAAGTTCAGTTCGTGTTGATTACTACGGAAGTTTATCTCCGTTAACTCAAATTGCAAATGTTAATACACCAGATGCAATGACATTGAGCATTCAACCATACGAGAGAAATTTAATTCACGAAATCGAAAAAGCAATCATTAATGCTAATTTAGGTTTTGCACCTTCTAACAATGGAGATACAATCATTATCAGTATTCCTCCAGTAACAGAAGAACGTCGTAAAGAGTTAGTGAAAATGGCCAAATCGGACATGGAAACTGCAAAAATTTCACTTCGTAATGCACGCCAAGATGCCAATAAAGCATTGAAAGCTGTAAAAGAAGCTTCTGAAGACATGGTGAAAGATTACGAAACACGTGTACAAGGATTAACAGACAAGTTTTCTAAGAAATTAGAAGAAGCTTTAACGAAAAAAGAAGCTGAAATCATGAAAGTTTAATCTTTCTTGAAAAAAAAATATTTTAAGGCAGCGTTTCGCTGCTTTTTTTATTTATTTGCATAATCAATTTCAAACGATGAAGAATTATATATTCCTGCTAAATTTCTGTATCTCAATTGCCACATTTGCTCAAATTAAAGTAAGAGTATTCGATGCTCAAGACGAATTTCGTTTAACAGGTGCCAATGTTTACAGTGATACCAAACAATTCCTAGGTCAAACAGACGAATTAGGAGAATTGGATATCAATGATTCTGTTCATTTTATTGATGTAATCAAAAACGGATATTTCTCGGAAAGTATTCAGACTGACGGTAAAAAGTTGGTCGAAATTATGATGAAACCTTCTTTCATTAGTTTGGATGAGGTTAGTTTTACGACAAATGATTCCGTTGGTCGTAATTTGATTATCAAAGCAATTCGCAATCAGTCCAAAAATACAATCAGAAATGGCGGAAATATTTTCCTAAAATCATACACAAAATTCTGGAGTACAGTAAATAACGATTCAATTCCGTTTATCATTCAACCTCAAAATCACAAAGATTCTGTCAATAATCAATGGAAAAAATTGTTAGACAATAGTCATTTATTTTTGGGAGAACGTGCAATGGATCACAAAGTTTCGAAGCGTTTTGGACTAAAAAATATCGTTCAATCTTCTCGTATTTCTGGAATGCGTTCGCCTTTGTACGAATATTTGGCGATGCAACCAATTGCGTTCAATTTTGATCAAGATAAAATCAATTTTTTCTTCAAAGGAATTATTAATCCAGTAAGTCGCGAAGGTCTTTCGCATTACCGTTATGGTTTCAAAGAAGATATTTTTATTGATGGACGAAAAACGGCTGTTATTAGCTTTTTTCCATCAATCAAAACAGATAAAAGACAAATTAAAGGAACACTTTGGATTGATGATAGAACGTATGCTTTAATCAAAATTGAAGCAGAAAATACGATTTCAAATTATGTTGCCGAATTAGAAGCAGATTGGAAATTGAATAATGGAACTTGGATTCCAAATCAACAAAAATATCGCATGGAAGCTGGTAATTTCAAGATTACAGAGAAACTAGCTGATGATGATTTTATTGATAAAAAAGAAAAAATTTGGATTAATCTCGAAACAACTTTCAAGGATATTCAGAATCCAGCTCATTTCAAACGCAACGAATTTTTAGGTTACGAAGACGAAATTTCTTTTCAAAATATGAACGAAAAGAAATGGGACAATGTGATGGAAGATTATCGTGATTCGTCATTATCGAACAAAGAGCGAAATACATACACGACAATCGATAGTATTGGCGATAAATATAAGTTAGAACGTCAAATGAAATTGACGCGAATCATCAATTCTGGTGGAAAATTATCGTTAGGAAAAGTTGATTTAGATTTAACAAAAATCTTAGCGTTTAACGATTACGAAGGTTTTAGACTTGGTGCTGCGTTTAATACAAACGAAAATTGGAGCGATAAATATTCGTTGAATGCTTATTCGGCTTATGGTTTCAAAGATGAAACATTCAAGTTTGGATTTGGTGGAGATTATTATGTAAATAAACCTTATTCGGGTCGAATTTTTGCAAAATACTCGCAAGATGTTTCGGCTTCTGGGAAAACGCCAATTTTATTACAATCGAATTATACACGTCTAATTTCTGGAGCTTTTAGTAATATTTATAACCACGAATATTTTTCTTATAAACGTTATTCGTTTGGATATGAGCAAGATATTTTCAAAAATGTAACCTTTAATATTTCTGCGAATTACGAAAGACAACAAGCAGAATTTGATTATTCTTTCCTGAATAATATTGGTTGGTACGATTTGTATAACACGCAATTAGCGATTCGTTTTGCGCCAAAAGACAAGTTTATCCGCACGCCTTACGGAAAAGTGACGGTGAATAGCGGGAAATCTGTTTTCTATGCAACGCTAACGAAATATTGGGATATTTTCAATTCTGATTATGATCCACTTCGTTTCAATGTATCTTATTTTGATGTGTTTGATACGCGAGTTGGTAAAACAAATTTCAATGTAAATGCGGGTTGGGTTGAAGGAAAAATGCCGTTGATGAATTTGTTCGAAGGACAAGGGAATGCAAAACGAAATGACTTTTTGAATTTTGGAGTAGGAGGTTTAACGAATTTCGAAACCATGCGTCCAGGTGAATTTTATTCGGATCGATTTGTGTCATTTCAGTTGAAACATATTTTTGCTGGTGTTAAAGTTGGAAACAAAATTATTTTTCCACAATTCGTTTACCGTGGAGTTTTGGGTGATATGAAAGATAGAGCTGATCATCAAAATTTAGAGTTCAAAACCTTAAATCATTATTATCACGAAACAGGTGTTGAGGTAAACAATTTAATTTTCAAAACATTTGGATTGGGAGCATTCTATCGTTTAGGCGCTTATTCAGAAGAAAAATTCCAAGATAATTTCTACTTAAAATTAACTGTTAATTTGAATTTCTTGTAGGATAAGGATGCTGTCATTCTGATTTCTATGACAAAACCAAGTTATTTTTATAAATATTTTGATTTTTAATTAGTGCATAAATTCTGTGAATT
>NZ_JACAGF010000008.1:0-157043 GCF_030324345.1 Empedobacter sp. R750 | reverse complement strand
TTAAGCCTGCCTGCGCCGATGGTACTGTTACTTACGGGAGAGTAGGTCGTCGCCAGTTTTTATCAAAAGCCTCAAGTGAATAACTTGAGGCTTTTTTTGTGGTTATGGATTTCGCTTTAAGCTGAACTGTAAGCTTTACGCTAACTCAAAACTATGTTCTATAAAACGAGAAGCTTCTTCTTAATAAAAAGGAAGCTTCCTTTTTACAACTAACTCAGAATTTACTACTCATAACTTCCAAAACACCCCTATAATCCCCTCAAGGGGATAGTTTTGTTTAGAATTTTATTCTGATATAATCTTAAGTTATTTAACATAATTCTTATTATTGAGTAAACTAAAAATTAGTTTCGCTTACCGCTTACCGCTTACCGCTTACAACTTACAACTTACAACTTACAACTCAACCCGTGTTAGGGATAGCAGTGAAAATCCTTTTGTAGGAATTAGATTGTCTGTAATTACTTCTATTTTCTTCTACAAAAGATTGGAACGGATAGCCCGACCGAGCGACTTATATTACTTGTTATTGAATTATTAAGAAGAAATTGATGAATCGTATAAATGAAAGGAAAAGAGCGAAGGAACGCCCAAATAATAGACATTTAATGAAGAATTTTTATATATTTAGGTTTTAAAGTAAAGAAGATATGAAACCATTTAATGTGCGTGTATATGCGTTATTGGAGCACAAGGGAAAGGTATTGGTGATTCACGAGCCGTTTCAGGGAGAGTTAATTTATAAGTTTCCTGGAGGTGGACTGGAGTTTGGTGAAGGAACGAAAGATTGTATAAGGAGAGAGATAAAAGAGGAATTGAATTTGAAAGTGGAAGTTCATGAGCATTTTTATACACAAGATTTTTTTGTGCTGAATGCTTTTGATCCAACAGAACAGGTTTTATTGATTTATTATAAAGCAACAATTACAGAGAAGGCATTGGCTAAATTGAAAATTTTGGATGCGGATATCAACGAATTGTTGTGGTTATCGAAAGAAGAATTGAACGTAGAGAAATTTACGCTAGATGCAGATAAAGTGGTCGTTGATTTGTATAAAAAAGAAAACTTCGAATCTTAAGACTCGAAGTTTATTATTTTTTGATCATCAAAATACTGTATAACGGCGTATTTCATCAACAAGGTTTGCTCATTTGTTTTAAGCGGTGGTAAATTTTCCAGTAACTCAAAATGTGGCCAACCATCTGGATCTAATCCATCGAAACGATAAAAGCCAAAAGGTTCTAACACGCGACAAACTGCAATGTGTAATAGATTGAGTTTATCATCTTTTTTGAATCGTTTTTTTCCTTGTCCTAATTCTTGAACACCGATTAAAAAAAGAATCGTATCTAAATCTGGTCTTTCACCGTCTGTGAAATTTTGTTGAAAAAATTCTTCAATCAGTTTCCACTTGTTGGTGTTTGATGATGATTCTTCTGTAAATTTTGATATATCCATTTAGAATTTACGCCCTTTGTGACGCATGTGTGGGTTTTGTAATTGCGAATTACTTACGTTGAAACGTTTCATTTGATCGTTCATCATTTTGATTTGATCAGTAAACATTCCTTTCGAATCGTTTTTCTTCGCTTCTTTAATATAACCTTCCGCTTCTTTCTTTTTACCTTTTGACATTGCAGCTCCAGCCAAAGATAAGTTAGCCATTGCTCTGTCATGATCAAACGATAAACCGTAGTTTAAGGCTTCTTTCATATATTTTTCTGAAACCGCAACATTGTCCTGTGCTTCAGTAATTCCCATCATGTAGTGGTAATATCCCATTTGTTTAGGAATTAATTCTGATGATGGATTTTTGATCTTTTGTAACCATTTTTTCGCTTTTGCCATATCCTCTTTACGTAAAAACCAGAAAGCTAACAAGATGTTTTCGTTTCTGAAATAGAATAAAATTGGAAATACAGCGACTAATAACGAAACAAATCCCCAACCGTATTCGCGAATGGTAAACAAAAAGATTGCTAAAGCGATTAATACAGCGGCGATTACTAATTTAATGTATTTGTTCATCGATTATAAATATGATTTGATATTATCTGCAATTTTGATCATTTTCTCGGCAGATAATTGAAGTTTTGGATTTGAGAAATTGATATCTTGCATTGTATTTAGAGGAACCAAATGCACATGTACATGTGGTACCTCTAAACCAACAACAGCTACGCCAACGCGTAAACAAGGTATTGCTTTTTCTATAGCTTGTGCAATTTCATAAGAAAAGTCCATTAAACCTAAATAGGTTTCTTTGTCTAAATCGAAGATTTTATCGATTTCTTTTTTCGGGATAACCAATACATGACCTTCTACCAAAGGAAAAGCGTCCAAAATAGCGATGTACTTATCGTTTTCGGCAATTTTGTATGATGGTATTTCTCCGTTTATAATTTTAGTGAAAATGCTTGCCATATGTTTTTTAATTTTTGAAATCTTAGTCCAAAGATATTTCTAAAATTTCAAAATTTAAAGTCATTCCGTTAGGTAATGTAATTTCTGCAACTTCTCCAAGTGATTTTCCTAACAATCCTTTTGCGATTGGAGTATTCACAGAGATGCGCATTTTAGCTAAATCAGCTTCAGATTCAGGCACCAAAGTGTACACTAATTCTTGTCCGTTCGCTGTATTTTTTATTTTAACTTTTGATAATATTGATACTTTAGAATGGTCTAATTTAGATTCATCAATTACACGTGCATATGCTACAACTTCTTTCAATTTAGCAATTTGCATCTCTAACATTCCTTGAGCTTCTTTTGCAGCATCGTATTCTGCATTTTCAGATAAATCTCCTTTATCACGCGCATCAGCAATTTGTTGCGAAATTTTTGGACGCTCAAAAGTTTCTAACTGATGAAGCTCTTCACGCAACTTTTCTAATCCTTCTTTCGTTACATATTGTATATTTGCCATAACAACAATGTTTAATTAATTTTTTATTAAATAGGTCTTATAAAATAAATAATCCTACACATATGTAATACTATGCGCAGGACTATTTAGTTATTGTACTACAAAGATAATAAAAAAAATACAGCAAATTAAAAATGAAACAATTTATTAAAACGATTCTAAATAAGGTTATTTTGGTTTGTGTTTTTGCCAGCTTATTTCAAGGTTGTAATTCAGATGACGGTGTAGTAAGTTGTGTGCCAAATACGATTGTAAATGTCTCAATCAATATCAATTTACCTTTATATTCTAATCTAAACAATCCAGGAGGATGGGTATACGTTGATGGAGCAACAGCTGGTTCTAGAGGTTTGATTGTGGTGCGTACAGCTTCTGGTTTCAAAGCTTACGATCGTAATGCGCCGCATATTTGTCCTGGTGCAGAAACTACTTTGTATGTAAAGAATGACATCAGTATTGTATGTGATGCAGATAATTCTGAATGGATTTTATTGACAGGACAACCTACAAAAGTAGCGAACAGAGCGCCAAGAACATACCAAGTGTATGTAAATGCAAATGGAACCCTTACAATAACAAATTAAATTTTTTATCTAAAGTTTTTTTAATTCACTCAAAAAATAATAATCTTTGCAGGCATCGAAATTATACTTCTTTATTATGCATGCATAAGTTTTTCGAATTGTTTTTGAATTAAATTATTTTTAAAAAAAGATAATTTCGTTGTAAAGATTACTCAAATCCATTATTTTTGGTAAATCAAAATTTTATCAATTAAAAAATATTAATAATGAGCATTATTTCGCATATCCATGCAAGACAAATTTTAGATTCTCGTGGTAACCCAACTGTAGAAGTAGACGTGTATACAGAATCAGGTGTTTTAGGTCGTGCAGCTGTTCCATCAGGAGCATCTACAGGAGAGTATGAAGCAGTAGAATTACGTGATGGTGGAGACTTGTACTTAGGTAAAGGAGTTTTGAAAGCTATCGAGAATGTAAATGAAGTGATTGCTCCAGAATTAATTGGTTTTTCTGTTTTTGAACAAAATTTAATCGATCAAGTAATGATTGATTTAGACGGAACTGAAAACAAAGCTAAATTGGGTGCTAATGCAATTTTGGGTGTTTCTTTGGCGGTTGCAAAAGCTGCAGCAGAAGAATTAGGTTTACCATTGTTTAGATACATCGGTGGAGTTAATGCAAACACATTACCAGTTCCAATGATGAATATCGTAAATGGAGGTTCTCACTCTGATGCGCCTATTGCGTTCCAAGAATTCATGATTATGCCAGTTCAGGCAGCATCTTTTTCTGACGCTTTACGCAAAGGAACAGAAGTTTTTCATGCATTAAAGAAAATTTTACACGACCGTGGTTTATCTACAGCAGTAGGTGACGAAGGTGGATTTGCACCAACTTTTGATGGCACAGAAGATGCTTTAGATACTGTAATTTCTGCAATAGAAAAAGCAGGTTACAAAGCAGGTGAAGAAATTATGATTGCATTAGATTGTGCATCATCAGAGTTTTATCACGATGGAAAATATGACTATACAAAATTTGAAGGAGAGAAAGGAGCTATCCGTACTTCTGCAGAGCAAGCAGCTTATTTAGCAGAATTGACAGAGAAATATCCAATTATTTCTATCGAAGATGGTATGGATGAAAACGATTGGGAAGGTTGGAAAATCTTAACAGATAAAATCGGTAAACGTGTTCAGATTGTTGGAGACGATTTATTGGTAACGAATGTAACTAAATTAGAAAAAGCAATTGATGTTGAAACAGCAAATTCTATCTTAGTAAAATTCAATCAAATTGGTACGTTAACAGAAACGATCAAAGCAGTACAAATGGCGCAAAATGCACGTTATACAGCAGTTATGTCTCACCGTTCTGGAGAAACAGAAGATGCTACAATTGCAGATTTAGCTGTTGCTTTGAACACAGGACAAATTAAAACTGGTTCTGCTTCTCGCTCTGATCGTATGGCGAAATACAACCAATTATTACGTATTGAAGAGATTCTTGGAGAAACTGCAATTTTTCCAGGGCTTAAGGCTTTTAAAGTTAAGCGATAAAATAATTTGAGACTGATATTTATCAGTCTCAAATTAATAAAAAAAGTGTAAATTACGCAATAAATAATATAAACTATAAAATGTCAGATAAGGTAATATTAAATTACAACGGAAATGAGTTGGAGCTACCTGTTACAACTGGTACAATGGATGAAAAATCTATTGATATTTCCAAGTTAAGAAGTGCTACTGGATTAATCACAATGGATCCAGGTTACAAAAATACAGGGGCATGCGAATCTAAAATTACATTTTTAGATGGTGAAGAAGGTAAGTTGATGTACCGTGGATATCCTATTGAACAATTAGCAGAGAAATCTTCTTTCGTAGAAGTAATGTATTTGTTAATCAAAGGAGAATTACCTACACAAGCTGAATTAGATAAATTTATCGCTGATATTAATGAGTATAACTATGTGTCAGAAGATTTAATCAAAATCTTAGATGCATTCCCAAGTTCTGCTCACCCAATGGGAGTATTAACATCTTTAACAGCTGCTTTATCAGCATTCAACCCAAAAGTTGTTGATGTTACTTCTCCAGATGATATGTACAAAGCGGCAGTTACTTTATTAGGTAAATTCCCAGTATTAGCGTCTTGGACACAAAGAAAAATTAAAGGATTACCAGTTAACTACTCTAACGATAAATTATCTTATGTAGAAAACTTTTATCAATTATTATTCAAAAAACCAGGTCAAGAATTAGACTTAGATCAAGTTATTATTGATGCAATTGACAAATTATTAATCTTACACGCAGATCATGAGCAAAACTGTTCTACATCAAGTGTACGTTTAGTAGGTTCTTCTCATGCAGGTTTATTTGCTTCTATCTCTGGAGGTATTTCTGCATTATGGGGACCATTACACGGAGGTGCTAACCAAGCAGTATTAGAAATGTTAGAAGCGATCAAAAATGATGGTGGAGATGTTGAAAAATACTTAGCTAAAGCAAAAGATAAAAACGATCCATTCCGTTTAATGGGATTCGGACACCGTGTTTATAAAAACTTTGACCCTCGTGCGAAAATCATCAAAGTAGCTGCGGATAACGTTTTAGAGAAATTAGGAATCAATGATCCTATTTTAGATATTGCGAAAAAATTAGAACAAGCTGCTTTAGAAGACGAGTATTTCAAATCAAGAAACTTATATCCAAACGTAGATTTCTATTCAGGAATTATCTACAAAGCGTTAGATATCCCAACTGAAATGTTTACAGTTATGTTTGCTGTTGGACGTCTACCAGGATGGATTGCACAATGGATGGAAATGCGCGAAACAAATCAACCAATTGGTCGCCCTCGTCAATTATACACAGGAGCACCATTACGTGATTACGTTGAAATTGAAAACAGATAAGAATTTTCTTATTTATCATATAATCCGAAAATCAAACTTTGATTTTCGGATTTTTTTTAACAATTAATTTTTAGAGATTGTTTGTTTAAAATATGTTAAAACCTTATTTTTAAGTAAATTAAATTTTGTAACCATGAAATTTGAGAAAATACATAATAAAGGTCAAGCGCAAATCTTCGAAAACAAATACCTCGAAATGTTGACAAAAGGTCATCCCGCAGTTATTTGGGGAATGTACATTCCTCTACTTTCCTATTGTATTTATTATGGAATTTCTAGTTACGATTTATCAGTCTTAACAGTTGTCAGTCTATTTTTTGGAGCGATGTTATTTTGGACTTTGTTCGAATATTTTGCGCATCGTTATCTTTTTCATTGGACAGCCGAACAACCAAGTCTAAAACGAATTGTTTACATTTTTCACGGAAATCATCATCATTATCCGCGCGATAAACAACGTTTGTTTATGCCTCCAGTTCCAAGTATTCTTTTGGCGTCAATCATTTTCTTGATTCAATATTTAATTTTAGGGAAATACACCTTTGCTTTCTTTCCTGGTTTTATGATTGGCTATTTATTGTATGCGTCTATGCATTATTTGATTCACGCTGTTGCACCGCCTTTCAAGTTTATGAAACCTCTTTGGCGCAATCATCATTTGCATCACTATAAAGACGAAGAATTAGGTTTTGGAGTTTCAAATACGTTTTGGGATCGTATTTTCGGAACAATGTTCGACTTAAAGCATGAAAAAGAAGACAAAGAAAAAGTAAAAGAATTGATGTTTGAGAAGAAAAGTTAATATGAATAATATCAAAACTATAATACTTTTATTGTTGTTTTCTAATTTGCTTTTTGCTCAAGAAATAAAAGAAGATTTTTCAGCTGAATTAGTGATTTTAAATGATGAAAATTTAAAAGAAATAATTACGAATATAAATCTTAATGATTATTGTATTAATAAGGGCTATGTTTGGTATTTAAATTATAAAAAAGATTATTTACAATTATCAAGTATTTCTAGATACAAACTTTATGGAATAAAGACTAATTATTATGCAACTATGATTAATAATAACCTTATTTTCATAAGATTAAATAAAGAAAATGATTTGATTTTTAAGAAGTTAGGATTCAGGATTAATTTAAATGATTTCAAATCAAATATAATCTCAACTGGACCTCATACTACTTCTTGGTATTTTAAAAAGGTAAATGAAAAAACAGAATTGGTAAAAGAAAATATCTTTCCATGTGTTTATAATTAGATGTTTGAGAAGAAAAGTTAATTTTTCGTATCTTCCGTCAAATTAAGTTCACACAGAAAATGAAAAAATATACTTTACTTGCAATTGGATTACTTGCTTTCAATCAAGCAAACGCGCAATATTCTAAAGAAAATCAAAAGAAATATGTCGAAGAATTAGCCTCCGATGCTATGCAAGGTCGAAAATTTGGAACGCCCGAAAATCGATTGGCTGCTGAATTGATTGCTGAAAAATTCAAACAAAATAAATTAAAACCTTGTGTTGGTGATTCATATTTAATCGAATTTGAATATAAAGGGAAAACGGGACAAAATGTTTGTGGAATCAAAGAAGGGAAATCGTCTGATATTTATGCTGTAGGTGCGCATTTTGATCATGTTGGAACAGATGACAAAGGCGATGATAAAGTTTTTAATGGTGCGGATGATAATGCAAGTGGAACTTCGGCTGTAATGGCTTTATCTGATTATTTCAAAAATAAAAAAGTTAAACAAACCATGATGTTTATGGCTTTTGATGCTGAAGAAATTGGATTAATTGGTTCTAAAATGTTGGTAGAAAATACAGATTTTCAGTCTTATTTACCAAATATGAAAGTGATGTTGAATCTTGAAATGATTGGAACTGTTTCTGCTTTCGGCGAAGGAAAAGTGTATATGACGGGTAGCGATCGTTCGGATTTGATGAATTTGATGAACAACAATTCGACTAAAACATTCAAAGTCGAAAACGATCCTTATTTGCAGCAAAAATTATTTTATCGTTCGGATAATGTAAATTTTGTAAATCACAAAGTGGTATCACATGCGCTTTCTTCTGTAAACATGGAAAATCAACATCATTATCATCAAAAAAATGATGAAGTTTCGGTGATTAATTTCGAAAATCTATCAGAAATTACGCAAGGAATTGGACATTCTTTATACGAAATGATGAAGAAAAATATTCAACCAAAATATAACAACTAATGGATAAAGCAATTAATATTGTTAGTGTTGCGGTTATTGTAATTTTATTGTTAGCATTTTTATCAGAAAAATTTTTCCCTATAAAAGGTCTTGAATTGTTTTATGAGAAAAAGTTTTATCTCGCAATTATCTATTTAATTTTAAGAGTTTCCAGAATTTATATTCTTCGAAAATCAAAATAAATTTTTAAATCCGTTCCAATTTCTGAACGGATTTTTTAGTACCTTTTATTTACTTAAAATAAATGTATGGAAGGTTATTTAGGAATTGTTTTGCGCTGTATTTCGGTGTATTTTTTTATGTTAATTGCACTTAGAATTTTTGGGAAACAACAATTATCGCAATTAAATACAGCAGATGTTATTTTGATTTTATTGATTAGTAATGCTGTTCAAAATGCGATGGTTGGTTCAGATTCGAGCTTGCAAGGTGGATTGATAGCAGCTTTTGTATTGTTTCTTTTAAATTTTATTGTCAAAAAGATCATGCTGAAAAGTAATTTTTTAGGAAACTTAATTGAACAGAAACCCGAAATTTTAATCCGTAATGGTAAAGCAGATTTTACGATGTTGAGCAAATTGGGAATTAATTCGGAAGAATTGAACGAAGCAATGCGCGAACATGGTGTGGAGCATATCAAAGATGTAAAATTGGCAATGATGGAGATTGACGGAAATATTTCAATCGTCACAACAGATAAAAATCAGTTTAAGGAAACACATTATAAACGCAAACATAATCACAAAAATTTACAGGGAGTTAATTAATTTGTAACAATTTAGATTATACATATACTTATATTAAAACTAAATCTATGAGCAAATTTATCAATCCAATTAGTTATTTTCTTTTTGCAATTATATTATTTTTGATTCTTTCTAATAAATTTTTCCCAATCGAAGCTTTAGAAGAATTATAT
The DNA here is from genome assembly GCF_030324345.1 of Empedobacter sp. R750. NCBI lineage: Bacteria > Pseudomonadati > Bacteroidota > Flavobacteriia > Flavobacteriales > Weeksellaceae > Empedobacter > Empedobacter sp. R750. The sequence continues at coordinate 147,514 of NZ_JACAGF010000008.1, read as the reverse complement.
AAATATAGAATTGTTCTGATTATTCTTTATGTTGTTTTAAGAGTGTTAAAACATTATGTATTCAAAGAAAAACAAATAATAAATGAATGATTTAGTAAACGGGATTATCAAACAATTCCAGTATTATAAACAATTGGGTGAAAAAACATTTTCGCAATTATCAGATGAAGAATTGTTTTGGCAATACAATGAAAACTCTAATAGCATTGCGATTATTGTGAATCATCTTTCAGGAAATATGTTGTCGCGTTGGACTGATTTTTTGACAACAGATGGTGAAAAAGAGTGGCGAAATCGTGATGAAGAATTTGAAGATACAATCAAAACGAAACAACAATTTTTAGATAAATGGGAGAAAGGTTGGAAGTGTTTGTTTGATGCTTTAGCACAAATCAAAACGGATGAAGATTTACAACAAATCATCTATATCCGAAATGAAGGACACACGGTAATAGAAGCCATAAATCGTCAATTGGCGCATTATCCTTATCATGTTGGTCAAATTGTTTTTATAGGAAAATTAATAAAAGACAATGAATGGAATTCACTTTCGATTCCAAAGAATAAATCAGCAGATTATAATCAAACGAAGTTTTCGGTAGATAAGAAAACACAGCATTTTACAGATGAGTTTTTAGATGATAAAGAAAAATAAAAAAAAGCTCCATTCGGAGCTTTTCAGGTTTTATGCTAAATTTTCTTCTTTCTGTAGAAGCATTTTATAAATTAATCCACCTACAATTGCACCTGCAATAGGAGCAACCCAGAATAACCATAATTATGTTAAAGGTTCGCCGCCTACAAAAATAGCTTGTGATGTAGAGCGAGCAGGATTTACAGATGTGTTAGTGATTGGAATAGAGATTAAGTGAATTAATGTTAAGGCTAAACCAATTGCGATTCCAGCAAATTTTCCGTTTGCAAATTTGTCTGTCGCACCTAAAATAACAATTAAGAAGAAGGCTGTTAAGACAAATTCAATTAAAAAAGCAGATAACATGCTGTAACCATGTGGTGAAAATGCGCCATATCCATTTGATGCAAATGCACCAGCTTTGGTATTATCAATTGCAAAATCTGCATTTCCCGAAGCGATAGCATATAATACTCCAGCGGCAGCGATAGCTCCTAATACTTGCGAAATAATGTAAGGAAATAATTGTTTTCCTTCAAATCGTCCTCCAGCAAATAAACCGAAAGAGACAGCAGGGTTGAAATGTCATCCTGAAATATGACCAACTGCGTAAGCCATTGTCAATACAGTAAGACCAAATGCTAATGCAACACCAGCGTAACCAATTCCTAATTCTGGGATTCCTGCAGCAAAGATAGCACTACCACAACCTTCAAAGACTAACCAAAAAGTACTGAAAAACTCGGTAGCATAATTTTTTATAATGTTATATTAAAAGTTTAGTTGGAATGAATTTAAGAAAATTTTAAGAAATAAAAACATTTTAAACATTTAATTTATTTTCAATAAAAAAATCGCTCCGATTTCTCAGAGCGATTTGTATTTATAATATATTCTTTCTAGAATAATTAATCCATATATGCTTCGATAGGAGCACAAGTACAGATTAAGTTACGATCTCCGTAAGCATCATCAATACGAGAAACAGAAGCAAAGAATTTACGTTCGCGAACCCATTCTGCTGGATATGCAGCTTTAGAACGAGAATAAGGATATTCCCACTCGTCTGCCGTAATTAAGTGAATTGGGTGAGGCGCGTTGTGTAATACGTTGTTATCAACTGGATAATCTCCGTTAGCAACTTCATCAATCTCTTGACGAATAGAAATTAATGCATCACAAAAACGATCTAATTCTGCTTTGTTTTCAGATTCTGTTGGCTCAACCATCAATGTTCCAGCAACTGGGAAAGATACTGTTGGCGCATGGAATCCATAATCAATCAAACGTTTTGCGATATCAGTTACTTCGATACCTGCTTTTTTGAATGGACGACAATCTAAGATAAATTCGTGTGCCACTACATTGTTTCCATTTGTATATAAAATATCAAAATGTTTCTCTAAACGAGTTTTCATGTAATTAGCATTCAAAATTGCACCTTGTGTCGCTTTCAATAAACCTTCAGCACCTAACATTAAAATGTAAGAGTAAGAAATAGGTAAAATGAACGCAGAACCATAAGGAGCCGCAGCAAATGTATTTGTAGCTTCTTTTCCTCCAGTTTCGATTAATGGAGAAGATCCTAAGAAAGGAGCTAAATGTGCTTTCACACAAATTGGTCCTACACCAGGTCCTCCACCTCCGTGAGGAATAGCGAATGTTTTGTGTAAGTTAAGGTGACAAACGTCTGCACCAATATTTCCTGGAGAAGTTAATCCAACTTGCGCATTCATATTTGCACCGTCCATATAAACCTGACCTCCATAAGCGTGAATCATTTCAGTAACTTCTTCGATATTGCTATCAAAAGCGCCATACGTTGATGGATAAGTAATCATCAATGCAGCTAAGTTATCTTTGTGTTTTTCACATTTTTCTTTCAAATCAACTAAATCTGTTTCACCAGATTCTAAGTTTTTCACAACAACAACTTGCATTCCAGCCATTGCAGCAGAAGCAGGGTTAGTTCCGTGAGCAGATTGTGGAATTAAAGCAACATTTCTGTGTCCTTCTCCTCTTGCTTCAAAGTAAGAACGGATTACCATCAATCCTGCATATTCTCCTTGTGCACCAGAATTTGGTTGTAAAGAAGTTGCATCAAAACCTGTGATTACAGCTAAATAATCTTCTAAGTTTTGGATTAATGTTTGGTAACCTTCTACTTGATCTTTTGGAGTGAAAGGGTGTACATTCCCCATTCTTTCCCAAGACATGTGCAATAATTCTGTTGCAGCATTCAATTTCATTGTACAAGAACCTAATGCAATCATCGATTGGTTAAGAGCCAAATCTTTACGCTCTAAACGTTTGATGTAACGCATTAATTCTGTTTCTGTATGATATAAATTGAAGTTTTCGTGTGTTAAGAAATCAGAAGTTCTGATTAAATCTTGAGGTAAATAAGAATCATCTACTTCAAATTCGAAACCATCTTCTGTATTTTTAATTGTAGCAAAAACACTTAAAATTTCGAAAATATCTTCTTCAGAAGTCATTTCATCAATTGTGATTGAAATTTTTCCGTTCTCGAATCCATTTACATTAATTTTTTCTTCTGCAAAAATCTTTACAATTTCGTCTGAGTTTTCAACTTCAATTTGAATGGTATCGAAGAAATTTGTATTCACTAATTTAAATCCTAAATGCTCTAAACCTCCATGTAAAACAGCTGCTTTAGTATGGATTTGATCAGCGATATATTGTAAACCATCTTTTCCGTGGTAAACCGCGTAGAAAGAAGCCATAACCGCTAACAATACTTGTGCAGTACAAATGTTAGAAGTTGCTTTTTCACGTTTGATGTGTTGCTCACGTGTTTGTAAAGCCATACGTAACGCATAGTTTCCTAAACGATCTTGAGAAACTCCAATAATACGTCCTGGAATTACACGTTTGTATTCTTCTGTACAAGATAAGAAAGCCGCGTGTGGTCCACCGTATCCCATTGGAACACCAAAACGTTGAGAAGTACCAATTGCGATATCAGCTCCCCATTCACCTGGAGGTGTTAATAATGTTAAAGCTAATAAATCGGTTGCAACAGCAACTTTTACGTTAACCGCATTTGCTTTTTCTACAAATGATCTATAATTATTGATTTGTCCTCCTTTTCCGATGTATTGTACAATCGCTCCGAAGAATTCTTCTGTTAATTCAGTTGTTTCAAAGTTTCCAACAACTAATTCAATTCCTAAACCATGTGCTTTCGTTTCTAAAACCGCTACAGATTGAGGGAATAAATTATCTGCTACAAAAAATTTGTTGACATTGTTTTTCTTTTGATCACGAGAACGAGATTCAAATAATATGTGCATTGCTTCACCACATGCAGTACCTTCGTCTAATAAAGAGGCATTTGCGATAGGTAAACCTGTTAAATCAGAAATAACAGTTTGGAAATTTAATAAAGCTTCTAAACGTCCTTGCGCAATTTCCGCTTGGTATGGTGTATAAGCTGTGTACCAACCAGCATTTTCTAATACATTACGTTGAATTGGCGCTGGTAAAATTGTACCATAATATCCATATCCAAGATAATTTTTTACTTTTTTATTTTTTGAAGCGATTTCAGCTAAATGATTAATAGCTTCAAATTCTGATAGAGCTTCTGGTAAATCCAAAGCATTTTTCAATCGAATGTTCTGAGGAACCGTCGCCTCAATTAAAGAATCAATAGAATCTTTCCCAATTACAGAAAGCATTTCAGCTGCTTGCTGCGCATTGTTTCCAATATGTCTAATGGAAAAATCGTTTGTGTTCATTGTGTTTGCGCTATGTTTATTTTCGCGTAAAAATACGTTTTTTTATCTTAAAATAAAAGCGATTAACAATCTTAAAAATTAATCGAATGAATGCATTAAAAATTATTTTTTTTAGAAATAAATGTGAATAAAATCTTTCTTTTTTTTCAAAAAATAGTAATATTGGCAGTAGAATTGAGATAAATAATTCGGTAGAATTTCTTAAATTTATTCTACGTTTAAAAAATCTAAGCAAACAAACGATTTTATGGAACTTAATGAAAATACTTCTGAAGTCAAAAAAGAGAAAAAATTTCCATTCTTAAAGAAATTGGAAATCATGATGGAAGATGCTAAGTTAGAGGATGCGAAAAAATCTAAAATGAAACGTGTTCATAAAAAAGGCAATTCGCAAATCGCTAAAAAAATGGGAGAAGAAGCTGTAGAAATGGTTATTGCTTCGGAACAAGACAATGATGATAACTTTTTGGAAGAATCGGCAGATGTTTTCTTTTATTACCTTATGGCTTTACATGCACGTGGTTTTGAATTGAAAGATGTTTTGGAGATTTTAAAGAAAAGGCACAAAAAATAATTAACACACACTAATATGCAAAAGGGCGGAACGTCGATGAAATTAATAATTGCTGCTGCAATTGTTATTTTTTCTCTTATAAAATATTTTTCTTCTTCAGAAGTCAATGAAATTACAGGCGAAAAGCAATATATTTCATTAACCAAAGATGACGAAATTGCGATGGGAATTAATTCGGCTCCGCAAATGGCACAAGAGTTTGGTGGACTATCTCGAAATGCTCAATTCCAGGAGCTTGTAAAACGAGTAGGCGCGAAAGTGGTTAATAATAGTGATGCGCGCAAAACCAATTATCCATTTCAGTTTTATGTGTTAGCAGATAATCGAACTGTAAATGCTTTTGCATTGCCTGGTGGACCAATTTTTATTACCGAAGCCTTGTTGACTCGTTTGCAAAACGAAGATCAATTGGCTGGAGTTTTGGGACACGAAGTTGGTCACGTTATTGCGCGCCATAGTGCAGAACAAATGTCGAAACAAGAGCTTTCGCAAGGAATTGCAGGTGCGGCTGGCGTTGCCGCTGGAGATGCAAATTCGGCTTATTATGCACAAGTTGTGGCAAATATGGTGAATATGAAATATGGTCGTGATGATGAATTGGAGTCTGATGATTTGGGCGTTCGATTTATGATTCAGGCAGGATATAATCCAGAAGCATTGATTGGTGTAATGGATATTTTGGAAGAAGCTTCGGGAGGAAGCCAAGTTCCAGAATTTCAGAGTACGCATCCATCGCCATCAAACCGTCGCGAAAAAATAAAAGCTGCAATTGAGAAATACAGAAATCAGTAGATTTTAATTCATTGTAATGATAAGAAAAATACTTTTATCAGTTCTTTTATGCACAAATATTACATTTTCTCATGCTCAAGATTATGATCAAATCAGTAAAGAAATTTGTAAATCAATTACAAAAGATCAATCATTATCAGGAAAAATAAAATTCCCAGATTTTAGAGATTTTATCAAAACGGATGCTGATAAATTTTTAATATCAGATGTAAATGTTTTTCAGTTCAATTTACAAAAGAGTTTGATTAAAAATTGTACTGAATTTCCTTTTATAGAGAATTATTCTTTGGTTCCGTTTTCAAATGTTGTTGATTTAGAAAAAGTCTTTAATAGAGAAGATTTAGCAAAACTTGAAAAACAATTAAAGGAAATTCAAAAGACCAGTCGTTTTCAGTTATTTATAATTTCTACAGATGATTATTTTCCAAATGAAAATATAACAGATTATTCATTTTCAATTCTTAATAATAATAGTTCGGATTTATTTCAAAAGGGAAATATGATAATTGTGTTTAATTTAAAATCAAGAGAAGTTAGAATTTCGACGAACAAGATTGCTCAAAATATAATTTCTGACGAATTTTCTCAAAAGCTAATTGATGAGATAATTGTTCCAAATTTTAGTGAGGAAAAGTATTTTGAAGGAATCAATGAAGCTATTGTAAAAATTAATGAAAAAATAGTTGCAGAAGATTAAATAATTTAAACAGAGTTAATAAATTGAAAGTCCATTTTTCATTTCTTGAAGTTTTATATCTTGCTCAAGTTATTTGTTGTTTCATCTATTTTAAATTTACAGATAGATTAGGTTATATGATAAATGAAGATACTTTTTATAAAGTGTCGAGCTTGTATATGCAACCAGAACAAGATGATGATGCTTGTTTTGTTCTTATTGGAATTTTTTCTTTTTTAGCTTTATTGATTAGTATGTTTAATAAAAATAAATTAACAATCCTTTTCGTTTATTTATTATCAACGTTTCTATCATTCTTAATTATCAAAAAGGGAGAAATAGATTCAACAATTCTAAATGGAAATTATATTTTGTTATTAATAATGCTTGTTATAGGAGTATTAACAATTTACTTTTTATACTTATTGATTCGCAGAGTTTTCAAATTAAAATAGATTTTTCTATTCCAAAAACTTTGCTTTCAATTCTGGAGTAGGTAACCAGCAACTTTCTTGTTTTCCGAACCAACGATAACGATTTTTCGCAATAAAACTATAAACCATATCGCGTAAAGGTTTTGGAACAATCATAAAAATAGTCAACCACGAAGTTATTCCATCCAAATATTTCGAAATTTTAAGTGCTGCAGATGATTTGGTATAAAATTTATCATCTTCAATAAAAACGACAGAATCAAATTTTGAGGCATCCAAATTATTTTCTTTCAAGAAATTTTGTCCAAAATCAGATTGTAATGAAGCAAACTGAAATTGATTTTTATCGTCATGTTCAATCACAAATTGAACAGATTGATTGCATAAATTGCAAATTCCATCAAACAAAATAATTTTCCTCGTTTTCATACAATAAATATACGACAAAAGTAGCTAAACTCTAAAGGTTATTTTTAAATTAGCCAAAATTAACAATCAATCATGTTTAGCGAATATTTATTCCGAAAAGTTGATAATTCTCCACTTGTAATTTTCCGAATAATCTTTGGTTTATTAATTGTTGCAGAATGTTGGGGAGCCATTTTTACAGGTTGGGTACAAACAAATTTTGTTGAACCACACATTACATTTTCGTTCATCGGATTCGAGTGGACCAATGTTTTCTTGGGACAAAATATGATTTATTTGTATGTGCTCATGGGAATTTTAGGTTGGTTTATCGTGTTTGGTTTTGCTTACCGATTTTCCATTATCGTATTTTCGATCTTATGGTCGTTGACGTATTTCATGCAAAAAACAAGTTACAACAACCATTATTATCTGTTTATGCTAGTTTCGTGGATGATGACAATAATTCCTGCGCATCATTTCTTTTCGATTGATAGTTTGATTTTCCCGAAAATAAAACGTCTAACCATGCGCAATTGGGTACCAACTTTATTCATTATTCAGTTATTGATTGTTTACACTTTTGCTGCTTTCGCTAAGATTTATCCAGATTGGTTTAACGGTGTTTTTTTACAAATGAAATTCCATGAATATGGCGATTTATTGACGACAAAATATAATCTTGTTGGTTTAGGAAAAGTTGTAAGTAGTTTAGAGTTTGCGCAAGTGTTTGCTTGGGGTGGTTTCTTTTTTGATTTATTAATAATTCCAGCAATGTTGATGAATAGAACGCGCGGAATTGCTTTCAAATGTGCTGTAGCCTTTCATATTTTTAATTCAGCAGTTTTCGGGATTGGGATATTTCCTTTTTTCGCTTTGGCGATGTTAATTTTCTTTTATGATCCCGTTAAGATTCAGGAAGTTGTTTTTCCTAAAAAATCATTTATGATGGATCGTTCAGATGATGATAATTTATTGACAACACGCCGTGTCATGTTCTCTTATTTGATATTTTTCTATGTGATTTGGCAAATATATTTACCTGTTCGCCATTATTTTATTCCGGGAAATGTTTTTTGGACAGAGGAAGGTCATCGCATGGCTTGGCGAATGATGTTGCGTAACAAAGCGGGTGAAGTTGTGGTATATGTTTCGAAACCAGATCCGCAGAAAAAAGGTAAATTCTTGAAACGCGAGAAAGTAGATTTGACAAAATATCTAACCTTCAAACAAATGTCAAAAATGGCGGTTAGCCCAGATATGATGTGGCAATTTGCACGTTATGTAAAATATGATTATGCGAAAAATGGTGTGAAAGATGTCAAAGTTTTTGTGGATGCAAAAGTTTCTGTCAATGGTAGCGATTATTATCAATTTACAAATCCAAATTACAATTTAGCTTATACAACTTGGAGTTATTTTGGTCATCAAAAATGGATTCAGCCAACACCAAAAGAGTTGAATTTATCTTATTTTGAATAAATTTATGTAACTTTATAGGACAACAATCAAAGAAATACAATTATGAAATATACATTATTCGCAATAGCTTTTTCGGTTTTATTATTTTCTTGTGGTAACAAAGAAAATGCTGGAGTAGAAGCTTATAAAGGTTTGGATAAGCAAAAGCAAGAACAAAAAGATTTGGATAGTATTGGGAAGGAAGCGCAACAAACGTTTGATGATTTCAAATTGGCGTTGTCGATGAAAGATACAACGACAACTAATTTTATTGTCAAACAAATGTATGATATTCCGAATGCGACACAAAAAGAGCATATTTGGATTCGTGATGTATATTCGGACAACGACCAATTAAAAGGAATTGTGGACAACGTACCTCAATACACAAAATTGGTTAAACACAATGATACAATTGTGATAGATCCAACTAAATTATCAGATTGGATGTATTATAAAGGTGATAAAATGATTGGTGGATTTACAATAAAATATATGCGTAGTAAAATGACTGATGCGCAGAAAAAAGAGTTTGATAAACAATATAAAGTAAAATTTGAGGATTAATTTCTGCTCAGAAAATAATAAAATCAAAAAGGCAATCTTTCGTTAGATTGCCTTTTAATTTTGAAATTATTTTCCTTAATCAATCAAAGACAATTGAATTTTACGTTTTTCTGTATCAATTCCAATTACGGTTACTTCAATTTGTTGACTCAAATGCACTTTTGAATTTACATCTGAAATAAATTCATTCGAAATTTTAGAAATATGAATCAAACCATTTTCTTTGATTCCTATATCTACAAAACAGCCAAAATTGGTAATATTATTAATAATTCCAGGAACTTTCATGCCCAATTGCAAATCTTCGAATTTCTTTAATCGTTGATCAAAACTAAAAACTTTTGCAGTAGAACGCGGATCTAAACCAGGTTTTTCAAGTTCTTTTTTAATATCTTCTAAAGTTGGTAAACCTACTTTTTCGGTAATATATTTGGTTAAATCAAGTTGATTAATCAATTCTTTATTTTGAATCAAATCTTTCAAATCAACTTTCAAATCTTTCGCCATTTTCTCTACAAGTGTATACGATTCTGGGTGAACAGCAGAATTATCTAACGGATTTTTTGCATTCGGAATTCGTAAAAAAGCAGAAGCTTGTAAGAATGCTTTTTCACCCAAACGAGGAACTTTTAGTAACTCTTTTCTCGAATTAAATGCACCATTTTCGCTTCGATATTCTACAATATTTTCAGCCATTTTTTCACCAATTCCTGCAACATAATTTAGTAAATGTTTACTTGCCGTGTTCAGATTTACACCAACTTTGTTCACACAGAAAGAAACAACATCATCCAACTCATTTTTCAATAAAGTTTGATCGACATCATGTTGATACTGACCAACTCCAATCGATTTTGGCTCTATTTTCACCAATTCTGCCAAAGGATCTTGTAAACGACGACCTATAGAAACAGCACCGCGAACAGTAACATCTTTATCTGGAAATTCGTCGCGCGCAATTTTAGAAGCCGAATAAACCGAAGCTCCAGCTTCATTCACAACAAAAACTTTTAGCGGACGATCAAATGCAATGTTCTGTACCAAGTTTTCTGTCTCGCGAGAAGCCGTTCCATTTCCTATCGAAATTGCATCGACATTATAAGCATTGACAAGCGATTTTAGTTTTTTGATAGCTTGCACTTTTTCATTTTGTGGCGCATGCGGATAGATATTTTCGTTGTGCAACAAATCGCCTTGCTCATCTAAAACGACAACTTTACATCCCGATTTATAACCAGGATCTATTGCCAAAATTCTTTTTTCTCCCAAAGGTGGCGCCAAAAGCAATTGATTTAAGTTTTTCGAAAAAACATTGATTGACGTTTCATCTGCTTTTTGTTTTGCCTCTTTCAACACTTCATTTGAGATTGAAGGAGCTAAAAGTCGTTTGTACGCATCTTTTATCGCTTCTTCAATAACCCACGAAACTTCTGGTTGAATAGATTTGATCAACGTATACTCCAAAAATTTGAAGGCTTCTTTTTTATCAATTGATACATTTACTTTTAAAAAACCTTCATTTTCGCCGCGTAAAATAGCCAATAATCGGTGAGAAGCAATTTTTTTCAATAGTTCTTCGTATTCAAAATAGTTCGAGTATTTAGCCGAATCTTCATCATCTATTTTAGATTTTATTAGTTTACTTTCAATCAAAGCAGATTTTCTGAAAATATCTCGCAATCGATGACGCACATACTCATTTTCATTGATCCATTCTGCAATAATATCTTGCACACCTGCAAAAGCATCTTCGATACTTATCACATCTTCATTTAGATATTTTTTTGCTAAATCATCCAAATCAGGAATATTATTTTGCTTCATGATGATTTTTGCCAAAGGCTCTAAACCTTTTTCTTTTGCAATGGTTGCACGTGTTTTTTTCTTCTTTTTATAAGGAAGATATAAATCTTCTAATTGAACCAAATCAAAACTTTTCTGAATACGTTGTTGTAATTCGTTACTCAATTGATTCTGCTCTTCCAATGTTTTTAAAATAAATTCTTTTCGAGAAACAATTTCATTGTATTGATTTTGCAGTTTTTTTATAGCAGAAATTTGAACTTCATCAAGATTTCCTGTGACCTCTTTTCTATATCTTGCAATAAAGGGTATGGTATTATCTTCATTCAAACAATTTACTGTATTGTTGATTGATTTTTCTGAAATAGAATTAAGATGTTGATGAATGTATTGAATCAAATTCATGTTAAAAGTTTGGCCTTGCAAATTACTATTTTTCACAAATATAAAAAATAGCATGTTTTATTTATATAGGTCGTATTTAATAGAGTATTTTTTTATATAATAATCTAAATATTTAGAGTTTTTTATATCAGTCTTATTTTAAATAAAAAAGAATAATAAAAAATTTCTAAAAAGTTTTGGTATTTATTAAATTATTTCTAAATTTGACCATAGGTAGTAGAGAGTAAGATTGATTTTTTTTAATGTTAAATTTATACTTACTAGTGTAAGTTTTTTTTAAAATCAATTGGGTTTAAGCTGAGGAGCTTAAACCCGTTTTTTTTTTATACAACTTTCTTATCTTTGAGCAAATATATCTACAAAATGGCTCGTATAAAATTAGATTTTTCAGACAAATTTTTATTTTCAACAATAATACCAGTACGCATAACTGATCTCAATTATGGAAATCATTTGGCAAACGATAAAGTATTGTCCATTATACATGAATCGCGAATTCAGTTTTTTCAACATTATGGTTATTCCGAATTAGATTTTGCAGGTGTAAGTGTGATAATGGGTGATGTTGCGATTGAGTATAAAAATCAAGCTTTTTATGGCGATGAATTGTTGATTGAGATTGGTGTGCAAGATTTTTCGCGCGTTAGTTTTGATATCATCTATAAAATTTCTACAAAAGATAAATTAATTGCAAAAGCTAAAACAGGAATTGTAACCTTCGATTATCAACAAAATAAAGTGGTTGAGGTTCCTCAAAAGATAAAAGATCTTTTCGAAGTTGTATAATCTTATAAATTAATTACGCTAATCATTTAAGTCTTTGTAAATTTGCACCGAGTTATGAAGATTTTACCATATAAAAATTTATTTGTCGGAATTACCGACACATTGCAACAAATTTTCTTCGAAGGAAAATATGCAGATAAAGAAGTTGAGCGAACATTGAAATCGAACAAGCAATGGGGAGCGCGCGATCGTGCTTTTATTGCGGAAACGGTTTACGATTTAGTTCGTTGGAAACGTTTGGTTGAAGGCGCAATGAGCCGTCCGCTTTCTCCTGATACAATTTGGGAGTTTGTTGGAACTTGGTTTGCTTTAGATCCAGAACAAACGTTACCAAAATGGGAAGAATTTCAGAAAATCTATCCAAAAGAAGTCTTGAAAAGACATCACAACTCGTCTAAAAATGTTGCGGTTGCAGAATCGTATCCAGATTGGATGTTCGAGTTAGGAGAGAAGTCTTTGGGAAATCGTTGGTTAGATGAAGTGCATGCAATGAACTCGCAAGCGCCAACAGTTTTACGTGTAAATTCATTGAAAACGGATCGTAAAACATTGCAAAAAGCATTGAAAGAACGTAGAATAAAAACGAAAGTTTTATCGAAATATCAAGATGCTTTAGAGCTTGAAGAGAAAACAAATATTTTCCGTACAGATGAATTTCAGAATGGTTGGTTCGAAGTTCAAGATGCAGGATCACAATTGATCGCGCCATATTTACGTGTTCAACCAGGAATGCGTGTGGTAGATGCTTGTGCTGGTGCAGGAGGAAAAACATTGCATTTAGCTGCTTTGATGGAAAACAAAGGACAAATTATTGCAATGGATTTGTACGATTGGAAATTGAAAGAATTGAAACGTCGTGCAAAACGTAACAATGTGCAAAATGTACAAACAAAGGTAATTGAAGCAAAAACAATCAAGCGTATGGAGAATTCTGCTGATCGTTTGTTGATTGATGCGCCTTGTTCTGGAATGGGAGTTTTGAAACGTAATCCTGATGCGAAATGGAAATTAAGACCAGAATTTATTGACGAAATTTTAGCAACACAAGAAAAAATCTTAGCTGATTATTCCAAAATTATTAAAGTTGGTGGAATGATGGTTTATGCTACGTGTTCTATTTTGCCACAAGAAAATGAGCAACAAGTAGAAAAATTCTTGAAAAATCATCCAAATTATAAAATGGTTTCAGATAAAATGCATTATCCATCTCAAACTAATTATGATGGATTTTACATGGCTTTGATCGAAAGAATTTCTTAAGCTGATAATTATATAAGATACATTAAAAGACCAAGATATTCTTGGTCTTTTTTTATTATATTTAAAATAAAAATTGAGATGAAGAATATTCTAATTCCAAAGCATCTAATTTTAAGCTTTATTTTGTTTTTAATTGTTCAGTTTTTAATACTAAAAATCATTCTGGTAAATGACAGAAGTTTGTCTAGTATGTTTGGTTTATTTTTCAATTTACCTATTGCAATAATTTTTATCTTTCTTTCAATATTTAGCTATTTAAAATTCAAAAAAACAACATCATTACTACCAATTATAATTTTACTTATCTACATTATTTTATCTATTTTGAATATGATATTTAATTAATCCTAAACCTCACTCGTCTATTCTCAAAATTTTTCCAATCAATACAATTTTCGGCAGGATTACATTCTTTGTGTTTCAAATCCGAAAAGCCTTTGGCAGAAATTGAAAATCGATTTTTATTCAGGCCTTTTTCTGCCAAATAATTCAATACCGCATTTGCTCTTCGTTGTGATAAATCGAAATTATAAGATTCAGTTCCAACGGCGTCTGTGTGACCTTCGATGATAAAATGATGCGACGGATTTCGTTTCATAATTGCAACAACTTCATTCAATTTGGCATAATCAATCGCTCTGATTTCAGCTTTATCAAAATTGAATTCGACTGTTTCCATCAAATAATTTGAATAATCTTGAACATAATTTCCAATCTTTTTATCACTCAAATTATTTTCAGGACAGCCATTTCCAAAACGATTTCCTTTTATATACGGACATTCATCTTCGATATCCATCACGCCATCGCCATCTGTATCATAATCATTGTTGTAATTTTCTATATTTCCTTTCTGGATCAATAAATTATAAGGTGTTGAAATATTGAATTCAGTTCCAATTTTCTCAATTTCTTTTCGATATCGTCCATCTTTTTTGCACATTTCACCGCAACGTTCCTCATCTTTTAAGAGATAATCAATTTTTTGTTTTGCCCAATAAAACTTAATTGCTTCGGTAAATTCACTTGGATTTGGTTGTTTGATTTCAAAATTTTGAGTGAAATTTTGGTTCGATTGATTACCAATAATTTCTATTTTTTTTGGATAACGACGATTACAATCGCGTGAAACAAAATTGACAGAATTTTGAGCTAAATACGTATTGAAATTCTTCGGAAACGTTTCGTTGAGGTTGATTTGGGATGATTGAACTTTAAGATGATAAATAGAAGAATTCAAAACAGCTTGCTGAAATTGTGTTATTTTCTGATTCAATTCTCTTGGTTCATTGACCGTAATCGGAAGCGTTCCTGTTGCCAAACTAATAAAATTCATCGCATGATAATCCAATTCTTTTCCAATTCCTAATGTTATAAATTGTGTGTCTTTTGCATAATTTCGGAGTGAATTGTAAACCGTTTCATTCAAATTTATCGCTCCATCCGATATAATTGTAATGATTCGTTTATAATTTTTATCAAAAGGATTTTTCTGAATTTGCTCTATTGCTTCGTTCAATAATTTTTCTCCAGTTCCATTCAAAGAATTAATTTTTTCTAAAGCTAAATTGATGTTTTCTTTGGTTGAAAATTGAGATTCTTTAAAAACTAATTCATTTTTTGTCGAATAAATCAGCACATTAAATTTATCTGTTTCGGTTAAATTTGGTAAAATTTGATTCATCAACTTTTTAACAGTTTCAATTGGTTGATTCATCATTGATCCAGAAGTATCTAAAACAAATAAAAATTCTCGCGAAGCTTTATATTTAGAAGGATTATTTGCTGGTTCAATTGATCCTAAAATATAATCGCAACCATTTTCGGTAAATGTTTCAATTCCGGTTTGTAGTTCATTTTTTGTATAAGCATATTGAAGAGTTGGAATCTTTTTATCCGAATTTTTTGAAACATAATTTCGATCATTTTCCTTTGAAAACTTTAAATCAGAAACAATTTTTGAAATCGGGAAATTTCCAGAAAGATGAATATTTGAATTTATGTTTTTCGGAAAACCATTCAATTGATTGTTCCAACGATGAATTTGCGTAAAAGATTCTGTTCGTTTGACGATAAATTCTGGAAACGAAACTTGATAATTAAAACTATTTTCTTCAACAATTTTCGAAACTTTTAGCTGAATTTTTAGTATAGTATTCGCAGGAATTTTTCCTAAATCTAATTGTAAAACTTGATTGTTGTGTTGATTTTTAAAAATAGTTGAAGCATCAATATTTTTTAACTCTTTTCGAATATCTACGATCGATTTGGATTGAATTTCGAAAATTTTATCATTTACAAAAGCTTTTAATTCGTACACATTTTGCGAAGGCTGATAAGGATAAATAAATTTAGCCGAAATATCTTCCGAAGAATTGTTCAGAAAAGTAAAAGTATGACTCAAATTTCCCAATAAATGATGAAAATTGTAGTTATTTTCGAGAGAAATTGCATCTATTTTTTCAAAATCTTCCTCATTTTTAAGTTCCAAATACGGAAAAATTTGCTGTGCACAACAAAATGTATTCAGTAGAATAAAAAAAATGGAAAAAAATAGATTTTTTGCGTTCAACGAATCAATTTTAAAAATTCAATGTAAAGATAATGAAAGAATTGATGTGTTTTCTATCATAAGTTATTGTAAAGTTTAATGTATATTTAATAAATTATCAAATCAGAAATAATTATTCAATCATATCTAAAAAAGATTGGTTTAATAATTGCATCATTCAGATTTAATAAAAAAGTTAAGTAAATTTGCACTTTATTTTACATAAAAGATGAATTTTAATTTCACAGAAGTTGAAAGAGTAGAAAGTATTTCTGCAAAAGATTTTCAGAAATATTACGTTAAACCTCAAAAACCAGTTGTAGTAGAGCGAATTACAGAGGATTGGCCTGCGTACGAAAAGTGGAATTTTGAGTATATAAAACAAGTTGCAGGCGACAAGGTTGTTCCTTTATATAATAATGATCCGGTTGATTATACGAAGAAAGTAAATGAGCCAGTTGCAAAGATGAAAATGTCTGAATATGTGGATTTGCTGCAAAGTGAGCCGACAGATTTGCGTATATTTTTGTACAATTTGATGAGTCAAGTTCCGCAATTACAACAAGATTATAAAATGCCAGATTTGGGTTTGAATCTTTTCAAATCGATGCCAATGTTATTTTTTGGAGGTGAAGGATCGAATGTTTTTATGCATTATGATATCGATTTAGCGAATATTTTGCATTTTCATTTTGCAGGAAAAAAACGTTGTATTATTGTTCCGCCGGAGGATTCGAAGTATATGTACAAAATTCCACATTCGGTAATTTGTCGAGAAGATATTGATTTTGATAATCCTGATTTTGATAAATGGCCAGCGTTGAAACATATTAATCCGATGGTTGCAGACCTAAAACACGGAGAAATGCTATATATGCCAGAAGGTTGGTGGCATTACATGAAATATTTGACGCCAGGTTTTTCGATGAGTTTGCGTTCGTTAGCACATAAACCAAAGCATTTATCAGAAGCTATTTATAATGTTTTTTTGATGCGTACGTATGATAATATTATGCGAAAAATAAAAGGTCAGGCTTGGATTCTTGAAAAAAATGAACGTGCAATTACGCAAACAAATAAATTAATTGCGAAATAAAAATACAATTTTTAGAAAATTTTTCTAAATGAAGGAATGTCTATCGAAAGATGTTCCTTTTTTTATTCTACTGTCCTAAAAACTTATAAATCAATAAATATTTGATTTTCATATTTTAAAATTTCGATAGATATTTGCAGAATATTTTTCTGAATTTTTAGTAATATGATCATAAAAAAAGGAAATTTTTGGGCTTTATTGCCTTTAATCATTTTCATACTTGTCTATTTTTCGGCATCTATTTATCTGAACGATTTTTACTCTGTTCCAGCATTGGTTGTTTTCATGTTGGCACTCGTAATTGCATTTGTTCAGTTCCCTAAGGTTTCATTTCATACAAAAGCAGAAGCTTTTTGTAAGAATGCAGGAGAGGAAACGATAATGTTAATGATTTTAATTTTTCTTCTCGCTGGAGCTTTTGGAAGTTTAGGGTCTACAATTGGAGCGGTAGAATCAACAGTAAATTTATTCTTGAATTATCTTCCTTCTTCCTTTATTGTAGCAGGTTTTTTCTTGTTGTCTTGCTTTATTGCGACAGCTTTGGGAACATCGGTTGGAACAATTGTAACTGTTGCGCCAATTGCAGTACAAATGGATAAAATGATTCCAGGTTCTATGCCAATTTTGTTAGGCGCAGTGGTTGGTGGAGCGATGTTTGGCGATAATTTATCGTTTATTTCTGATACAACGATTGCTGCAACACGTACGCAAGAAGTGAGCATGAAATCTAAATTTAAAACTAATTTTAGAATAGTAGTTCCAGCAGCTATTGTTTCGACGATTATATATTTTTCACTTTCTCAACATTTTGACACAACCAATTTCCAAGGAAAACAGTTAGATTTTGACTTGATTTTAGTTTTACCTTATCTATTAGTTTTTGGACTTGCAATGTCTGGAATTAATGTGATTTGGGCTTTAATTGTAGGAATTCTATCGTTTCTTGGAATTGGTTTGTTCTATTCAGGTGTTCCTTTACTAGACTTAGTTTCTTCTATTAATGAAGGTTTCAAAGGAATGTTTGAGTTGAGTATTATTTGTTTAATCATTGGCGGAATTGTTGGAATTATTCGTCTAAATGGTGGATTAGATTTTATTATTTATCATTTGACCAAAAATATCAAAACAAAACGTCAAGCCGAGATGAGTATTGCGTCGCTTACAGCTTTGGCAAATGCTTGTTTAGCAAACAACACGATTACAATTTTGATTTGCGGTAAAATAGCAAAAGATATTTCTGATCATCATGATTTGGAAGGAAAACGTGTGGCAAGTATTTTGGATACGGTTTCGTGTTTTGTACAAGGAATCTTACCTTATGGTGCGCAAGTTTTAGCGGCTGTTGCTGGTGCAAATGCAGTATCTAAAGTGACAAAAGTTTCTTCTGTAGATGTTTTATCTAATTTATATTATCCGTTTTTAACTGGAATTTGTACCCTTATTTTTATCTTATTTTTTCAACCAAAATCATTCAAAAAATAGATTGATGTAGGATAATCATTCGTCGAATATTATTTTATAACTTTGTAGACTGAAATTTTTTAAGATGAAAAGAGTTGTCGTAGGACTTTCTGGAGGAGTAGATTCAAGTGTTACAGCCTATTTGCTAAAAGAGCAAGGTTATGATGTGATCGGATTATTTATGCGTAATTGGAACGATGCATCGGTAACGTTGGAAGATGAATGCCCATGGATAGAAGATAGTGCAGACGCTTTGTTGGTAGCTAAAAAATTAGATATTCCTTTTCAGGTCATTGATATGTCTGATTCGTACAAAGAACGTATTGTAGATTATATGTTCAATGAATACGAGCAAGGAAGAACACCAAATCCTGATGTGTTATGTAACCGAGAAATTAAGTTCGATTTGTTTTTGAAAACAGCTTTAGAACTTGGAGCAGATTACGTTGCAACAGGACATTATGCACGAAAAACTTCTACAATTGATGAAAATGGAAAAGAGATTTTTCAATTGTTAAAAGGTAATGATAACAATAAAGATCAATCGTATTTCTTGTGTCAATTGTCGCAAGATCAATTAAGCAAAGCATTATTCCCAATTGGAGATATAGAAAAACCAGAAGTAAGAAGAATTGCACAAGAGCAAGGCTTGGTTACAGCGAATAAGAAAGATTCGCAAGGTTTATGTTTTATTGGAAAAGTTAGTTTACCCGAATTTTTGCAACAACAATTAAAACCAAAAGAAGGTGTAATTGTAGAAATAGCCAAAGATTGGAACGGATATAAAAGAGAAATTCCAACTTTTGCAAATAAATATGAAGCATTAGATTTCGAAGCAAAAGGTTTCTCATATAAACAAGAAGATGGAGAAATTGTAGGTAAACATCAAGGTGCGCATTATTTCACTCGCGGTCAACGAAAAGGATTGGGAGTTGGAGGAAAAGTAGAACCTTTGTTTATTATTGATACAGATGTAGAGACAAATGTTATTTACACAGGTCAAGGTGCTGATCATTCAGGTTTATTGAAGAAAGCATTGTTTATAAAAGAGGAAGAAGTACATTGGGTTCGAGAAGATTTAACTTTAAAAACAGACGATACAATGGAAGTGATGGCACGTATTCGTTACCGTCAACCTTTGCAAAAAGCAATTTTACACAAAGCTGAAAACGGAATGTATGTCGAGTTTGAAAATCCTCAATCTGCGATTACAGAAGGTCAATTCTGTGCTTGGTATGTTGATGACGAACTTTTAGGTTCTGGTGTAATTAATAACTAAAAATATAAACATCATTATTATACAAAACGCTCAAGAAAATCTTGAGCGTTTTTATGTTAATATCATTTTATTAAAAAACTTTTCCGTCTGCTTTTGGTTGTTTTGATAAGCCATCTTGAAATCTCATCGAAGCATGTGTTCCATCACAAAAAGGCTTATTAGAAGATTGTCCACAACGGCAAATTGTTTGTCGATTTCGCAACTCGTAATATTCGCCATTCGCACTTTTTAGCGGAATTCCTCCCCATAACGCATAAGGACCGCTCAAATCATTCGCAACATCTTCAATAATTCCAACAGAAGCTGAGGTGTTATCGTCTTCGATTGGTTGATTATTCTCATCCCAAACAATCAATCGTCCAGAAGGACAATGATGCGCCATTTCAACACTCAAATCAACAGAGTTTTGTGTAGAATCTTCAACTTGATTCCAAATGCGTTTTCCATTATCACAAAATCGAGCAAAAGCACATAATTTTTCATCATCACTAAGCGAAACAACAGGTCCTTCTATAACTTCTGCAGTTAATAATTCGGGATTAAAAGTTGCTCTTTCAGTTAAATCCACACCATTTTCTGCTGCTTTTTTATGCGAACCATCACAATAAGGTTTGTGCTGAGATAATCCACAACGACAAAGATAAGTTGCATCCTTTGCTTCAAATTCTTCACCTTCTTGGTAATTGACAGAAGTTCCTTGCTGATTTGGAACGATAAATTGCTGCACAACTTTAGGTTTTCCGTGCAGTAAATAAGGTCCATTTTCTGTGACTTCTATATAGATACCATCAGAGTTTTGAGTTGTCCCGATTTGAATATTTAACTTATTTTGATTATCCATAATTGTAGATTTTAGATTGAAATTATCTACAATTTAAAAAGTATTTTAGTTAGAATGATTTTAAATTTTTATTGATAATTCATTAAAATTTAATAGATAAACCTTGTTGTTTTTATATAGGATTTAGAATGTTTTAATTACTTTTATTTGAAAATAATCATCCATGTCAATAATTCAACTCAAACATACAGAAACCAAACATTACGATGCTTTGTTATATAATTTGCCAGAAGACCAAATTCCTTTTACAGCCTTGCCTAGCGAGACTTTTGAGCGTTTGAAATTACGCACAGATGGACATGCAAAACCAATTACAATTTTGTTAGATGAAGAACCAATTGGTTTTTTTGTGTTAGATTATGGTGACGATAAATTGGAGATGACGAATAATACGAATTCGTTGTTGTTGCGCTCTCTATCGATAAATCCTGAATTTCAAGGAAAAGGTTACGGAAAAATTTCTATGAGTTTGATGGATGATTTTGTAAAAGATAATTTTCCTACAATTGATGAATTGGTTTTAGCGGTTAATTTCAAAAATAAATCAGCATATGATTTGTATCTAAAAGTTGGTTATATAGATGATGGTTCTCAACGAGAATGGTTTAATGAAATGCAACATTTGTTGAGAAAGAAAATTTAATTGTTAAACTTTTTCCTTCTCCCAAGCGACAACTTGCACACCTTCTGAATAATGCACTAAATCTGGTCTCGAATCGATATTTAAGTTTTGAAGCTGATAATCAATCGTTAAAAATTCTAATTCAAGTTGATTGATTTTCCATGGTAAATGCTGGATTTCATAACGAAACAATTGATCGTTATCTTCTAAATACAAACAATATCGTTCAGTCAAAAATAAATCCAATTCACTTTTGTGTTTTACTTGCATTCCAACATGGAAATCCGCTAATAAAGAGAAATTTCGTTTGGGATGATTGGCTTGATAAGAATTTTCGGTTCTATTGATGTTCGATTTTTCGTAAGGCAAACCTGACAATGATTTTGCTAAAATTGCAGAAAATAATTTTTCAGCTTCAATAGATAAAAAATAAACACCAGGTTTTCCATTTTTCGTTACATAAGTTCTTAAATTAATTTCATCAAAATCAGAAATAGGAGAGAATGCAGGCAAAAAGCGAGGTCGAATTTTTTCCATTGTAAATGCGACAAGCGAGACCCAAGCAGAATCATTTATTTCATCAATTTCTAAATCTTTTGGAACTAATTCTCTCAAAATTTCTTTGTCAATTTTGTAATGAAAAAATAGCGCTTTGTTCCACTCTTGATAATATTTCCACGATTTTGAAGGATATTGCCAAGCACGATGATTTGTTTCGGCTAAAATTTGTTTGATTGTATATTTCACTTAAAACCTTGTTAAACTTATGGTTGAAGGTACAAAATCTATTGCGAAATAAATAAAATTGTAGTTACTTCGCATACCAATTTTTATCATATGAAAAACTTGTTTTATATCTTCGTGATTAGTTTTTTAACGTCATGTGCAGCAATACATAATGTGCCAACTTCTCAGAATCCAAATAATTTTATTCAACCGAATACAACAAGTTCTTTTGTGGATCAAAACGGAAATTTTTACCCAGATAATTGGTTGAAATCGTATGGTAAACCTCCTAAAAATGCAAGTCGTAGAGATTATTCGTTGATGAAAATTGCGACTGAAAGTAACTTTCAAAATCAATTAACTTCTTATGAAAGTTTGCGTTTGAAAAATATTGAAAAAAGAGTTAAAAATAAGAACCGTGTCATCATTTTTGTGCATGGAATTGACAATGATTATTTGTTTAGCCTAAAAAATTACAACAAAGCCAAAACTTATATGAATATTAATTCTTCGAATGATGAGGTAATTAATTTTTATTGGGATGGATTGGTGAACGAAAGTCTTTTTGGAGCAGCAAAAGTTTGGGTAAGTGCAACGACAAATAGCCAAATGGCGGGCGTTTTTGGACTTCGTAGAATTTTGAATGTCATTCATAACAAAGATGTTTATTTGATTTCGCATAGTCGTGGCGCATCGGTTGTTTTGAGTTCGTTGGTGAATCCTTCGTTGCGCGAAAGTGAGATAAAACGTGCTGAAAATGCGCATCATGTCGATTTTACGAATGCAGAAACGTTGTTAGAAAATAATAATAAAATTTACAGTATTATGTTGGCGCCTGCAATTGGAAAAGTTGATTTTACGTTGGATAATAATCAATTAAAAACGTTTACACCTCAGTTAAAACGCATGCATATCACGATAAATGATACGGATTATGTATTAGGGAAAGGAAAGATTGGGTTTTTATCTCGAAGTTTGATTGCGACAGATTTTGGTTACAAAAAAGATTTGTTTGATGAACTTTCTAAAAATTATACATTCTTAGAAGAAACGGATTTTTCTGGACAAGATTCGCACGAATTTAGAGAATATATCACTAATCCGAAGTTTATTACTATTCTGAAAGAATTTAAGTTGGCGAAATAAAGCGAGGTTAGATGTGCGAAATACGAATCTCGAAACTCGAGCTACGAATCTCGCAAATCATTTCTTAAACTCAATCACTTCTAAATTCTCGATTCTTCCTTTATTTAATTCAAAACGTAACATCGTACGAACTTTCTGAAAACCGTGTTTACCAACAGCGCCTGGATTCATATGAATTAAACCCAATTGTTTATCAGGCATCACTTTTAGTATATGTGAATGTCCACAAATAAATAATTTCGGAGGATTTTCTGTGATTTCTTTTCGAATTGCAGGATTATATTTTCCTGGATAACCACCAATATGCGTAATCCAAACATCAACACCTTCTAACGTAAACCTGTTGTTGAGCGGGAATTCTGCGCGAGCTTTATTATCATCAATATTTCCATAGACAGCTCGCAAAGGTTTTATTTCAGCCAATTTATCGGTTACAGAAATATCGCCAATATCTCCAGCATGCCAAATTTCGTCCGCTTGTTGCGCATATTCCAAAATTCTATCGTCGATATAAGAATGCGTGTCCGAAAGTAAAAGAATTTTCTTCAAAAGGTTGTATTTTTGTTGCTCAAATTTACAACAATTGCGATATTTTTTAGAATTAGCATACAACGGAAAAAATTATTTTGGTTATCAAATTCAACCCAATCAAATTTCGGTTCAAGAAGTTATTGAAGATAGATTGTCTAAAATATTAAGAAAAGAAATTTCGATTGTCGGAGCAGGGCGTACAGATTCTGGTGTTCATGCGAAAAAGATGTTTATTCATTTTGATTATGAAGATGAATTATCGGTTGATTTAATCAAAAAATTAAATTCTTTTTTACCAAAAGACATCGCTGCTTATCGTTTATTTTTGATGGATGATGAAGCGCATGCGCGTTTTGATGCGACTTCGCGTTCGTACAATTATTTTATTTCACCTTTCAAAGATCCTTTTGCGTTTGATAGCGCTTGGATTTTTAACCGAGAATTGGATATTGAAAAAATGAATGAAGCAGCAAAATTGTTAATTAAGCAAGGAGATTTCGGAAGTTTTGCTAAATTACATACCGATGTGAAAACAAATATTTGCGATGTAAGAGAAGCGTTTTGGCGCAAAAATGAAAACGGACAATTGATTTTTCAAATCACTGCTGATCGTTTTTTGCGAAATATGGTGCGTGCAATTGTTGGAACATTAGTTGAGGTTGGGTTAGGAAGAATTTCTATCCACGATTTTGAAGAAATTATTGAACAAAAACAACGTTCTTCGGCAGGAGCTTCGGCGCCAGCGCAGGGTTTGTATTTGGTAGATGTTCAATATCCAAAAGAATTATTTAAAAATGAGTTCAAATAACGAAAATACATCGTTTGATTTTAATGGATTAAAACGTGTTTTACAAATCGGGGCGCAAAGCAAAGTGATGTTTTGGTCGGTGGTTTTTGTAGCGGTTTTTAGTGCGTGTTTTTCTGTTTATCGTCCCTATTTAACGGGAAATATCATCGATGATTATATTCAGACAAAAGATTTACCAGGGCTTCAAATGCAAATCGTGAAACTATCTTTGGTATTAGTTTTCGAAGGAATTTTGTCTTTTTTTATGGTTTATTTAGCGAATGTTGTTGCACAGCGAGTTATCCGTTTGTTGCGCGTTCGTTTGTGTAATCATTTAATCAAATTCAAACTTGGGTATTTCGATAAAACGCCAAATGGAGTTTTGGTAACGCGTTCAGTTTCTGATATCGAAACGATTGCAGAGGTTTTCAATGATGGAATTTTAGTGATGTTAGGCGATGTATTGAAAATCGTTTTCATCGTTTTTGTGATGTATTGGATGAACTGGGTTTTGGCAACAGTTGTGATTGTGATTCTTCCGTTGATGATGATTATTACACGATTATTCCAAAAAGCATTGAAAAATGTTTACCAAGAAGAACGTACAATTGTGGCGAAGTTGAATACGTTTGTGCAAGAACGATTAACAGGAATGAATATTATTCAGGTTTTTAATCGTCAGCAAGCAGAATATGACAAATTCGTTTCGATTAATAATGATTTAAAGAAAAACTATCTAAAAACAGTTTTCTATTTTTCTTTAATGTTTCCTGTTGTCGATATTATTTCGGCTTTAGCAACGGGAAGTTTGATTTGGTTTGGAGGACTTAGAACAGCTGTTTATGGAGATGTTTCTGTCGGAGATTTGATTGCTTTTACACAATATGTTACGTTGTTAACTGCTCCAATGCGTGCAATAGCAGAGCGTTTCAATACTATTCAGCGTGGTTTGGTAGGAGCGGATCGTGTGTTCAAAATTATTGATGATGATCAAACGTTGCCAGATAATGGAACAATAAAATTGGATCATGTAAAAGGTAAAATCGATTTTGAAAATGTGAAATTTTCTTATGTTCCGAATAATTTGGTTTTGAAAGGAATTTCTTTTTCGACAAAACCAGGTGAAAAAATTGCAATTGTAGGTGCCACAGGTGCAGGAAAATCTACTATAATTAATTTATTGAGTCGTTTTTATGACATCGATTCTGGAACAATTAGAATAGATGATGTAAATATTCATGATATGGAATTGAAGAATTTACGTCAACACGTTGCAGTTGTTTTGCAGGATGTTTTCTTGTTTAATACAACGATTTATGACAATATTGTTTTAGGTAATAAAGATATTTCGTTGGAAGAAGTCCAAAATGCTGCGAAAATTATTGGAATTGATAATTTTATCATGTCACTACCAAAAGGTTATTACAGTGAGGTAAGCGAGCGTGGTTCGACACTTTCTGTAGGTCAGCGTCAATTGATTTCGTTTTTGAGAGCATATATTTATAATCCAGAGATTTTGGTGTTGGACGAGGCAACGTCTTCTATTGATACAGAGTCGGAAGAATTGATACAAAAAGCTACTGATAAGCTAACGCAAGGCAGAACTTCTATCATCATTGCGCATCGTTTAGCGACGATTCAAAATGCAGATAAAATTATTGTGATGGATAATGGAATGATTGTTGAGCAAGGTACACATAACGAATTGTTAGCTCAGAAAGGTTATTATGCCAATTTATATGAAGTCCAATTCTCGAAAGAAAATTAAAAATTTAACAGAAATAAATCGTTAGATTTGTTTAACTTGAACAATCAATAATATTAACTTTAAAACTCTAATTAAAAATGAAAAAATTATTTTTAGCTGCTGCAGTATTAGGTGTAGTTTCTTTATCTTCTTGTAAATCTGAAAAAGAAAAAGTAGATGCAAAAGTAGAAAACACACAAGAAAATGTAGCGAATACAGTAGAAGACCAAGTAGAAGCTGGTAAAGAGACAATGGATAAAGTTGCTGATGTAGCAAAAGATTTACCAACTTTCTCTGATCCAAAGGCTACTGAATGGGTTAATCAATTTAATCAATTAGCTGCAGACATGAAAGTTGCTGCAACAGCTGGAGATCAAGCGAAATTAGCAGAATTATCAAAAAAGGCAATTGATTTGCAACAAGGTTTGAAATCAATAACTCAAACTTTGAAACCAGAAGATGCTAAAAAATTACAAGATTGGACAGCTGAAATTCAGAAACAATTAAACAAATAATTAAATTTATATTTAATGATAAGCTCGAATTTATTCGGGCTTTTTTTATGGATTAAATTATGATTTATGATATAGATTGATAATATAATAATGTATATCTTTATCACAAAAATTTATAGATATCAATTTTTATATATGACATTAGTACAATTACAATATGTGCTGGCAGTGGCTGAGCATAAGAACTTTACAATTGCTGCTGATAAATCCTTTGTAACTCAACCGACATTGAGTATGCAGATTCAGAAATTGGAAAAAGAATTGAATATTGATATTTTCGATAGAACATCGCATCCAATCAAAATCACTCAAATTGGAGAGAAAATTGTTGCGCAAGCAAAAACGATTTTAATGGAAGCTAATCGTATGAAACACTTGGTAAACGAAGAAAAAGGTTTATTAGAAGGTGATTTCATTATTGGTGTTATTCCTACTGTTTTACCTTCTTTGGTACCATTATTTTATAAAACATTTCAGAAAAATAATCCGAAATCGAATCTTATTATCAAAGAATTGCAAACGGATAAAATTATAAAAGGAATAAAAGATGGTTCGTTGGATTTTGGTATTGTGGTTTCGCCACTTTTCGAGGATCAAATTATCGAAAAACCTCTTTATTATGAACCATTGGTGGCTTATGTGCCAAACGGGCATCGCTTATCTGACAAAGATAAAATCAATGAAGATGATCTAAACACTTCTGATTTATTAATCTTGCAAGAAGGACATTGTTTCAGAAATAATGTGTTGGCTTTATGTGATACTTCAAATCTAAAAAATCGTCCGATTAAGTTAGATTCAGGAAGTTTTGAAGCTTTAGTTAAATTAGCAAACGATGGATACGGAATGACTTTGTTGCCTGCTTTGGTTGCAGATGATTTGCCACAAGAATATAAGAAATTTGTCAAAAACTTTGAGTCGCCAGTTCCAACGCGAGAAGTTTCGTTGATTTTTCATCAATCTCAATTAAGAGATTCTTTCGAAAAAGAGTTAATCAATACAATTCAAAGTATTTTGAGAGGAAAAATATTCTTAGAAAAAGATCAAAAATTAGATTCGAATATGGTTTCTTTACCAAAAAAATAAAAACAAAAAACGACTCAAAATTTAATTTTGAGTCGTTTTTTTTATGTCTTTTAATTTCCTTTATGGAACTATTGTAGTAAATAAATACGTGGCAAAAAGTGTTAATAAAACAATTCCTTGCTGAATATTTGTTCGACCAGAATTTAATGATAAATAAACAGTGAACAAGGATAATACTAATAAGATAGATGATTTTGCATCTATTCCTAATGTAACTTCCAATCCTGTGAAATAACAAACAATTGCTACTGCAGGAATTGTTAATCCAATTGAAGCTAATGCAGAACCTAAAGCCAAGTTAAGACTTGTTTGTAAACGGTCTTGTTTTGCTGCTTTATATGCAGCTAAACCTTCTGGTAATAAGATAACTCCGGCAATTATAATTCCCACCAATGATTTTGGAGCGCCTAAATCCATCACAATTGTTTCGATGGTTGGCGATAATTTTTTTGATAACAAAACAACTGCACACAAAGCAACTAATAATAAAACCAAACTCGAAATCGTTGTAAGTAAATTTGGTTTTTCGACATGCAATTCTGATGTTACATTATCTTTGCTACTTTGTGGTAAGAAATAATCACGGTGACGAATGGTTTGGACGGAAATAAATCCGCCATATAAAATCAACGAAATAATTGCTACAAAAATTAATTGACTTGTCGAAAATTCTCCTCCTTTTTCTGAAGTTAAAAAATTAGGTAAAACTAAGGTTAATATAGATATTGCAACTAAAGTAATTAAAGCAGTTGAAACACCTTGTTTGATAAAATTTTGTTCTCTATAGCGAACTCCTCCAGCCAATAAACAGATTCCGATAATTCCGGTAAGAATGATCATTACAGCAGCAAAAACGGTATCTCTAGCCAAAACTGAAGGAAAGCCGGTAGGTTCGGACATCATTAATGAAACAATTAACGAAACTTCGATAACTGTAATGGCTAAGGCCAAAATAATGGTTCCGAAAGGTTCTCCAACTTTATGCGCTACAACTTCTGCGTGATGTACAGCTGATAAAACGGCTGAAATTAAAATGATTCCTAAGACTCCAGAAAACCACATCTGATCTTTAAATCCTTCGGCTATAGTTAGTGAAAATATGGCAAGAATGGGACAGATAATTGTCCAGTAGGGTAAAGCTAAATTGAATTTTTTTGAAAGAAAATTATCTACGTGCATTAATTATGAGGTTTTGGATTTTTACAAATTTAATAAATAATATTGATAATTATTATGCATAATTATCATAAATAATAATAATTATAACATTTAATTATCATAAATATTAATAGTTATTTCAATAATTGAGTAAAAATAACCTTTTTAACTAATGATTATCATACCTCTACTATCAATAAACGATTAAATTTGCAAAATGTTAAACGTATCTGACGAAAAGTTAAAAAAATGGTTTAGCACATCATGTGTGTGGGAAACGATAAGTTGTACGCTCTTATTTTTGGTCGCAATGCCAATTAAATATCAATTCGATTATGTGTTGCCAATGCCATTTGCCGGTTGTTTTCACGGTTTTTGGTTTACAGCTTACTTGATTTTACTTTTTAGAGTCAGAAGAATATATAAATGGGATGACGAAGACTTTATCATTTATGTGATGTACGCATTTATTCCGTTTGCAACTTTAGCGGTACATAAAGTAATAAAAGAGGATAAAAATAATAGATAAATAAAAAAAAACGGTTTCTTTTTGAAACCGTTTTTTAATACCCATATATTTTACGCCATTTAGCTACAGTATTTCGACTGATTTTAAACTTATCAGCAGTAAAAGTATTGGTGTAATTATTTTTTTGCTGAATTTTTAAAATCTCTAAAACAGAATTCAAATCGTAGGATTTATGCTTTTGATTTTCGGCTGTTTTGTTTGCATTCAGTATTTCTGATACCTTCATGATATCCAAAACATTCATATTCTTTTTTAACAATTTTTTTGTCTGTTCTATTTTTTCAGGGAAATTGCGTTTAATAATGTCTTGATAGATTTTTTGGTAGTTTGGTTTTTCCATAGTGAGTAAGATTTAATTTTGTGGTAGGTATTTTTTTATCCAATTATGAATGGTATTTTTAGGGATATTGTATTCATTTGAAATTTCTTGAATTTTCTTTTTTTCTTCAGTGTATAAATTCAATACAAAATCTATAATCTCTTTTGTATACACACTTTTGCGATAATTTGGTAAAACAGAGCTTTTAGGGGATGTTGAAGTTGCGGCGTTTTTTCCAACAGGAGCAAATAAAATAATGTGCTGCGTATAAATTCTAAAAAAATCATATTCCAACAACTTCGACCATTTTAATAAATCGTCTGTTTGTATGCTTTTACTTAAATATTGAGCATTAATTTCTTTTTCAGAATAAGTTTTGAAGAAGCCCTTGATACGGGATATATCAATTCCAAGTTCGTCGACTCTTTTTTTGATTAAAGAGCCTATGTGAATATCTTTCATAGGTAAGTAGGTTTTGAGTAATTGTAAATATAGTAAATCGAAATCAGTATTCCTATTAATTATCTCAAAAATAGAATGATTTTATGTACAAAAAGATCGTTTCGTTATATAGAATTTATTTTATAAATTTATGCGACTAAATTAAGTATAATGATTATTCAACCAAGAACAAGAGGTTTTATTTGCATTACGACTCACCCTGAGGGAACTGCAAAAAATGTTCACAATCAAATTGAGTACGTAAAATCAAAAAATATTTCAGCCGAAGGACCAAAAAAAGTATTGGTAATTGGAGCTTCGACAGGTTTTGGTCTGTCATCTCGTATTACAGCTGCTTTTGGATATAATGCTGCAACAATAGGTGTTTTCTTCGAAAAACCTGCTGCACCAAGAAAACCGGGGACTGCGGGGTGGTACAACACAGCTGCTTTTGAGAAAGAAGCGCAAGAAGCTGGTTTGTATGCAAAAAGTATTAATGGAGATGCTTTTTCTGATGAGATTAAACAACAAACGATTGATTTAATCAAACAAGATTTAGGTCAAGTAGATTTAGTAGTTTACAGTTTAGCTTCGCCTCGTCGTACACACCCAAAAACAGGTGTTGCGTATTCATCAGTTCTTAAACCAATTGGTGAACCATTTACAAATAAAACAGTAGATTTTCATACAGCAGAAGTTACAGATATTACAATTGATCCGATTGAATCTCAAGAAGAAATTGATAATACAATTGCTGTAATGGGAGGTGAGGATTGGAAATTTTGGATGGAAGATTTGAAAGCTGCTGGTGTTTTAGCTGAAGGAGTAAAAACTGTTGCTTATTCATACATAGGGCCAGAATTGACGCATAGAATCTACAAAGATGGATCGATTGGTATGGCTAAAAACGATTTAGAAAAAACGGTTCCTGTTATCAACGAATTATTAGCAGATTTAAATGGTGTTTCTTACGTTTCTGTAAACAAAGCTTTGGTAACACAATCTAGTTCTGCGATTCCAGTTGTGCCATTATATATTTCGTTATTGTACAAAGTAATGAAAGCAAAAGGAATTCACGAAGGAACAATAGAGCAAATGCAACGTTTGTTTGCAGAGCGCTTGTATACTGCAAACGGAGAAGTTCCTTTGGATGAAAATGGACGTATTCGTATCGATGATTTAGAAATGCGCGAAGATGTACAAAAAGAAGTAGATGATTTATGGAAAATTGTAACTTCTGAGAACATCAAAGAAATTTCTGATATCAAAGGTTATCATGATGAGTTCTTACAATTGTTTGGATTTAGTTTTGATGAAATCGATTATGATGCTGATACAAACGAATTGATTTCAGTTCCAAGTATTGCAGAATAAGAAGATCATTTCAATAATAAATACAAAACCTCGAAAATTATTTTCGAGGTTTTTTTTGTGTCAATAAAATAACTCAAAAATAATTTTATTCTGTTTATCGTCTTACTTCTCGATACACTTTTCTTTTGCTAACAAAACGAAAAGCACTCGAAGTGACGAAGAGATTAATTTGATGTTTCAAAATGCGAAAATCTTATGGAATCTCGCAATTTTAATTTCTTTATCTAAAAGTCTATCTAAACTAATTATACATTATTTCTTAATCTTATCGATTATCAGTAAAATTATTTAGCATGTGTTCGAATTGCATTCACTATACTTTCAGTGTTCCACTTAACATCAACCATAGAACGAGAAGAAACCATCGCTGAAATACGTTCTTGCCCTCGGGGTATGATACCTATAATTGGAATATTATATTTTACCGCTGTATCAAGTTCCCATTCCATCCACTCGCTATGAGAAGCATAGATTCCTGCTAAAGCTAGAACTACATCAGAATTAAGGAGTTTCTCTTTTAATCTTGTTTTTATATATGTTGCATTTGGAGAATTAATAGGAGTATCTTTTGAAACTTCTTTAAACTCAACATTAAAATAACCTCTTGAATTTAATAACCTTCTCAATTCTACTAAATCATCATGATGATCCCATGAATGACTAATGAAAATTTTATAATCTTTTGCCATAGCTTTTATTTATATATCGTTTTTAGTAAATTAATTGTTTCTTCAAAGGTTTCAATTTCCCAAGTTTCAGGATTTTGCTCTAAAAATTTAGTTTGAAATGCCTCAAATTCATTTTTGTTATTTAGTGCAAAGTAACAATTGCTTAATGTTGCATAAATCCACTTTAGATCACTTCTAATTTCAAAATCCTCATCCAATTTTAATTCTTCTATAATCTCAATAATTTTTTTACGCGTTTTTTTCGCTTCAACTTTCAAGTAAATTTTTTCATCTTCCTCATTTTCTACTGCAGATTTTAAATCTAAACATAAGGCGTAATTTTCTCCTGTATAATAATCTTGATTTATAGTAAAACCATTTTTATAATATTGAATTGCACGCTCCAAATAAGCTATTGATTTTTTATCATTAAGCCATAATCTCTTATAAATTGCACCTGTAATCCCTAATGTTTCAGGATCTGTTGTAAATCTATTATCAGGTTCCAATTCGTTAATGATTTTTAGAGCATCTATTAATGCGATATTCGGCTCTACGTTCTTATTCTTATATGTACAAAGTGCTAATTGTTGAGTGTAATACACATCATTATCCACTTTATTTTTGGCTAATTTCCAATACTTCGCTGCCTCTTCAAAATTTTCATTCGTCATTTCAATCCTTGCTTTTTCAGCTAAAGCAAATAAACTATCTTCTTTCTCTGCTAATTCTTGAATAACTTGTATATATTCATTTTTAGGTAAAGTATAAGGTTCAACCCCTCTGATATGATGAAATAATGGACTATCTACTTCTTTTGTTTTATCTACCTCAATAATCAAATTATGAAGTGCATTAATACTTCTCTCAGCTTCTGATACTCCAATATCTTCACCCATGTGTGAATAGGTAAACATTTTATTGTGACTTAAATCAAATGGAATTGTACCATCTTTCTCTCTCATAATAATAGTTGAGAATGGACGAGCTGCATGTCTTATTCCAAGTTCATAGATGGCATTTGCATTAAATGTTGTAATATCAGCAATCACTAAGTCCGCATGTATTAATAAAGCATACATACTTTTGTCGATCAAACCTGATTCTAGCACTTCATCTCCACGAACACATTTAAAACCTGCTCTTTCAACAGCTGGTTTTATAATATTGATGTAAGTACTATCTAAATCATAAGTCTTACCTAGTGTTGGATCAGTCTTTTTACCATATCCCATAATTACAAAACAAAGTTTTTGTTGTATTGTATTTTTCATTTTGAGTGTTATTAAATTTCTATTGCAAGATTACGGCTGACTTGTGCAATCTATTTGCATAGTTATTTTTACTTTATAAAAAAATCCTCCACGTGTTGTGAAGGATTTTTATCGTATTTTATTCAAAAGAAATTAATATTAAGAAACACGTTGTGCATTCTCGTTAACTTCATCAATTAATCGTATAATTTTACCAATTTTTGCCGTATCCTCGAACACCCCAAAAATACCTGAGTCACTATAATCTGTAAAAGGAGGTTGGGTCAACATTTTTTTGTCTAGCACCCCATTCACATTTAGGTAATCGATGATTTTTTCTACAAAAATAATTTGATTAGAATTTAAATTTTCAGCTTGAATGAAATCTGTGAAATGTTGTTCAACAGCAGTTCTTTCTAATCCTAATATTTTGCGAACAAATAAGGTTAATGAATCTGTTTGGTATTCCTTTTCTATTTCTTCTACTTTAAATTGTTCGTGTTGGAAGAAATTCTCTAACAATTCTAATTCTTGTTGAGTAATTGGAATATTTTTGTATAATTTATCAATAACAATATGATTCTTATTCTTGCGAATAAAATTCTCGACACGGTCTTTATAGCTTTGTAAAGAGGTATATGTCGCCATTAAATTATATTCTTCCACTTTATTATTATCCAAAGAATCTTCCAAGTAGGTGTACACTGGTTTTTCTTGATTTGTGTTTTTTAAGAATTGAATTAAATCGCGTAATTCAGTACGTAAAGCTTCAATACGGGCCAAAGAAATAGCGACCCAAAATTGATCTGATGAAACCGCTTTGATTGTTGCTTCACTTGGTTTTACTGAAGGAATATTTAATTTACCTTCTAAGGCTTTTCCAATTTCAGCAATGTTCGAAATTAATTTTTGCTGTCTTTTTTCCCCATTTAAAATTGCTAATTCTAATTGATAAATTAATAAATCGAACTTTTTAGCCATTTCATCCTTATCCTCGTTGTATGAAATTAGATGCGAAATATGATTTTGAATTTCTAAGATAGATGAATTGTTTAAACTGTACCAATTATTAATGTCGCGGTATTTTAATACTGCTTCCAACTGTTTACGCACTTCAAAACGTTTATCGTCTAATGCGACCACTTTTTGATGCAATAGTTTGATGTATTCATCTGCAAAAGTTTTTTCCTCTTCTGTTGCTTTGGCGTTGCTTTGAATAGTAAATACTACTTCTGTTTGTGCTTCAAATAAACGTTGCTGTAAAGGTTTTACAGAAGTCGATTGATGCCCATCAGGAAATTCTTCAAAGAATTCGAAGTTGCCACAAATGTCAAAAATTAAAAAGAATTCTTTGTCTTTTCCTGGACCAAATACATTGGCACATTTTCGTGTTCCACGCCCCACCATTTGCCAGAATTTAGTATAGGATTTCACTTCTTTAAAAAACACTAAATTTAATACTCTAGGCGCATCTACTCCTGTATCCATCATATCTACAGAAACAGCAATTTGAGGCATTTTATCAGGGCCCTTGTCGAAACAAAAATCTTCTAATAAAGCTTGTGCGTATTTCGTTTGATCATCGATGACTTGTAAAAATTTATTTCCATATTCTGGATACATTTTATTGAAACGCTCTTCGATAAATATGGCGTGTTTATGGTTCTTCGCAAAGATGATTGTTTTACCTAATTTGTCACCCGATTCTACTTTTAGCCCATTGTTCATTAAATGCTCTAAAACTAAATCGACCGTCTTTGCATTGAAAAGAAAACTATTGATTTTGTTGCTTGGAATTTCCACATCCTCTAAAAGATCTTCATCCGTATTGATTCCGAACACTTCTTCGAAATGTTTTTTATCTTTCTCTGATAACTCGCGGTATTTAAGCCCTTCTCGTTGAAATTTAACAGGCACTTTATAG
Source organism: Empedobacter sp. R750 (assembly GCF_030324345.1). Taxonomy (NCBI): domain Bacteria; kingdom Pseudomonadati; phylum Bacteroidota; class Flavobacteriia; order Flavobacteriales; family Weeksellaceae; genus Empedobacter; species Empedobacter sp. R750. The sequence goes on along the minus strand of NZ_JACAGF010000008.1, from coordinate 111,896 downwards.
GCTTTTGCAGGCACTAAATATCCTGCTTCTACAGCCGCATCTAATTCGTATGCAAAAGTTGGATTATCGTCTTCAATATCAAACAAATCATACGTATTTCTATCGATGTCTTTTTTTGGTGTAGCAGTTAAGCCAATTAACAACGCATCAAAATATTCGAAAATTGCTTGGTATTTTTGATAAACCGAACGGTGAGCCTCATCAATAATAATGACATCAAAATGACCAATTCCGAATAATTTATCTCCTTCATTTTTTACCTCATCAATACGATTTAGCATCGTTGGATAAGTAGAAAAAACAACACGCGTATCCTTTACGTCGTTTTCTTCCGTTAAATTGGCCGTTGATAAATTTGGTAAATGCTCGTTAAATGCATTTTTTGCTTGTTTAACTAAAGCTGTACGATCTGCTAAAAATAAAATACGTTTCGCCCAATTGTATTTTGTCAACATTTCGACTATGGCTGCGGCTGTACGTGTTTTACCACTCCCTGTTGCCATTACCAATAATGCTTTACGGTTACGACCTATCAAAGAAGTTTCGTTAGAAGTTACAAAAGCTTCGGCTACACGTTGTATGGCTTGCATTTGATAGGGACGTTCGACAATATTTTTATTGACTTGAAAGCTACGAATATCCTTGCGTTCCGTTCTTCTACGAATTAAAGTCTGTAACTCTTCTTTGGTATAGAACCCTGAAACTTTTCTTGGAATATAAAATGTATCGTCCCATAAATAGGTTTTAAATCCGTTGCTGTAAAAAATAATTGGTCGTTGCCCAAATTTTTCTTCTAAAGCGTTGGCGTATAAAAAGGCTTGGTATTTCCCTTTATCCGCATCATTTAGGGTGCTTTTTGCTTCGACCACTGCTAATGGTTTCCCGTTGTCGTCCCATAATACATAATCTATAAAACCATGACCTGAAGGATTCGCTGAAACAGGCATGTTTGTTATTGGGTATTCAATATCGTGTCCATTTGCCAAATTATCCCAACCTGATTCCCTTAATGCTAAATCAATCAGTTGCTTTCTGGTTTCTTTTTCGGAAGTTAATTCGGGTACATCAACCGTTTGTTGATATTGTTCGATACGTTCTTCTTTACGCGCTGCAATCAATTGATTTTTGGCTTCAATTTCAGCACGAAGTTTTTCGTTTTCTTCGGCTAATAGCTGTTCACGTTTAATGGCTCTTTCGTGCGCTAGTCTTTTTTCCTCGTTCTCTTGAAGTAATTTTTCAATTTCTTTTTGAGATTTATCTTGTTCGTTTCCGTAAGGAATTATCTTATCATCAAATGGAGGGATAATCGGATCTGTTTCGCTGTAGTACTTGCTAATCCATGATAAGAAACGAAACATATTTTTTAAAGCTTGTAACGCTTCGTATCCAGTTACTTTTTTACCATGAGCCCCATTGTTTCCAATTTTACGCACCACATCAATTTCTTGAAACATTGATGGTTTTACGATCGTTTTAAAAGAATCTGAGAACAATAAAGCAGCAAGATGTGTTTCGTATGGTCGATCTAACTCTTCGTCGTTATCGAATAACCAAGTTATAGCATTTTCTAAAGTGATACGACATAATACCGCTGCATGGCGAGGTGCAGTGAAAGCAAATTTTTCTGCTTCTTGCATGTCCTTGTACCATATAGGATATTCGTCTTTTAGAAAGGTAAAATTAGAGTTCATTGTGTTGTTGATTAGAAAGTGTAAGTTAGCAATATATCAAAAAAGCACAAAGGATTTCTTTGTGCTTTTCTATGATCTATTTAATGTCTGCACAAAATAGGATGACCATATTGTAATCGCCATAATTTTTCTATTTCGCTGGCATACTTGCTATATGCGTTTTCTTCTTTTAAGAAGGGTAAGACTTCGTGATGAATAGAATCATCGAAATTAAAAAATGAAACGGCAAATTGGTCGGTGTCTAAATTTGTATTAATAATATTTAACGTACCTGTCCTTGGGTTATTACAGTGAAATTCTTGCCGAATACGTTCCCTAAGACCAAAACCTGGTTTTAATTGATTTCTATAGCCGCCAATCCCGTTGTATATGACTTGAAAGTTATTGGTTTTGACTTTACAAATCCCTTGAAAATCTATTCGTTGATTTATGAGGTATGCCATGTTTACATGACGACTACCTTCTTGGGGTTGATATTCCATCGCCGCCAATTCATCGAACGTAAAAGCTGTCCAAATCCAATATAACCCTCTTTGCTTAGTTTTTAGATATGCATTAAGCTCTTGGAAAGGAATTAATGTTTTTAATTGCTCTTGCTGAATGTAGGCTACCGATGAAAGATCTACCATATTTGTTTTACTTTTTAAATGCTTGTTGCAATAAACTGTTGAATAAATCTTCGCTTTGTTGTAAAGCTTGTACGGCTAATTCTTTTTGCGCTTCTATATGTATAAAACTTTCTGCAAATTGATTTTGCAACTTTAATGGTGGAAAAATAAAATTAATTTTTTCTAATTCACTTTTTGAAATCATTTTTTTCATTCCATTATTTGCAAAATTTTGAATATATGTAGATGAATTTTTTAATAGATTATATAAAAAATAACTGTTCATTTCTGAATTAGGTTGAATAGCATTAATTTGTTGATTAAAAGACACTTTTCTATTTGTTAAAGCACATCTACCAATAGACTTAATACTACCTGCTATGCATGCTATTAAAATGGCTCCTTTATCAACTACACGTCCTTTTTTAGAACCGATTTCTGATAAATATTCTAACGCATTTGTAACGTATAATGATTCAGAATTAATATTATCAGTTTTGATCCATTCTATAAAATCTTGATCATAATACTCTTTTACTTTTCTTGAAGGAGTATTCCCAGTATAAATTTTCCCAAAATATTTTAACTCTTTTTTCTCCCAACCCTTCTCATTTTTAACAGGATCTCCAAACATATCGATGAATAAGGCTTGGATTAATTCGTCGTAATGGTTGATGATTTGTTGGTTCAATTGACGAATCTCGTCGGCTTTATCTAAACGTGCGGCAATGGCTTTTTGTACTTCTAAAGATGGTAGAGGGATATGGATTTTAGAAAAATTAGAATTATTAATTGCCTTTTGAGTAGCACCTGTACAATATTTATCTTTTTGTCTTTGAAAATCTTCTGCTAAAAAAATATTTTTTAAATAATTTATATCAACATTATTTTTTGGTCTAATCACAAGAAAACCTGTAGATACAATAATATTAGAAATATCATAAGTGATTACTTTTACTTTAGTAGTTCCTTGCATACGAGCAACAATGATATCGCCCTCTTTTACATTTAAATTCGCTCGTGAAGGTTTCTCTTCAAACGTTAAATATTCTAAATTTGTAATTTGATCTACATTTAAATCTCCTGTACTTAAAAAAGGTCTTTTCTCTTCATATGGAGATACAGAATCAGTAATTAAATCAACACAATTAAGTATTTTTTCTAAAACCATTACTTCAATAAATTTTCAAGTTCCACAATAGCTGCTTGGCGTTGTTTGTCTAATGCTTTAATGGTTGCAATGATGGTTGCAGGCGCTTCGTAGTGTACCTCTTCGTAAATTACTTCTTTGTAACGGTTAATGGATAAATCGTACCCATTGTCTACAATTTCTTGTTTAGGAACCAAGAACGATTGCGCTGTATGGTCTGCAAAAGCCTGTGGGATTTCTGTTTCCGTTAATTTATCGCTTATGTTTTGCCAATCCGTTAAAATGGCAGGAATGTCGCATTTACCTTTTACCTCTTCAACAATCTCTTGTGGCGTAGTGAAAACTTTCGCTGTTTGTTCTTCGGTAATTAAAAGGTTACGTTTATCATCTAAGCTGTACCCATCGGCTTGCATGTCGTAAAACCATACTTTATCTGTACCCCCTGCATTTGTTTTTGTAAAAATTAAGATGGATGTACTTACCCCAGTATAAGGCTTAAACACCCCAGCAGGCATCGAGATTACCCCTTGTAATTGGTGATTTTCGATGATTTCTTTACGGATTTTTTTAGCGGCAGCAGTACTCCCAAACATTACCCCTTGAGGAACAATAACAGCTGCACGTCCACCCACTTGTAACATACGCAGAATTAAGGATAAGAATAATAATTCGGTACTTTTCGTTTTTGTAATTTGCAATAAACTTTTTTCTACCTCATCGTAATCCAATGCTCCTGTAAAAGGTGGATTCGCTAAAATTAATGAATATTCATTGGCAATGGCATTGCTTTCGGCTAATGCGCTCCCATCGATTGCTACAGGGTTATCAATGCCATGTAATTGTAAATTCATCATCGCGATACGCATCATCGACGGGTCGATCTCAATTCCATTAAACATCTTACTGTTGTAGTGGTTACGGAACTCTTCGTCCATAAACCAATCGTTGTGCTTTTCTTGGATGTATTGGCTTACATTGACTAAGAAACCCGCAGTTCCCATGGCAGGGTCGCATACCGTTTCTTCTTTTGTCGGTTGCATTAATTCGACCATCATACGAATGATATGACGAGGCGTACGGAATTGTCCATTTGTACCCGCCTCGGCAATTTTGCCTAACATGTATTCGTATAAATCTCCTTTGGTATCTTTTTTATCTAAAGGTAATTTATCAATTTGTTGTACGACTTTGTCTAATAACTTCGCGTTATTGATCATAAACGTAGCTCCTTGCATGTATTGCGAGAATTTACCACCATCTGCACCGATTGTTTTCATGAAATCGAATGCTGTGATGTTGTCTAATTCAGGTTTCTTTACCGTGAAAATCTCCATCATTTCTTCTGGTTCTTTGTCTTTAAAGAAACTCCAACGTAAAGGTTTTTGCTTATCTGAATAGATTAATTCTTTATGAGATGCCCCTAACATTGCGATTTCTTTTTCAATTAGAATTTGTCTGTCGTCTAATTGTTTTAAGAAAATTAGGTAGGTAAATTGTTCGATAACCGTTAATGGATTAGAAATTCCTCCTGTCCAGAAGTCGTTCCAAATTTTATCGATCTGTGATTTGATTTCGCCTGTTATCATGGGTTATTTTTTTATTTTTTATGTGCTGCGAAAATACGATTTTGAAATTGAGTATTTTCGATTGTTTATTTTTTAATGGTTTTGATGTGGTATTTATTTTTTTCTTCGTTAAATTCCAAAGCTACCCAAATATTTTCTCCAATTGCTAAGTCATATTTCTCTATTGATTTGGGATGAACTGAAACTTCTTTTCCATCAATACATTTGATCGTTCCCCAATTGGATTCGTTAATTGAAATAAATATTGCTTCGATATATTCCAATTCATTTTCTTGTAGAACAATCCCTATAGGTTTTGGGGATTTATCCTCATTAATGATCTCTTCCCAAAACGATTTATTCAGTGCTTTGTCTTTGTTTTCTTCGGAATACGAATTATACCAAAGGAATAAATCACTAACTGTAAAAAGTAATTGAAACAATAAATAAGGAGTTTGGATTTGCGCATAATATGCTTGATAATCCATATTTTTTGTTTCATCAACTTCTGAAGTATGTGAAGCTGCACCTGTTATAAAAATTAAATTTTTTACATTTTCGGCTAATATTTTCGGAAAATGGGGTTTATTGCATTTGATTTTTAAATAAGATGAAGGTAACCCAGCTAATAATTTACTAGATTCTGATAGATTGATTTGACCGTTGTTTTTATCAACACACTTATTGTGAAGAATATCTAACTTTACTAAAGCTCTGAACACATACTCTACGCATTTCCGGATTTGTGTAAAATAAATACCTGGTTTTATATCCTCAGCATTCTGAAGGAAATTGAATAATGCAACCATGGTACTCATTTCTTCTTTCGAGATATTTAAATCGCGAGCAATTCTGAAAACTTTTTTGTATTTATATTCTACTGATTTGGCTAATAGTCTATTAATTTCGTTTTTGATATCTACGAGTATATCATCGTCGTTTTCAGTTTTAATGTAGTAAGTCAATTCAGGTCTTCCAAATTTTATATCTTTTTGGAATCTTTTGATTTCTCGCTCAAATTCGTTGACTTTCTTATTTCGATCTGCACCAGTAAAAACGAACCATGGGATTATTCTAGTACTTCTGAATTCTTTTAAAAACTCAATCGAATTCTTCAATCCAATATTAGACAATTCATTATCATCCTTATTTTCAAAACCAGTAGCATCAAGAATTACCGCTTGGAATACGTAATCTCTATCTTCCTTTAAAATTCTCATCCCCTCGTCGTGGAATTTAACAGGAACAATTTCAATTGATGAAACTTTCGCATTCAAAATAAAATCTTGAATACTTTCTTTTTCGAATTCATCGTCAATCATTAAAACTTTGTAACTCATTACTTATTCACTTTAAATTTTAGGTCAATTTTAAAAACATAATTATTCAATTCATGATCATCATAAGATTCAATCGAAACAATACCCTCATTTCTTTCCATGCACTGTTTGATGATATATCCGCCTTTTCCTGAATTACCTGTAGTACCTTGTTTTCCGCCATCCGCAAAATAATCCTCTGAATTGATCGGGATATAAACTCCAGTATTAAAAATAGATACTACGATAAAATCATCTTCAAATTGGTATTTGATATAAATTTTATCATCTGCTGTAGGTTCACCTTGAAAACCGTGTCTTAGGATGTTTTCAAAGACATTTGAAAAAATATTTTCCAGATCATTTTCATTAAAATTAATGATATGGTTGCGTTTTAAATCTTCGAAGATTTGATCAAAAGAAACAATACTCTTATCGACATATTTTTGCTTGTTCAAAAACTGTTTGATAAAATTAAGAATTGAAAATTCTGTTTTATCTCCATAATTTTCCTGCTCCTCGTAAATGGTCGAAAGTTTTTTGGCCAAATCTCTTGAATTCACATATAAATCATTGATTAAATCCTGAAGGGTAAGATTACGCTTTTCGTCAATCATCAAACCACTTACTTCTGGAAACTGAGTTATGATTTTTTTCAGAACAGATGCTTTATTCTTGATGGATAAAAGTTCGCCATTACGAAGATTATGTAATTGCCACTTTAATTCATTGGTACGTTGATTAATTAAATTTTCAATCGTATCTTGTAAGTTTGCTTCCTTAATTTTATCCTTATCCGCCTGTAATTTACTCGCTTGATAAAATAACTGTTGCTCTTGAACTTCTAATCTAACTAATTCTATTTTAAGATTTAGTAAATCGGCTACAGTAATGGTTGGAATAGTAGATCCCATACTTTTACTTTCTAATTGAGCAGTTACCAAATCAGAATATAATTGTAGTACAAGATAATCAACGGAAATAGTATCGTTAATGATTTCAAACGCATGGATATCATTTGAAATATACACCGGGTTCTCCTCCGTAGCTTCAACTAAAGTTGGCTTTAGTTTATTAAATCTACGAGCAACCAGTAATACTTTAGAAGTTATCTTTTGGTATCTTCGTTTATTATTAATTTCCGATTCAAGATTTTCTAGATTGATCGAATAATTAAATGGATCATCAGATAAATTCTTAATTCTAACTAATTTTAATTCGTTTGGTACATCCATAACACGGTTGCAAACACGAACAACTTCACTATAATTAATTAAATGTTTATCCGATAGATCAATATGATTTTGAACATCATAACGTTTGAAGTCTAAAACGACATCACCATCTAATAAGTCATTTTTCTGAACTAAATTAGAAAAACCGTCGATAATCTCGTTTGATTTCCAAGTTTCGACAATCTTTTGAATCGACTCTTCTGGGATAATATTTTGATACTTATTTTTAAGGAATTCTTTACTCGCATCAATAAACAATACATTACGATTGTATTTCTTCGATAAAACTATAATCGTAGTATTGATCATTGCACGATTAAATACCCCACTTGGTAAATGAATAATAGATTCAATTAGTCCATTATTAATCAGAAATTCACGAACTTCTTTATCTCTACCATTATATAAAAACGAATTTGGAACAATTACAGTTGCAATACCATCTTCTTTTAACGAATCTAAAGCTTGGATTAAAAACGCGCTCTCTCCAGAATGTTTATCCATACGTAATGGATATTTACTCCATCTATCATATGATGAAACATCGCTATAACCTTTCCATCTGCGAAGTCCAAAAGGAGGATTTGTTACTACAATATCATATTTTTGAGAATCGGTACCCTCTGAAAAGTTAGAATTTTCTAAAACATCTGCAACACGCAAATCAAATGAAAGTATATTGTTTACAATTAGACGCATTTTAGCCCATCTAATCGCTTTTTCGTTTAGATCTTCCGCAAAGTAATAAGTATCCTGAGGTAGGATTTTATTTAATTCTACTATAAAACTTGCTAAACCAACACAAGGATTATAAACCTGTAACTGGTTTTTATTTTCAAAACGAGTAGAAACGATTTGACTAATTATCTGACCGATAGATCGTGGCGTAGTATACACATCTTGCATAGATCTATTATCTATAATTGATTCTATCAATTGATCAATTAAAGTTTTACCTACAGATTTGTACTCTGATAAATCAATACGATAAATTTCATTGAACAATAAAATTTGAACCTCAGAATTTACACCATTAAATACATCCGAATTAAATATTTCTGCAAGTTCTTCATGATATAGAATAATATTATTTATACCAATTTTTAAATCATTTAGATTGTCAATTTTGGTTGGAACAATATTTTTAAGAAGAAATTTATTGTTTTCTGTAATATATCTATAAAATATAATTGTCAACGCGACATCTACATTAGTACCTGTTTTATATACTACTGAATTAATTGTATTCAATGGACTCATATTCTTCATTTTCAAAGGAAATTAAAATTACATTGCAAACATAGATGTAAACTATGCAAGGTAATTGCATTAATAAAGATTTTTTAATTTTTCAATTCTTTCTTTTAATCTCTGAACTAATTCTATTGGTTCTATTACTTTCATATTTTCGCCATACGAAAGAATTAAAGATTCTAATTCGTAATTTAACTTCACTTTAATTTGTAATCTATTCTCTGCTATTTTTTGAGAACCATGAATCGGTTTTGATTTGATGTAGGGGATGATATGATCTGTTAGTTGGATTTTAACCTCAGTAAGTTCTGTATCTAAATTATTTGTAACCCCAATGATATCCTCAAAATACTCATCAAAATCCACTTCTGTTGGAATGTAAGTTTCCTTATTAATTTCGATCCCTTGAATTCGATCTAATGCCAAATTTTGAAGGTATTGATCCTTATGGTTCCACCCAAATAAAAACCAACGTTTGTTGAATTGTTTTAAGTGATAAGGTGAAATACAGAATTCTTGTTCATTTTCTGTTTTAAATGATTGATAAACTATTTTGATTGTTTGGTTGTTTTTGATGAAATTATATAAGGGTGTTAGATGTTCTAATCCTATCAAAAATTCGCTTTCCTCGAATGAAATTAATTTTTGATTTCCTTTGTTATCTTTCACTTCATTTAATTTAGCTTCAATATTTTCTATTGCATCAATCCCAGGAATCCCTTTCATACGAGAAAGTAATTCTAACGTATTTTCTAAGGCTAGTTGTTCTTCTTGGTTTAATGGTTTATTTTGAATTGTAAAATTAGGATCTTCATAACGGTAAAATTTTTTACGGCCGTCTTTTATTCCAATGATAGGTGCTTCATATCCTGCATCGCTTTCCATAAACTCCATATCATATAAAATTTGACGACGAGAAACAGATGTTTCTTCACCGTAATGATTAGACAAGACTTCATTACATTTTTCGATCAAATCGTTGATATAAAACTTACGGTATGGATTACTGAAACATTGGTCTAATGTTTTGTATCTGATTAATGCGTTTTTGTTGACAGCCATAAACGAATATGAATAGTTGTAAATTTAATAAAATAAAAATTGCTTCGAACGGCAAAGTAAAGATATAAGTGTGCAATAAAATTGCAGAGATTAGGAAAGTATTAAATAAAAAAACTCAACTGGGGAGTTGAAGATGATTAAAATAATTTATAAACTAGAAATTTCACCATCTTTTACGTATAAATAATCTAACCATCCTAATTTATATTTACCTGTTGGAGCTGGTTTATCATTAATAAAAACTTTATCACCTATAGTATATCCTATAGATAATTTCGTTTTTATATTTAACTGAATTCCATCTAACGTATTAATAGTATTTAAATAAAAATCTGGACGTACAATATTTTCATTCTTAAAGGATTTTTCACTAGTATTATTTTTAATGTATTTATAATCAATAAAATCATTAATTTGTTGAAGAGAATTAATAATTCCCTGAACTTTATTTTCATTAATGAATACTACATATTCATTTCTTCCATCTAATTTTAAAATAAACAGGTTTTCATCTAAAAATGAAGGTGTAAAAAGGTAGTTTATATTCTTAATTTCTAATGAAACCAAATCATTTGTTATATAATCCCAACTTGATTTTTGAATAATTCCATTTTCAGATATTAATAATTGATTATTTTCTCTAAAAATAAACGAGGATTTTTCGTCTGATTCATCTACTAATATCCATTTTTTATTTATAATCAAAGATTTATCATCTAACTCTTTAGAATATGAAGTTATTTTTGAAATGATATCTAAAATGAAAGTTTTCATAATACAAATACTTTACACGAATATAATAATTTATTGAAAAGATCATATTGTATTTAACTTCTCTTATCCTTCCTATCCGCAGGAACAGAAAGTACATTCATCATCTGACGAAGGCGAGAGCGTACACGTTCGGTGTAATACTTTTCGATTTCGGAAGCAGATAGATTAGTTGTGATGTGGGTTTTGATGTTGAGGTTCATGAATAGGTCGTAGCGAGAAAGAATAATCTCGGCCATGACGTTGCATTCGTTCCCGAAATATTTGATGTTGTTTTCTGTTCCTAGATCATCGAAGCAAATGTTTTTCATTGGGAAATCCAACGGGATTCCTCTGCTGTATTTGTCGATGGTGTTGTAGCCTTCTTTGATGAATTCGAATGATACGTCTCTACATGTAGTGTAAAAGAATTTTTGTTCTTTGACCATAATGCGTTGCATTAAACGGAACCAAGTTGTTTTTCCGATTCCGATTGGTCCAGTTAGTAAAATTCCTTTGTCTAGGTCTATTGCTAACTCCTTGCATTTTTCTTCGTCGTTTAGGAAATAAGCAGCTAAACGGACAATATATGGGAAATCCTCTTTTTGAAAAGTGTAATTTGGGTGAATATGTTTACGTCCCTGTTGTTCCAGGTGAAATAAAAGTTTTTGATAATTGATCATAGCATTACAATTTGGTTATAAAGGTTCGTCGTATCGTTTGTTGATGGATGTGTCTAATGGTTTTTGAGTTGTAAATTTTGAATGTGTAGTGTATTGGGAAGCATTAATCATCCAATTATTCGCAGCTGCTTTCAACATTTTTAATTTTTGTTCGTATTCCGTAAAGGAGCAGTTGAAATAGTAGTTGAATCCTTTTTGAATTTCATAGTAAGTAAATTCCGTATCTGCTGTAAAAGCATAAAGTGTTTGGTTTTTTTGCAGGCATTCTTTGTAAATTAATTTGAGTTTTTGAATGGGAATATGATAAAACTTTTTCCAATGGCCTTTTAATTCTTGGCTTTTGACTTGGATCGAAACACAGTAATAAGTAAATTCATTTTGTTTGTGTCGGTGGATAAAACCTGCAAGATGATGGTAACCGTCTGATAAACCTGAAATATCAATAAGAAAAGGAAAATATTGATTTTGATTATAAGTGATTTGTGTATTGATTTTTAATAGTTCGCAAATTGCTTTTATGTCAACATTAAAATCTATGGATAGGGTTGGGGGACCAGGACATTCGCAGACATCATTGAAGTAAAAGATTAATTGCGGAATAAACAACAGTTGTGATTGATAATCTTGAATCGCAAACAAATTGATTTTTTGAATAAAACCAAATGCATATTCTATCATTTGCATATACTGTTTGTTTAGGATATCTTGTTTTGCCTCGACTTGTGGTTCAATTTTTTTGATTACATCCCCATATCGATGAATAAAAAAGTTCAGGTACTTGATATATTCTTCATATACTTCAATTTTCATAGGCTTAAAAATTAAAATTGAAAATGCTTGTAGTAAAGATGTAATTCTTTAATATACAATAAATTATAAAATAAACAAAAATCCCCTCTAAAAAGAAGAGGGGAAGTAATTAAAGTACAGTGACTTGACCTAAATAAACAGACGGTGTAGCGTCTTGTTTTATGACGGATAAAAAACTCATCCAAACATGCACATCTGTTCCTTGATATTTGGGCAGAAATTGTAGTACATAGGATTCTTCAGAGCGTTTTACCGTTGTTTGTACAACCGTTGATTGTGCTTTTGTAATGCCATCTTCTGCATACAATATAACCAAGGTGTCATTTTGATCAACAAGTTCTGTTGCATTATTGGTCCATGTAATCGTTGCCGATAGTGGATCGTCTGCTGTAATATTTACAGGTTGAGGTTCGAGTAAGTTACCTTTTGTGAAGTGAATGTTGTTGTACTGAATAGAAAAAGTTAACGTATCCATATCACATAAAATAGCTTGTAATAAATTTGCCATAGCTTGGTTGTAAGGTGATTTTAGACCAGACCTTTTTCCGTAATAGGTTTTAGCCAATGCTTTATACCCTTGTATAAACTGCACAGCAAAATTGAACCTGTTTTTTATAACTTGTTGTTTTGGCGTTGGTATACGATTTGATTTTCGTGGTCGCATACGAGATATTTCATGCCCTTCAATATTCGAAACAACAATTCGTCCTGTACGTCCTCGCGTACCCGACAAAAGAGAATCTGTAATTTTTCCCATTTTTAATAGATTTTAAATTAAACTTTATTTGACTTGGTTCAGCAACAATTCGAATGTAGACTGAATAGCTTTAAGTGATTGAAACCTGACGAGCTGTGAACAAAATTGGTGGATGATGAAGGGGAATGATTGCTAAGGATGTAGATGTTAGATATTAGTATTGAGGGGGTTGTAAAATGTACAATGTATTATGTAAAAAGTAGTTGTTAGATATGAGATATGAGATTTGAGAAGTGAGATTTTAGAGTTGTATTATGTACAAAGTATTTGAGCTTAGGACTAAGGAAGAGATTCTGAAACGAGTTCAGAATGACAAAATCTGTTGTTTAAAAGTGAATTTGAATATTGAAAAGGATGAAAACCAGCATTAAAACTCTCACGTTAAGAAAATGTTTGAGTGCAACGTTAAAAAGATTTTAGGCCGTAGGGTTTTTTTAGATCTTTAGTGAAATGAAAATATTTTTAGTAGAGAGGTTTACGGCCTTGACTTGCTTGTGCTGAGCCTGCCGAAGTATTGATTACTTTTTTGCTCTCTTCCCTGTAAGGCATATGAATACCGATAATTAAAATAGATAAGCTATGAATAAAAAAGTGATAGAAAGATTTCTCGATACCTCGAAATGACATATTGAATGCGATTCTGAGACAAGCCCAGAATGACAAAATCCGTAAAACATTAAGCGTAGAGCGCAAAGCTTAATAAAACCTATGTTTCTATTGTGGTTAGAGAAATTAAGTGTTAAAAAGTGTTAAAATCCTGTATCGGTGTATATCCAAAATGACACTTTTCTGTATCGGTTGTGTATCCGCGCTGTATCCATTCTGTATCCATTGTGTATCCGTTCCGTATGGTTTGTTCGGTGTTCGTATATCGATGTTAAGTTGTAAAATGTATTATGTATTATGTATTATGTATTTTGGTTTAAGAAATAGGATCTGAACATAATTTAGGATAATAAGAAAATAATTAATAGTTCTTTATTACGTTCTTTTTATTGATGACTTATTATTGTATTCATTTGAATTCATGTGCCCATCAGGGAAGTTTTAACACAAAAGGAACCAAAAAATTCAAGACTGCGATTTTCAACGTTCAATCTTCATTTTACTCCTTAAAAATATAAATGACTCGCTATCGCTCACAAATCTTTTATATGCTCGTTTAAATGGGTTGAAGCTAGTCTGAAAATTGTATGTGTTTCTTGAAATTTGTTGATATAAGTGAATTCGTGTATTAATAACAAAAAACGTACAAGGTTAACCATAAACCGTAAAAAACCAAAACCTAACAGATTACTCTATTTGGGTTTATCAGCGGAGATAGAGTGATTATTTCATATTCCCTAGAAAAAGAAAGTAATTCTAAGAAAACTCTAGATACTTCGCTTCTATTATTTTTTGTTTTTCCTTTCAGTTTTATGAAAATGAAATTTTCAACAACTTCAGAAAAGCAAAAAACCCAACAGATTACTCTATTGGGTTTTATTAGCGGAGAGTGAGGGATTCGAACCCCCGGAGGTGTGACCCTCAACAGTTTTCAAGACTGCCGCATTCGACCACTCTGCCAACTCTCCAATAACGCAGTTTATTGCGGTATTGCGAGTGCAAATATAGAACGCTTTTTCGAATTTGCAAATAAAACTTTTTAACAATTATTTTACGAAATCGTTTTCGTAAAATAAAATTTAATTTAGATAAAACAATAAAATTATGGTAAACAGCCATTTATACGTATTCGTAAAATTTAAAATTTCTCATTAAAAAATTATTTATTTTCTATATTTTAGTATTTCCGAAGAAATAGTTGCATTTTTATGACAATAATTAGTTTTTGTAAAAAAAATGTACGAAATCGTTATAATTGATTACTTTTGCCAAGAATTAAGTAAATAAACACAAATAAACATTTATTAAATGAACCACTCTTCTTATGATCAACAACTTGCATCTTTCAATGAAATGAGTAAAAAGGTTGTAGAATTCATTAAAATTGTTTCAGATTTATGGTATGATCAATCTGTTGAATTGGTAATTTTCCGTAATCAATTAGTTGATAAAAACGTTAGTGACATCGTAAATCTACATCAGTATGCTGAAGAATTTGTAGAAAAAAAGATTGCTATCGACGATACGTTAGCGATTGCTAAAGCTATTTCTGAAGCTAAATTACCAGCTTCTAGACTTGATGTTGGAAAATTAGCTAAAGAATATATTTCTGGAGATTACGCTTCGGCAGAAGCTTTTGTTGAAGAGAAATTAGGTGCAAGCAAAAATGTAAAAAGTGTTGAACCAAAAGATGTTGTTTTATACGGATTTGGTCGTATCGGACGTTTATTAGCTCGTGAGTTGGCTTCTCAAATGGGAAAAGGTCAACAATTAAGATTACGAGCTGTTGTGACACGTGATAAAAACGATCCTGTTTTATTAGAAAAACGTGCTTCATTATTACGTCATGATTCTGTTCATGGTGATTTTGACGGAAACGTTATTGCTGATCACGAAAATAATGCTTTAATCATCAACGGAGTTTCTGTTTACATGATTTCTGCAGCGCAGCCAGAAGATATTGATTATACTACTTACGGAATTAATAATGCTTTGATTATTGATAACACAGGTGTTTTTAAAGATGAAGAGGCTTTATCTCGTCATTTGAAATCTGTTGGTGCAGACAAAGTTTTATTAACAGCACCAGGAAAAGGTGTTCCGAATATTGTTTACGGTGTTAATCATGAAGAATATAGCCCAGAAAATGTAAATATTTTCTCAGCTGCTTCTTGTACAACAAATGCAATTACACCAATTTTAAAAGTTGTTGAAGATAATTTAGGTGTTGTAAAAGGACATTTAGAAACAATACATGCGTATACAAACGATCAAAATTTGGTTGATAATATGCACAAAAAATACCGTCGTGGACGTGCAGCTGCTTTAAATATGGTTATTACTGAAACTGGTGCTGGTAGCGCAGTTGCAAAAGCTTTACCAAGTTTAGCAGGTAAATTAACTTCGAATGCAATTCGTGTTCCAGTTCCAAATGGATCTTTGGTTGTCTTGAACTTGGAAGTTGATAAAAATACTTCTGTTGAAGGTGTGAACAACATTATGAAAGATGCTGCATTGAACGGAGAATTAGTAGAGCAAATTAAATATTCGTTGAACAATGAATTGGTTTCTTCGGATATTGTTGGAACTACTGCTCCATCTATTTTTGATAGTAATGCAACAATTGTTTCTGCAGATGGTAAAAATGTTGTGATGTACGTTTGGTACGATAACGAATATGGATATAGCCACCAAGTAATGCGTTTAGCGAAACACATTGCGGGTGTTAGAAGATATACATACTATTAATAGTATTTTTTCCCTTTATTTAAAATTAATCCACTAGCTTTTTAGTTAGTGGATTTTCTTTGTAATCTATTCGTTTAAAAATAGCTAAATAAATTAATTGTTTTATTTTTGTTAATATTATATTAATGTTGATTATAAAAATTAACACTATTTTTGAACAACTAAAAAAAACATTTTATTTATGAAGAAAATTTACTTTAAATCGTCCTTATTAACTTTATTGTTATCAGGATTTGCCTTTGGGCAAAATGTGATTGTATCTGAGAATATGGGTACAGGAACAGGTACTCAAGCTATCAACGCTAATAGTTTTCAAAATTCAAACTTAACATTTGAAGGTGATGCTGACACGAGAGTAACTTCACCTAGTTCAGGATACACAGGTGCTTCTGCAAAGAAGAATGTTATGGTTAATGCAAATAATGAATATTTTCAAGTCTCAAATATAAATACATCAAATTATACAAATTTAAAATTAGTATTAGGACTTAAGAAAAGTACTGGAGGAGCTACTAATAGTGGTGATTTAAAAATAGAAGTAAGTTCTGATGGAACTAATTACAGTCCTTTGACATACTCTATTTCAGGAGCAAATTGGGGATTGATAACAATTTCGGGAGATATTCCATCAACTGAAAATTTAAGAATCAGATTTACTGGAACTAATAGTACAGAATGGAGAATTGATGATTTGAAATTAACAGGAGATGTTAATATTAACTCTACAACATGGGACGGAACTGCTTGGTCTAATGGAACGCCAGATCTAACAAAAGAAGTTATTTTACATGCAACTCCAACAGAAAGTTTTTCTGCAAAGAAATTAACAGTTGAGAGAGATATGATTATTCCTGCAGGAATTACAATTACTGTAGAAAATGAAGTTGTTAATCAAAATGATGTAACATTTAGATTCAGACACGGTGCTTATTTGATTCAAAATAATAATAGCGCAGTAAATGTTGGTCCTGCAATGTTTGATAGATCATCAACACCTATTTACCGTTTAGAAAATTTAATGTGGTCTTCGCCAGTTATTAATCAAAATATTTTCGAAATTTCTCCAAATACTTTAACAAATCGTTTTGCAAGATTTTTAGAATCAACAAATGATTGGACAGAGAATGTAACAGCTGCAGATAATTTTAAAGCAGGAGAATTAATTTCTTTTAGAGCTCCTAATAATTATAATAATTATGGAGAAGGTGAAGCTCAGGTATTTGATAGTTCATTCAGAGGTCAATTATTTAATGGAGAAGTAACGATTCCTGTAACTAAAGCTTCTAAAGGAAATAATGCAGTAGGAAACCCTTATGCATCACCACTTAGTTTAGATGCTTTAATTGCTGCTAATACATCAGTAGGGATAAACTCTGTTTATGTTTGGACGCATTCTAAACCAATTGTAGATGGAGCATATCAAGGTTCTAACTGGGCTATTTACAATGGAACAGGATGGAATGATAATAGCGTAACTTCTCAAAATATTGATATTGCACAAGGATTTATAGTAAAAGTAGCAAACGCTGGTAATTTAGTGCTTAATAATGCGATGCGTACCTCAGCTAATGGTCCAGTTTATTACAAAGAACAAAAAGATAGATATTGGTTAAGTTTATCAAATAATCAAGGTAAAATAAATTCTTCTTTAATAGGGTATGTAAATGGATCGACAAATAAATTTGATCAAAATTTTGATGCTAAACCATTTGATAACAATAATGAAGGATTATATTCTGTTTTGAACAATGATTTATTTGTAATTCAAGGACGTGGAGATTTCAATAACGAAGATTCTTTTGATTTAACTTTCAATGTTAAAAAAGCAGGAACTTATCAAATTAATTTAGAGCAATTTGAAGGTGTTTTCGAAAATCAAAATATCTATTTGGTAGACAAAAAATTAGATAAAGTATTTAATTTAAACGAATTAAAATCTTATTCTTTTGATACAGAAGCAGGTGAAATTAATGATCGTTTCTCTATAAATTATCAAAATAAAACATTATCTACGAATGATTTATCTAAAAAAGGATTGGTAGTTTATGCTCAAAATAAACAAATTACAATTTCATCTAAAGAATCAATTAAATCAATAAAATTAGTTGATATTTCAGGAAGACAGTTACAAAATATTCAAAACATAAATACAAAAAATTATGTAATCAATTTGAATGTAAATCCTCAAGTTGTTGTAGTTGTTGTAGAGAATACAAATGGTACAATTGAATCTAGAAAAGTAATTTTAAAATAATTAACGTATGAAAAATATAAAAAAAATAACTTTATTATTTTGTTTGATGTCTACTGTGACTTTTGCAAATACTGAAGAAGGTGGAATTCGTTTTTTTGAAAGTAATAACACTACTCAAAAAGCTGATAATACAGATGATCCAAATGGTCCTAGTACAGATCCAGATCCAACTCCAATAAATGATTATTTTCCTTTATTGGTAATTGGAGCAGGTTTAGTTGCTTTACGTTACAGAAAACAGTTATTAAAAAACTAATTTCTAAATTATATCAAAAAAGAAAGCTTCTCAATTTTTGAGAAGCTTTTCTTTATTTTATCTGTTCCAAACTATTCGCAATTGCTTTATACAAGACTTCCCCCATTCTTTCACAATTTTCGTAAGATTGATCTTTATAAAACTTTGCAAAACCAGTTCGTAATTGTGCAATATTTTCTGGTTTAGAAATATGATCATTTTTCATAATTTTCATTAAATCACGAAAACGTTTCGAACTATTCGAAATTCTTTTCGAAATCAAGGATTTTACTTCTTTTCTATATTGATCGACAGAATTTGGTTTCAAACGATTATTCACCAAATCAACCATAATTTTATTTTCCTTAAAATACTGTGGTCGATAAATTTTTAAATTTCCTTCATAGCATTGTTGATCAAAATCTATTGGTCGAATTCTATAAATAACTTGATCAAAATCGTGAATTGGAATCACCACATAATTATAGGATCTCATATCCCCCAAAAGACCTATAAAACAACGTTCATTGAACTTTACAAACTCTTTTGCAATCTGATTTTTCTCTAAATCATTACATTTATCCAAATAATTTTTGATAAAAACATCGCCTGGAATTCCTAAAATATGCTCTTCAATTAATGTATTTTTGTAGACCAAAAAATTGATTCGGTGAGGCGATAAAATATCTTCTAATTCTAAACCATAAATACGCGAAGCATCTGCTTTTTTAATGTAAAAATTGGTATAATTATCATTCAAAATATTACGAACCCGAATACGAAAAGGTTTCGAATTTCCGAATGTACAATAATCAATAGAATCAACAACAAGATAAGGCAAAGACTCCTCATCTCCGTCTGAATGTAAGTAAGTATAAATTCTGTTTAGGCTATCTTGTATTTCCTGATGTTCCGAGTCTGTATAATAAACACCCAACCAATGCGTGTCATTCCCTTCCTTATCTTCCAACGCTACACAACCCGAAAAACGCATCAAATCATCATATTCTATACTCGCTTTTGTTGTGCGATGATATTTCTCTAAATAATGATTCAATTCGTCACTCACAGGATAAATAGGCTTTCTAAACTCTATTTTTACATCTTTCATTTCATGCTTATTAGTCTATACGAAGATAGGTCTAAATTTATTTTTTAAAATTGTTTATTGGATTAATATTTGCTAAATTCAAGCATAATCTAAATCTAAATAAAATGAATATTCAGGTCAGAAATTTGACTCTTGAAGATTATAGTGATTTGACTGAATCTACAAAAGAAGCCTATCACAATCAGCTTGGAACTTGGACTGTCGACGAAATTAAAGAATTATTAGCTATTTTTCCGCAAGGTCAACTCTGTGTTGAAGTGGATGGAAAAGTTGTTGCTTCGGCATTGAGTATTGTGGTTAATTCGAAAAAAACGAATATAGAATCAAATTATGATACGATAACATCTAATGGTAAGTTTTTAAAACATGATCCAGATGGCGATGTAATGTATGGAATTGAAGTTTTTGTTCATCCAAATTATCGTCAATTGCGCTTGGGAAGACGTTTGTACGACGAACGTAAAGCCCTTTGCGAAGAAATGAATTTAAAATCAATTGTTGCAGGGGGTCGTATTCCAAATTATCATAAATATTCGCAAGAATTATCTCCTAGACAATATATAGAAAAAGTAAAAAGTAAAGAAATTTATGATTCAACTTTAGCTTTTCAGATTTCGAATGATTTTAATGTCAAAAAAATCTTGAAAAATTATCTGAAAGACGATAAAGAATCCTTAGAATATGCCACTTTATTAGAATGGAATAATATCTATTACGAACCTGAATTGAAATCTAATTCACCAACAAAACGTACTATTCGTCTTGGTTTGGTACAATGGCAGATGCGTTTGTTTAATGGTTTGCAAGATTTTTACGATCAAATTGAGTTTTTCGTAAGTGCGGTGAGCGACTATGGTTCTGACTTTATCATGTTTCCAGAGTTTTTCAATTCTCCGTTGATGAGTCCGTATAATCACTTGAAAGAGATTGAAGCTATGCATCAATTAGCGACGATGACGGATGATATTGTAAAGAAAATTCAAGAATTTGCAATTACATATAATGTCAATATTATATCTGGTTCTATGCCGCATCTAAAGGAAGGAAAACTGTATAATACGTCATTTTTATGTCATCGTTCTGGGAAATTAGATTCGTATAGTAAAATACACATTACGCCAAACGAATTCAAATATTACGCATTGAATGGTGGTGAAGAAATAAAAGTTTTTGATACTGACTGCGGAAAAGTAGGTTTGCTGATTTGTTATGATGTCGAATTCCCTGAATTGAGCCGTATTTTAGCCGATCAAGGTATGGAAATTTTATTTGTTCCGTTTATGACTGATACGCAAAATGGTTATACGCGAGTACGTAGTTGCGCGCAAGCTCGTGCAATAGAAAATGAGTGTTATGTGGCCATTGCGGGTTCTGTAGGGAATTTACCGCGCGTAAATAATATGGATATTCAATATTCGCAATCGGCAGTTTTCACACCTTCAGACTTTTCTTTTCCAAACAATGGAGTCAAAGCAGAAGCAACTCCGAATACAGAAATGGTACTGATTTCAGACGTTGATCTTTATCTTCTAAAAGAGTTACATGAGTATGGAACTGTAAAAACGATGAAAGACAGACGCAAGGATTTGTATGAAGTAAAACTAATAAAATCATAAAAAAAACCTCCAAATTGGAGGTTTTGTTTTAGTTCTTATTCTCGTTGGTTAGACTCGAATAAGAGCATGCAATCTAACTTTTTTTTAAAGCATAGACCTTAGGTTCGGTTAAGTATCTGTACTAAATTTAGAAATATTTTTTATGAGGGACAAATATTTTTTTAGAAAACTTATAATTTTAACATATTTCAAATTTGTTTTACAACTCTAATTCGAAGATTTGAATATACTTTTTATTGAAATTATTTGGAACAAATTGATTAAAATAGATTTTTTTTCCATCATTAGAAAAATGTGGTATTCCTGTTAATTCAGTATTGATTTTTTGAACTTGATAGATTTGTTTAGATTTTTTTTCGGTTAAATCATTTAGATATATTTTGTCATCAACAAAGTAAATAGCACATTTTCCGTTTGGTGAAAGATTGAATGGAGAGGTAATCGAATTTTCTAAAAAAGAATATTGAATAATTTCATTCGAAACTAAATTTACACCAAATAATTGCGTTTTATCGAATTCATCTTCCATCAAAAAATAGATGATTTTTCCGTCTGGTGAAGAACGTAACCAATGTCTAAAATTGCTAATTCCATTTTGAGTAAAAGTGATTCGTTTTTGCGAAATACAGCTTGGCACATCTGGCAAAGTCGTTAAAGTTCCTTTTAAATCATCATTTTCATTAATCGTTATTTCATCTGGAATTTCAGCAACAAAAATTTCTGTTTTCAAATTCCCTTTTTCATCACGCACATGCCCCTGAAATGCAATATTGTTTGTTGAGTTAATCCAACATTCATCAAAAGCTTTTTCGATTTCATCACTTCCATTTATAGGATTTACTACTACTTTCGAAACGATAATCGAAAACATTTCGCCAGAATTATTCTCTAATGATTCATCCAACTCAACCTCAACTTTTTTTGGAAACATCATTCCAACTACTCGCTGATCTTTTATGGTAGAATTTTGTTTAGATTCTTGTTCCAAGACATAATCGTTGTAGGTAAAACTAATCCAATTCTTTTCTTTTTTCCAAGAATGTGAATGTGTTCCTCCACGCAAAGCACCATTTGTAAAGGGAAAATTTATATTTCGGGCATCCATAAAAATAGGTTGATTTGGAAATTCTAAATCAATTGCAACACCTGTTCTTCTTGTTGGTGAATATGGATTTGCTTGATTTGCATTTCGAATACCATGTATAAAAATAACTTTATTCTCAATTTGCGAAAACGAGGCTGCACCTACACCAGGACCAAATTCTGTTTGACTATTTGTGGTATAGATAATTTCGGATTCGTAAGTTTTCGTGTGAAGTAAACAGATGGAAGAAGTCTCTCCTATTTTTGTATCATCATTACGTGTATCAAAAACAAGATAATTGCCATCAACCGATTGAATTTGATTATGATGAAGCGTATGTCCAAAATCATCATAAGTAAGTTGAATTGGATAATTTAGTTTCATAAAATGATTTAAACGTTTTTAATCGATAAATATTTTACAAAATGTTAAACTTATTGAATTTTAACACTTTGTATAGTATTTATTGAAATTATGTAAATTAATTTTCACCGGTTTAGATAAATTACAGATTATTTATTTTTTACAAACATAATTTTGTTCTCGTAAAGATAATTTTTTCTGTATAAAAATGAAGAGAGAATATGAAGAAGATATACTTCCTTTTAGGATTTGTACTGAGCGTTGGTATGCTTTACAGTCAAACTATAAATGTAATATTTAATGAAGATTTTGGAAAATCTACTACAAGAATTGGTTCGCAATATGTACCACAATCTGGAAACGATAATAATTTAGAGAAATTTGATAGTCACGGATCTAGTTTTTATCATTTGGCAGATCAATATTTTCAAGTAGCGCCCAATCCAAGTAAAACAAGTCGAGCTACATCAAACCAAGATATTTGGAATATTGATAACGGATATTACGCTGTAATTGCGCCAAAAAATATTTACGATTTTACAACTAATGCTCCTGATGGAAATAATTTCTGGAAAGGTAGTTGGTGGCAGAAAATTCAAAATCATACCGACTCTTCTGATGATGGCGCAGTCTTAGTCGTAAATGGAGGTAAAGTTTTGAATCAATATTATAGACGTGTTGTGGTTTTAGAACCAGGAAAAACGTATAAAATTTCAGCTTGGTTTTATGGTTCTGGAAGAAATAATGTTGGTGTAAATTTTGAAGCGCAGAATATTACAACAGAAGAAATTTTAGGATCTTCAAACAAAGATTTAGGCATAACTAATTTCTATGATGATTCTAATAATGTGATGAGATTAACAAACGCAAATAAATGGGAACAAAAATCTTGGAGTTTTAAAGTACCTGATAGTAAAACCTGTTCTACGATTGCAATTGCGTTGCGTAATAATGTAATAGCAGATGGAGGAAACGATTTTTACGTAGATGATATTGTACTTGAAGAAACAACTGATGAGGCAAATGTAATTGATTGTTCGGATAGCCCAGAAATCGATGCTGTTATAAAAGCGAATGACGATTCTTTTATTGTAACTTCTACAAATCGTACGTTTAATATTATTTCTAATGACACTTATAATGAAGAATTAGACAAAATAATATTATCTGGAACTAATAAAAACACAACAATTGCAACAATTGATAACTGGCCTGAAGGAATTACGTTAAATCCAGAAACTGGAGAAATTACAGTAGCAGAAGGAGCAACTATTCCCACAGAACCTTTGCGTTATCAAGTATGTAATACTTTAGGTGTGTGTTCGACAGCGCTTATAACGTTGAAATTCTCTTTTGATACGACAACATGTACTCAAAATCCTATAATTGGAACTCCAAAAGGATATACAAATGTTGGAATTTCTTCTTATAGTCAAAATGATAATTTTCCTTCTAATATTGCAAATGGATTTCTTGCTTTGCAATCGAGTAACAAAGGATTGGTGATAAGTCGTACAACTTCTTCTCAGATTTTAAAACCTCTTGAAGGAATGATTATTTACGATACTACAGATAAATGTGTCAAACTTTATAATGGCTCTGCTTGGAGCTGCATCAAAAAATCTTGTAATAATTAAACAATAAACATGAAATTTTTAATATATCTATCTTTATTTGTTGCACTTGCAATGAATGAAGCGAAAGCTCAGTTAATTATAGCAACGGATGAAAAAAGTGTAAACACTACAGAATCAACACTTTTACAATTCGAAGACAATAATTCTAAAGGAATAATTTTACCTGCAAACACAACAACACCTACCGAAGTTACAAATGGTACTTTTATGTTTGATCAAACAGATGCTAAAGTAAAAATGTACGAAAACAATAGTTGGATTGATTTATCAGATACCGGAGATAAATCTTCAATCATTACGAATTCATCTGCTGATAATGGCGAGGGTGTAATAGTTGGTTCTGAAAAAACTGATGCAAAAGGAATTTTAGTTT
Source organism: Empedobacter sp. R750 (assembly GCF_030324345.1). Classification (NCBI taxonomy): domain Bacteria; kingdom Pseudomonadati; phylum Bacteroidota; class Flavobacteriia; order Flavobacteriales; family Weeksellaceae; genus Empedobacter; species Empedobacter sp. R750. The sequence goes on along the minus strand of NZ_JACAGF010000008.1, from coordinate 86,985 downwards.
TAGAATCAACGGATAAAGCAATGGTTTTACCTCGTGTAAACGACGTTGTCAATGATATTATTTCTCCTTATCCAGGACTAATGTGTTACGATATCACATCCAAAACAATTGCCTTTTTTGATGGTAAAGTTTGGAATTTTTGGAAGTAGAATTTAACTCAAACAAAAAAAAGCTTGAACAAATGTTCAAGCTTTTTGCGGAGAGTGAGGGATTCGAACCCCCGGAGGTGTGACCCTCAACAGTTTTCAAGACTGCCGCATTCGACCACTCTGCCAACTCTCCAATAACGCAGTTTATTGCGGTATTGCGAGTGCAAATATAGAACGCTTTTTCGTTTTTCCAAACTCTGAAAACAATTATTTTTAAAATAATTTTTAACAAAATGATTCTCAATAGAATATTTTTTATTATTTTTTTTTAAAAGAGTCATTTATATCTTTGTCTAAATTAATTATAGTCATGATTAGAAGAATTGAAGAAGTTGATTTTCCGAGATTGAGAGAGATTTGGGAAAGTGCAGTACTAAACACACACGATTTTTTAGCAAAAGAAGATTTCGAATATTATAAAGAAAATTTACCAAATTATTTTCCGCATGTAACTTTGTTTGGTTACGAGATAGAAAATCAATTGGTAGGATTTGTCGGTGTCGCAGAACAAAATCTCGAAATGTTATTTATTCACAATGATTTTCGACGAAAAGGAGTAGGGAAGGCGTTGTTGGATTTTTCTATTCAAGAATTGCATGTAAAATCTGTCGATGTGAATGAACAAAATCAGCAAGCAATTGATTTTTATTTAAGTCAAGGTTTTAAGGTTATTTCTCGTTCTGAAAAAGATGGTGAAGGAAAAGCTTATCCTATTTTGCATTTGAGTTTATAATTTCGGGAGAGTAGCTTAACTTTGCAAATCATTTTTTAGCCATGCATTCATCAACAGAATTATCATCAACTCAAAAAAATCGCATTCGTTTAGCTGTTTCGCTTTTCTTTTTTTCGCAAGGTTTAGCCTTTTCTTCATGGGCAAGTCGTATTCCGACAATCAAATCAGATTTAGGAATTTCAGAAGGACAATTAGGAACTTTGTTGTTGATAATGCCGATTGGTCAATTGTGTACAATGGCACTTTCCGGAAAATTAGTAGCGAAATTTGGAAGCAAAAATGTCTTACGAATAGTTGTTTTAATTTATCCTTTGATCCTTTGTTGTATTGGTTTGGCTCAAAATTTTTATCAATTAGGTGCTGTCTTATTTTTCTTTGGAGTAATCGGAAACATGTGCAATATTTCGGTGAATACGCAAGGCGTTGAGGTTGAGAAAATATATGGAAAATCGATTATGTCATCTTTTCATGGAGCGTGGAGTATTGCGGGTTTTACTGGTGCTTTGATTGGATTATTGATGATGAATTTGCATGTGAATACATTTTATCATTTTGTGATTATTTATGGCCTAATCATTTTGAGTTGGTTCATTAATAAAAAATATTTAGTCGATTCTACGCCAGCTCCAGCAAAGGAAAAGAAATCTATTTTCTCTAAACCAGATACAGTTTTGGTTCAATTGGGAATTATTGGATTTTTGAGCATGGCAACAGAAGGAGCTATGTTCGATTGGAGTGGTGTTTATTTCCAAGATATTGTAAAAGCACCGCAAAATTTGGTTGTCGTTGGTTACGCATCGTTTATGGTGATGATGGCAACAGGACGTTTTGTTGGAGATTATTTTATCAGCAAATACGGAAAACAACGCATCATGCAAATTAGTGGAATTTTGATGTTTTCTGGTTTGATGCTTTCGGTATTTTTTCCTCAATTTATTGTGTGTACAATTGCATTTATGATGGTTGGATTGGGCGTTGCGTGTAATGTGCCAACGGTTTATAGTGTAGCAGGAAAAAACAAAAATGTTAACCCAGGTGTTGCATTGGCAATGGTTTCGAGTATATCTTTTTTAGGATTTTTGATGGGACCTCCATTGATCGGATATATTGCAGAAGCTTTTGATTTGAGATACTCTTATGCCTTATTTGCTTGCTTTGGATTGATTATGGTTTTTATGGTTGGCAGAATGAAAATTTTTAAAGCAGAGTAAAAAAATAATGAAAAACTTGTAAAAAGTAAACATAATTATAAATTTGTTTTTTATTAAATGAAGTAAAACTATGTTTCGATTTTTAGTCAATAACAAGTTTTTTAATGTACTACTTTCAATTTCTTACATCCTCGCAATTATTGCGTTGTTAGTGATGTTTGGATTTGGATTTCCCGTTGTTTATAAACTTTATATCAATATATTTTTTATAATACTTTTGTCAATCGGAATTCTGAGAACTATTCTCAAATATATCTACTTTAAAGAAAAAATTATTCCGCGAGTCATCATTTTTGATATTTTAAGTATTTTGTTTATTCTTTATTGTATTAAAATTCAAGTCACCGATTATAGTTGGTTTTTTGTTAGTAAATATTTGCAATTTGCGATTGTACTAAAATTAATTCGAGAAATTGCTACGCCTAATTTTACATTCAAACGATCAGTTATTACGCCGCCGCAACTATTTATTTTCAGTTTTTTGATTTTAGTTTTTGGCGGAGCGTGTTTATTGATGTTACCAAAAGCAACTTATCATCCAATTTCTTTTTTAGATGCATTGTTCACGTCTACAAGCGCCGTTTGTGTAACGGGTTTAACGTCTGTTGATACCTATGTCACGTACACGCCAGTTGGTCATTTTATTTTGATGTTACTCATTCAAGCAGGAGGTTTAGGAATTTTGACTTTTGCCGGATATATTGCTTATTTTTTCAAAGGAAACAGCTCTTATGAGAATCAAATTGCCTTGGGAAGTATTGCAAATAATGACTCTTTGAGTGAAGTTTTTTCGTTTGTAAAAAAGATTATTTATTTAACTTTTGGAATCGAATTAGTAGGTGCGGCTTTAATTTATATTTCGATTGCACCATATAATATTAGTATTGTAGACAAATTATTTTTCAGTATTTTTCATTCGGTTTCGGCTTTTTGTAACGCTGGTTTTTCGACTTTGCCTAATGGTTTGATGAACAAAGGATTTGTACACAATTATGGTTTTCAGTCAGTTCTAATCACTTTGATTTTTTTAGGAGGAATAGGCTTTCCTATTTTGATTAATATTTTGCGTTATGTGGATTATTTAATTCGAAAATTAATCTCAAAAATTATTCACAACAAGAATAATCGTAAAAATTGGGTGTTTTCGTTAAGTTCTAAAGTAAATTTAATAACTTCATTAGTCATATTAATTATTTCTACGATCATTTTATTCTTCGAAGAATATTATTTGACATTAGGTCAACATCATGGTTTTGGTAAATTTATTTCGGCTTTATTTGTTGCAATGACGCCTCGTACAGCAGGTTTTAATAATATCGATTTTTCTCATTTACAGTTCTCATCTATCCTTTTAGTTATTTTATTGATGTGGATTGGAGCTTCGCCAGCTTCGACAGGAGGAGGAATCAAAACGAGTACTTTTGCCATTGCAATTCTTAATTTTATTAATATTGCACGCGGAAAAAATAAGATTGAAATTTATAAAAGAGAATTAAACCCGATTAATGTACAGAAAGCTTTTGCAACGATGACATTATCTTTTTTAGTGATTGGAACAGGAATATTTTTGATTACTAAATTTGATAATCATTTGCATCTCATTGATGTTGCATTCGAAGCTTTTTCGGCATATTCAACAGTTGGTTTATCTTTAAATTTAACACCAACATTATCCGATCCAAGTAAAATTGTTGTCATTACAATGATGTTTATTGGTCGTGTTTCGATGATTACAATTTTGATGGCTTTTTTCAAGAAAACGGTTTCGTCAAATTATCGTTATCCATCAGATGATATTTTAATTTAAAAGAAAATTATGAAAGTAATAATTATAGGTTTAGGAAATTTTGGAGCAGCGCTTGGAAAGAAAATGGTGAAACTTGGGCACGAAATTATTGGTGTTGATAATAATATACAACGTGTTGAAGCTCTGAAAGATAAATTGTCTTATACCATTTGTTTAGATGCCACAGACGAATTGTCTATAAACAAGTTACCGCTTAATAATACCGATATCGTAATTGTGAGTATTGGCGAAAATGAAGGCGCAAATATTATGGCGACGGCTATTTTTAAAAATAAAAATGTAAAACGTTTGATTAGTCGTTCCATAAATTCGTTGCACGAAAATGTATTGCAAGCAATTGGAGTGTCAGAAATTATTCGTCCCGAAGCTGAATCTGCGGAGCGTTGGACCAAAAAACTAAATGTAAAAGGTGTTGTAGATTCTTTTGAATTGAACAAAGAATACAGTATTATAGAGGTAGTGACGCCAAATGAATTGGTTGGAAAGACGTTTGATGAAATACAATTCAAAAAGCAACATAATATTTTGGTGATGACGATTATTAAAAATAAAGAAGAAGCAAGTTTCTTGGGACAATATAAAATTGTGCCAGAAGTACAAGGTTTTCCGTCATCTAATACGGTAATTACCAAAGATGATGTGTTGGTGATTTATGGTGCAAATCAAGAGATTTATAAGTTTTTGAAGAAATTTAATATTCAATAATCTTATGCTCATTTTTTAAGAGATAAGGCTTATGGAATTTTAAATAAAAAATAATTCCGATAAAATAGCAGACAACATCCAATACATCTGCTGTGTAATTTGAAGAAAATTTTGGCATAAGATATTCTAACAAAAAACTGAGAACAAACGCCGTAATGACTAAATAACTTGTAGGGTAAATATATAATTGATTGTTGTATTTTACTTTCGAAATGATATAACTTCCCAAATGTGTCATTGCAGGAACGGCAAAAATATCTGTCAGATAATGATTGAGATACTCAATTTCTATGGAATAAATTCGTGTAAGTTTGATAAAAATCCAACTCAGAATATAGAAACTAAAATAAGTATCAAATAGTTTCATCTATTAGACTACAACAAGAATTATTAACACACAAAAAGCTCCAAGAATCATCAAAAATAGGAAGAAAGCATCGTCTATAAATTTTTGAGAGGTACTTCGTTTGTCTTTTTTTTCTTCCATATGCTAACTTTGAGGCAAAAGTATTTAATTCATTTCGAATTGCATAAGACGAATGTCATTGTAAAGTTTTTAAAATTGGATAGATTATATCTTCAAAATATTTTCATAACTTTAAAAAAGTAAATGATTGATAATGAGAACACTTTTATTTTTTCTTTTTCCAATTGCTCTTTTTGCGCAAGAAGTTGCTCAGAATGATAATTTAAAAAATAAATTGTTGATGAATTTTGCTCAACAATCTGGATATTTTGATTTTAAATATTCGCAAGATTTATCGCTTGAAAAGAATAATGAATTGATGCAAGATTATTTCAAAAATTATACAAATCAACAACAAGATGTTTCTCCTTTAAAGCTAGTTGAGAAAAGAATTCCTTACGAATATGATGATTCAAAAACATATGGACAAAATTTAGTAAGAAGTGTTATACATGATATTTTTTTCAGCAAACCGCTGAAATTAGGGAAATAAAAAAAAGCCCAATCCTTGGATTGAGCTTTAAAATACTATAAAAATATATAAAAATTCTGAGCTTAGAATTTTATATCCTCTGTTGTTGCGATTAAATCTTGAATTGTTTCGCGACGACGAATTAAATAATCCTTATCGTCAATTAACAAGACTTCCGCAGGTTTGAAACGCGAATTGTAGTTCGAAGCCATCGAGAAACAATATGCTCCCGCATTGTGGAAACACAACACATCTCCTTCGCTAATTTCATTTATTTTACGATTCGATCCAAACGTATCTGTCTCACAAATGTATCCCACAACTGTGTAATAACGGCTACGACCTTCTGGATTTGAAATATTTTCTATTTCGTGATGAGCACTATAAAACATCGGACGAATTAAATGGTTGAAACCTGTATCAATTCCAGCAAAAACAGTAGAAGTTGTTTGTTTCACAACATTTACGGTTGCTAAGAAAGATCCTGCCTCAGAAACCATATATTTTCCTGGCTCGAACATTAATGTCAAAGGTTTTCCGTACGCTTTCTCAAATTCATTAAAACGAGCAGATAAACGCTCTCCTAAATATTCAATATCTGTTTCGTCTGCGCCTGGATAATATGGAACTTTAAATCCTGAACCAAAATCGATGTAAGATAAATTCTTGAACTCTGCTGCAACTTCAAATAAAATTTCAGCTCCTTGCAAGAAAACATCAATATCTAAAATATCAGAACCTGTGTGCATGTGAACACCATCCAAATGTAAACCTGTATTTTCTACAACACGTTTGATATGTGGTAATTGGTGAATAGAAATTCCGAATTTTGAATCAATATGTCCAACCGAAATATTTGCATTTCCACCTGCCATAATATGTGGATTAATACGCACACAAACTGGATATTTAGGGAAATCTTGACCAAATGTTTCTAAAACCGAAAGGTTATCGATGTTGATACGAACACCTAAATCAATTGCTTTTTTAATCTCTGCATACGAAACACCATTTGGCGTATAAATGATTTCTTTTGGCTTGAAACCCGCCATTAATCCCAATTCTACTTCTTGAATAGAAACCGTATCCAATCCTGAACCAAGTGATTTGAAATACTTTAAAAGATTAAGATTCGTGTTCGCCTTACATGCATAATTTAACTTTAAACGTTTGACTGTAGAAAATGCATTTGTCATCTTTTCATATTGCGATCTAATTTTGTTCGCATCATACACATACAGCGGCGCACCATATTTTTGCACCAATTCCAATAGACGTTCTCTATTCAGTTCCATTTTGTTTATTTTTTTGTTTAAAGTTAAATTTCAGTTGCCAAAATTACGGAATACAAATGGTTTTCTGAAGAAAATTCAGAATAAACTTATTATAAATCAATAATTTCGAATATTATTTAAAAGTTTGAAAAATATTTCGAATATTATTCGGGAATAAATGTTTTAATCCCTCCACCATTCTTTGAAGTGAAAGACAGAATCGTTCAAATTTAGTGGTTCACCGATCATTGGTGTCAAAATATCGAGCTTATTTTGCTTACCATTCGTCATAATTTTCTCCAAAGGTTCGTCCCAAGCATGTTTTGCCAAAGCAAATTTTGCAGCATGAACAGGAATAATATGTTTTGCTTTCAAATCATTGATAATTGCAGGCAAATCTGTAGGTAAAGCGTGAATATATTTCCATGCTTCGTTGTATTGACCATTTTCGAGAATCGCAAAATCAAACGGACCATATTTTTCTCCAATTTCTTTGAAATGCGTATCATAACCGCTGTCACCACCCAAAAATATTTTTTGCGTAGGTGTTTCCAATACATAAGAAGTCCAAAGTGTAGTGTTTCGTTTAAATTTTCGACCAGAAAAATGACGAGCTGGTGTAAAAGTTATTTTTAAGTTATTTTTTAAAGCTACACTCGTGTTCCATTCTTCTTCGATTAATCGTTCGGGCGAATAATTCCACTTCTCAAAATGCGCACCTACGCCAAGCGGAAGGATCACTTTATCCACTTTTAGGCGTAATTCTTTCACTGTTTCATAATCCAAATGATCGTAATGATCGTGAGAAATAACCAAATAATCAACCTTTGGGAAATCTTTTGCGTGATACGTATTTGCTCCTTTAAATGCTTTATTGAAAATTGGTAATGGAGAACCATAATTACTAAAAACAGGATCAATTAAGAAATTAACGCCATCCAATTGAATATAATAAGACGAATGTCCCAACCAAATAAACACATTTTCGGTTTTGTCGATTGATTTGATATCTGTTTGAATATGAGGAATAGAATCTTTTGGATTAAGTTTTGGATTTTTCGCACCAAATAAAAACGAAATCATTTCTTTTTGCATACTATAACCTTCTGCCATAGCTGGCGTATGATGTATATTTTGAAATTGTCCGTCTTTGTACAACTTCGATTGTTTCATTCGTTCCAATCGTTTTCCAGTTGCATCAGCACCAAAAGTATCCATTTGTAGAATAGCAAAAGTTGCAATTACAAGAATTACAATCAAGCCTAATAGGAAGTAAAGCATTCGTTTAAAAATTTTTCGTTTATTGATTTTTTTCATTGATGGTCAAAATTATAAAATTATTGGATTGATTTTGAAATAATATATCTTAAGTAAACTGTAACATTTGTAACTTTCATTTTAATTTAGATTTATCAACTTTGTACACGTTTTAGAAAAAATACAAAATGGAATTTATCTTACAACCTTGGCCATGGTATATTGGCGGACCAATAATTGCGATTGTAATGCTTTTATTGATTTATTTCGGAAAAAGTTTTGGATTTTCTTCAAATTTCAGAACGATTTGTTCTGCTTTGGGAGGAGGAAAATCATGTGATTTTTTCTCGTTTGATTGGAAAGCTCAAAAATGGAATTTATTATTCTTAGTTGGCGCAGTAATCGGAGGTTTTGTTTCGGTACATTTCTTATCAGATAATCAAATTCCTGAAATTTCAGATGCTACAATTGCAAAATTGAATACAATGGGATTCGAAAGTGCAGGAAAAGCATATTCTCCAACCGAAATTTTCGAAACAATGTCCGTTAAAAATATTGCGTTATTATTTGTTGGTGGATTGTTAATTGGTTTTGGAACGCGCTACGCAGGAGGTTGTACATCTGGGCATGCGATTTCGGGTTTAAGTGATTTGCAGTTACCTTCATTAATTGCTGTTATCGGCTTTTTTATCGGTGGACTTTTGATGGTTCACGTTTTGTTTCCTTTAATTTTTTAATCGCATGAGAAGTTTAGTTTATATCATATTAGGTGTTATCTTTGGTGTAACCATGTACAAGGCAGAAACAGCCTCTTGGTTCCGCATTTTCGAAATGTTCAATTTTCAATCTTTCCATATGTACGGATTTATTGGTTCGGCTTTGGTTGTTGGTTTGATTGGAATACAATGGATGAAAAAGAAAGAAGCAAAAGATATCGATGGTGAAAAAATTGTGATTCAACCCAAAACAAAATCAATTGCTCGTTATTTGATCGGAGGAATTTTCTTCGGATTAGGTTGGGCGTTGGTTGGCGCTTGTCCTGGACCGATATTTGTGCTGTTAGGCGCAGGAGTTTATCCAATTTTAATTACAATTGTAGGTGCATTAGTCGGTACATTTCTTTACGGAAAAATTAGAAACAAAATCCCACATTAAACATGATAAAAGAGAAAATAGAAGCAACTTATCCATATCAATTTGAAGACGAATTATTGAATGAAATTGATGAATTAGGATCTTTGATAGAATTTAAAGCGAATGATGTAATGATTGATTTGAACCAATTTATCAAGGGAATGCCAATTCTTTTGAGTGGTGCAATCAAGATTATGCGCGAAGATTTTGATGAAGGAGAACTATTGTTGTATTTTCTCGAAAAAGGTGATACATGTGCGATGACGATGGCGTGTTGTTTGGGTGATAAACAAAGTAAAATACGCGCTGTAGCTGAAACTGATGGAGAATTGGTGATGATTCCGATTGTAAAAATGGACGAATGGTTAGCAAAATATCCATCGTGGAGACGTTTCATTTTTGATAGTTACAATAATAGAATGGAGGAAATGTTGGTAGCAATTGACAATTTAGCTTTCAATGATATGAACGAACGTTTGAAAAAATATCTGTTGGATGTCGCAAGTATCAACAAAGGTAAAGTTGTGGTAAAAACGCATCAAGAAATCGCTTACGAGCTCAATACTTCTCGTGTTGTTATTTCTCGTTTGTTGAAAGCGTTAGAAAAAGAAGGTTTTCTTCAACTAAACCGAAACGAAATCACGATTAAGTAAGAAATTATTTAAAAAAATATATACAAAGGAAGCTCAGTTTTTGAGCTTCCTTTTTTTATTTGAAACAACTTATAGTAGAAAATTTTTCTAAAAATAATCTCATTTGTAACAAATGTTACAATCTATTTTGATACGGTCAATTACTTTTGTTTTTGTATTTCATAAAACAAATGATTGCCCGTATAGTTTATTTTGGATTGTTGCTATTTACTTTTTTTCCTTTTGTAGAGTCGTCTGTGGCGTTACTTTTAGGGATTGGTTATGGTTTAATTTTTCAGAATGAATTTGGGGAAATTTCAAAGCGATATTCAAAGAAATTATTGAATATAGCAATCATTGGTTTAGGATTAGGTTTGAATCTTCACGAGGCTATTTCGGTAAGTAAAGATGGATTTTTTCTCACTTTTATTTCTGTATTAAGTGTTTTTACATTAGGATTTGTATTCTACCGATTATTAAAAATCAACAAGAATACATCGCTGCTGATTACTTCGGGAACTGCTATTTGTGGAGGAAGTGCTATTGCTACAATTTCTTCGGTTTTACAACCAAAAGCCAATCAAATTACCATTGCCATGGCAGTTGTGTTTGTGTTGAATGCGATTGCATTAATGATTTTTCCATTTATTGGACATTATTTTAAGTTATCGCAATACCAATTTGGTTTGTGGTCTGCAATTGCAATTCACGATACAAGTTCTGTTGTCGGTGCTGCTAAACAATACGGTGAGCAAGCTTTGGAAGTTGCAACAACTGTAAAATTGAGCCGAACATTATGGATTTTTCCATTGGCTTTATTAATTGGTTATTTCAACAAAAAAGAGAACTCTTCTTACAAATTTCCTTATTTTATAATTGGTTTTATAGCAACAATGCTTATCGCTACTTATTTTCCTCAAGGCGAAAAAGTTTATCATATTTTACAAGGAATTTCGAAACAATTAATGATTGTTGCTTTATTTATGATTGGCTCGTTGATTAACTTACAATCCATCAAACAAGCAGGTTTTAAAACCTTATCATACGGAATTTTACTTTGGATTTTTATCTCCATTTTATCTTTGGTTTTGGTTTTAAATTATTTTTAAAATCTTTATTCTCTCTATTTTAAGTCTGTAACATTGGTTACTGTCGATTGTTTTTTAGCAACTTAACTTTGCTTAACAAATTAGAAAAAGGTTAAACCATAAAAATATTATCATATGTTTTTTCAACACATTTTTGAAAAGTCATTGGCACATTCAAGTTACCTTGTAGGTTGTCAAGCAAAAGGAGAAGCAATTGTAATCGATCCAAAAAGAGATATTGATACATACTTAAAAATAGCAGAAGAAAATAAGCTGAAAATTACGCATATTGCCGAAACACATATTCATGCTGATTATCTTTCTGGTAGCCAAGAGTTGGCTTATGTAACAGGAGCGAAGATGTATTTGTCTGATGAAGGCGAAGAGGATTGGCAATACGATTTTGAACATGTCGGATTAAAAAATGGCGATAAAATAGAAGTTGGAAATCTAATTTTTGAGGTGATGCATACTCCAGGTCACACGCCAGAAAGTATTAGTTTTTTGTTGACAGATACGCCTGCGACGAAAGAACCAGTTATGATTTTTACTGGAGATTTTGTTTTTGTAGGAGATATTGGTCGTCCAGATTTATTAGAAGAAGCAGCAGGATTAATTGGTACTAAAGAAGTAGGAGCGAAGCAGATGTTTGAATCGTTGAAAAAATTTCAAGCATTACCAGATTATTTACAAGTTTGGCCAGCACATGGAGCAGGTTCTGCTTGCGGAAAAGCTTTGGGAGCTGTAGCTAGTACAACGGTTGGTTATGAGAAAATCAGAAATTGGGCGTTGCAATTTGATTCGAATGAAAAAGGATTTGTTGATTATTTGTTGGCAGATCAACCCGAAGCGCCAGCTTATTTTGCAATGATGAAAAAGCTGAATAAAACAAAACGTCCTTTATTGATTGAAGTTCCGAAATGGGCTAAATTAACATACATCGAATTTGAAAAAGCGAAAGATTTTGGAATGAAAGTGATTGATGCGCGTATCAAAACAGATTTTTCTCAATTCCATTTACCAGGAACATTAAATATTCAAAACAATAAAACATTCAATACATGGATGGGTTGGATGGTAAATTATCAAGAGCCAATTGTATTGATTGTAGAAGAGGATGAAGTAGAAGAAATGACACGGAAATTGATGCGAATTGGTTTGGATAATGTCTATGGTTATATTACTCCAACTGATATATTGAGTAATTTTAGTTCTTTACAATCTTCTATTTTAATCGATGCAGATACAATGGAAAATTACATTGGAAATGATGAGGTTCAGATTTTAGATGTTAGAGGAGAAGCAGAATTTAAAGAAGGTCATATTGAAGGAGCGAAGCATATTTTTGTTGGTTATTTACCAAAAAGATACAATGAATTAGATCCAATTAAAAAAATTGCTTTGCATTGTCAAGCTGGAGATCGAGCAACGATTGCACAAAGTTTTTTGGAATCGAAAGGTTTTGAAGTTGAAAATTATAGTGGAGGAATTGCTGACTGGAAATTGAATCAAAAACCATTAGTTAAATAATATGTTTTTCAAAAGGATTTTAAAAATGTTGACATCAAATTCGAATGTAGAAAATTATCTACAAGAAGGTGCTTTATTGTTGGATGTTCGTACAAAAGCAGAGTTTTTGGTGGGACATCATGCAGATGCGGTGAATATTCCGTTGCAAGAATTAGAAGTGAGATTAAAGGAATTACCAAGTAAAAAAATTGTAACAGTTTGTAGAAGTGGAGCTCGTAGTGCGCAAGCAGCAACAATTTTAAATAAAAATGGATTTGATGCAATAAACGGCGGTCCTTGGCAAACGATAAAATAAGTGTAATAATATCTAAATTTTAAAAATGGATTTATTGGATAAAATAAAAGGAAATAATTATTATTTGATTGATTTTTATGCAAATTGGTGTGCTCCATGTCAGTTACAACTTCAGTTTTTAGAAAGTTTGAAAGAAAAATTTCCTGATAATGTAGAAATTATAAAAATAGATGTAGATAAAGACAAAGTAAGTACTATTCAATTTGATGCAATGTATCAAGTAAATGGTGTACCAACTTTGATGCTTTTTCATCAAGGAAAGCTACTTTGGAAACATTATGGAGTAAAGTTTGAAGATGATTTACAGGAAATTGTAAAACAATTTTTGATATAAAAAAGACAGTAGTTACTCAATAATTCTTCTTAGAATCAAGTGTAACTACTGTCAAATTATTTTCTTATTCTTACTTTTTCTTCACGTATTTTTTTGGATTTTTTTTGAATTCAACTTTACAGCTTTTACTACAAAAACCATAAATTTTCTTTTGATAAATTGCGGTATCTGTTAAGAATTGTGCGGTATTCATTCCACAAATAGGATCTTTCTCGTTTACAACTTTTACTTTTAGTTTTTGTTGAGCAAAAATTGAAAAAGAGATGATGAAGAATGTTAATGTTAATATTTTTTTCATTGTTATTGATTTTTAGATTGAAATAAATTGTAATTAAAAAAGAAACCTATTCTGTTTTTTACTTCGATTTCTCCCGAATTTAAATCAGAAAGTATAGGTTGAAAATATTCTATACCAAAATTAAATTTTCGAGCAGCTGCTTCTAATCCTAATTTCGCAAATTGAGCTTTTCCCTTAGATTTTGGAATCGTCTCCCCAAATTGTTCATTTTTATAATAAAGTTCGTTTTGAAAACCGACTTTTCCAAGTAATTTTAATTCATTGTTAATGAAAAGGTGTTGTAATTGAATTAATTGATTCCATTGATCTCCAAATTTGTATTTCTTCTTATTCTCTCCTTTCAAATTGTAGTCTGTTACTAATTGTAAAGTCGAATTCTTATAAGCTAATTGGTAATTTATTGCAAACTGAGTATCCCAGCTTCCTGTACCTAATTGAAAACTTGGATTGGTTGTTTCAGCATTTGCTTGATTAAATTTTGCGATTGGAATTTTTAAACCTATTGCAGCACTTAATCCATGTTTTAGCTCATTAGAACTTGTATTTGATTTAATGACTTTAACTATTCCCATCATATTTAAATCTCCAATACCAGAAATAGAAGAAGAGTTTTTACCTTCTTTATTATGAAAATGGTAAGGAATGCTAGCATTGATGTCAATTCTATTATTTATTGGAATTCTTGCCCATAATTGAATGGTATTGAATTGTTGCTTTTGTGTTCTTTTATTAGAAAAAGCATCTTCTTTAGCTTTATAAGATTGATGTAGATAACGAATCCCAATGAAATTTGAATTTATAAGATTTTCAATTCCATTTGAGGTTGAAGTTGCTGAACAACCACAAGCATCACAATCTAATTCTAAATCATATAAATGAGAGATTACAATAGAATCATTATCAGTATGTGCAAATAATGAAATGGGAGTAAATAATATAACGAAAAATAAATTGATATATAATTTCATTTGAATAGATTTAAAATTCTGCATAAGCAGGGTTATTAATAAATGAGTAATCAGTTAATGTTTTTAGAAAAGAAATAATTGCCTTTTTTTCTTCTTCTGTCATAGGAATTCCAATTCGATTATTTTGTTTGAGTTGAGAATCCAAATATTTATCATTTTGTACACCTTCTGAATAAAAATTCAAAACAGCTTCTAAACTATAGAATCGTCCATCGTGCATATAAGGTTTGGTCATTTCAATATTTCTTAAACTTGGAACTCTAAACTTCATAAAATCAGTCGAATCTAATGTCACACGATATAAACCTCCATCTTTGTATTGTTTATTATAATACATTCCTGTATTTCGAAAAGACTCATCTGTAAAAAGTGTTCCTTTATGACAGCTTGAACATTTCTGTTGAAAAAGTTGTAAACCTTTTTTTTCGGTTTCATTTAAATCTGCCTTTTTCCTTAAAAATTGATCATATTTAGAATCTTTTGATACAACTGAAGCCATAAACTGTCCTAATGCGCTGAGAATACGATTTGCATCGATTTTATCATCTCCGAAAGCATTTTTAAACATTTTTCGATAAGAAGAATCTGATGATAATTTCTTAATGATTTCGGGAAAAGTTGTATCCATCTCTTCTTCAGCTGTAATAGGAGAAATTGGTTGTTGAGCTAAATCATGAATAACGCCATCCCACATAAATCGATTTAGAAAAGCTAAATTTTGAATAGGAGGAGCATTTCGAATTCCTAATCGATCATCAATTCCATGACTAACAGGATGTCCGTGGTGAGTAAAGGCATTTTCTTGAATATGGCAAAAAGCACATGAAATAGTATTATTTCTAGATAATCGACCTTCATAAAATAGTTTTTTTCCTAACTCAACTCCATTTTTAGTTAACGGATATTTATCTGTATCAAATGTTATTTTAGGAAAATAAGAAGGAACTTCTAATTGATAAGGTTCATAAACGATTTGTCCATAATCAATATCATCATCGTTACAACTTAACAAGATGAATAAACTGAATATAATTGTTATTATTTTATTCATTGTTTGTAGAATTATGCGGTGTTTTATAAACACCGCTATAAACTTTATTGATTTTTTTCATCGTTATGTACATGATCAACTCGAAACATATTTTGTATGTTCTCTGTTACCAATTGTGCAAAGTTGGAAGATCCCATAATATTATTGTTCGACTCATCTAATGTCAATTTATGATCACCACTTAAATAGGTATTCAAATTTGCCATAATATGAATAGAAGGCTTAATTTTAGAAGTTACTCGTGCAGATGTAGGTAAATCTAATGTTACTTCTCTATATAAATCTTGAACATTATTTTTGTTAATGTCTCCCATATTTCCAGTATGAGTTAAGAAGAAAGTGTCAGTAGTAGTTTTCCCATAAAAACCTTCTATTTTAAAGAAAACATAACCTGCAGCCCAAGCCCAAGTCATTCCATTTTTCTTTGCTTTTTCCCAAAAAGTAGCTTGTCCAGTCTGGCCTAATAAATAAGCTTTCTGAGATACACCAAGTCCAAAACGTACTTTTGTATATTTATTTTGAGGAATATTATCCAAATTTAAATAAACGACATTAGCTATTGCAGAATCTTGATTAATAACAAAAGCACCTTTGTCTGGATCGTTTTTATGATAATCAAATTCATTCCCTTTTTCGTCAATTAATGTGATGTTAGAAATAATATATTTTAATGTTGTTAATTTATGTTTTTGTCCGTTTGATGAGGTTTGCGTTGTTTGATCTAGAACAATTCCTCCCAAATTATCAAATCCATTTTCAAACTTTAATTGAATTTTACCTGTTTCAGTTGATTTAATTTCAGAGAAATCATCTTCGTTGTTGCAGGAAGTAAATAAAGTAAGTAATGCGATAAATGATAAGTTTAAAAAATATTTGATTGTTTTCATTGTAATAATTGTTTAATTTTTTTGAATAAAAATGCTGTTGGAAAACAATTATTGTTCTCCAATACTGAATATTTGTTCTATTAATTAAACAATTGGAGGTTTTAGATATTTAAAAACCCAATCGATAGAATAGGATGATTGCCAAAAGAATCGATGTTTTATTTTTATAATAAAATCTTGAATAAATGGAATATCTAAGCATTCGAAATGTATATAAATTTCTGCAAATCGAATATTTTTTACTAAAACCGAATCAGATTCTTGTTCCGTTTCTTTTAGTTGCTTCGATAAATAACATTTTCCATTACATTGCATTTCTGGTCGCTCTTTATTGATACAATATTCATCAATAATCTTCTCCTGAGTACTAATGAATACAGTAAAAGGAATTAATGATCGAAAACCAATTAAAAGCACGAACAATGCAATCAATAAACAATTGAAACTTTTGACAAATCTTATATGAAATGTCAACTTGATTAAATGTTAATGAGATAATAATTTGATAAATATGGGCTATTTATCAAATAGGAGGCTGAAGTTGTTGATCTAATTGATATTGAGTTTCGAAAGCTAATTCGAAAGTCGATATTTTTTCAATAGATTTTGTAAAGGTAGATGTATTAATTTCGAAGGTAGGTTGATAGATAAAATAATCAATTGTGCGTAAAGAAACTTGAATTTTATTGTCATCATTTTGTTCATCAGTAACAGTCTTGGAAATCTGTTCTTTCAGATAACAAACGCCATTACACAATAATTCTGGACGCTCTATATTAACACAATATTCTTTAGAAATCTTATCATAATTCACTAAATAGTCAATAACTGGTAGCAATGGTCTACAAGTTATTAGAACAACAGTTAGTATGAAAAGGTAAGATTTCAATTCCTTAAAATTTTTATAAAATTAGACAGTTTTTATTTATTTTGAAAATGAAGATTATCAGTTTTTTCAGAACTTGGATTCAAGTTCCTTTTTATTGAAATGATATTAATGAAATAATCTTAAAAGGTTTATATTTTTTAGATTGAGAAAGATATCGTAACTTTGAATTAATCATTTTAGGATCAATTTATGGCAAATTTTATCGACATCTATAGAAGAAACAACCAATCGTGGTTGTTTTTGTCGTTGGCATATTTGCATGATGATACTTTCTTAAGAAGCTCGAAAGAGTTTATCAACTAATCCCTGTTACGACTCGAGACAGGGAACCTTCTATTTTTTTTCAATTTTCAATTATTTTCAATTTTCTGTAAGGAGATTTGTATCAAATTTTAGCGAATTTTATTTTCGGTCATTTGATATTTGAGTCTTAGGAAATCTTCTTCGAATGATTGAAAGTTTAACTAAGAATTTATCAAAATGACAACAAATATTATTTTAACAACAGGATTATACGATTTAATTAAAGACCATTTAAGAAGAAAAAAAGTAACAGCAGAACAAGAAAATATCTTGACAAAAGAATTGCGTCATGCAGAGCAAATTTTGAGAAGAGATTTGGCGGATAATATTGTGACTGTTGGGAAAAAAGTAACAATAAAAGAATTAAATTCAAATCAAGAATATCAATTAAATTTTGTTAGCCCAGAAAAAGCAAAACCGAAAAAGAATCGTCATTCTATTTTAATGGACGAAGGTTTAGCAACAATTGGTTATAAAATTGGTGATGTAATTGAATGGCCAGCAAATGATGGTACAAAAAAATATGAAATTCTGAATGTAGAAGCAGTTTCATAATTTGTCTAAAAGCATAATAAAAAAACCGAGCTAATGCTCGGTTTTCTTATTAACACAATTGAAAAATATGAGTGATTATTAACACTTTATTTCTTGATTATTTTTTAGTAAAAAACTTTTCCTTTTTCATCAATTGCTTTTAAGATATAAACACCTACTGGTAAATTACTCAAATTAAGCTGAGCAGTTTTAGTATTCATCTCTTTCGAGTTTACTTTTAGTCCAGCCATATTGTATATTTCTACAGCTTTGATGTTATAGATAGACTCTATTGTAAGTATATCTCGGAATGGATTAGGATAGATTTTAGTCTCTCCTAATTTTTCTATTTCTGTTGTTGCAAGACTACTACATCTTATTTTTAAATTATACACAAACTCTGATTTATGATCAACCCAAACATCAGTATCTTGTGTAGGATTAGCTGGCAAAGAAAAAGTATAAGCAGACTTACCTACTGTATGTTCAGCATACGGTGTAATGCTCCAAGCATCTATATTACTTTCTTCTTCTAAAGATAGCCAGTATCTATTTGTATTTTTACCATCTAACTTCAATGGCTCTTTAAAATCTATTTTGGCACGGAATTTTTCTAAATGATAATATATTACACCTTCATATTTCAAGTGGTAATTCTCTAAAAAGGCAGTATCTATAGTCGAAATAGGAATGTTTTTGATTGTTTTATCTGTCGCTTGTATATAGGGCATATCCGTTTTTGGATTATTTTCTAACAGAAATATTTTAAGAAATGGCATTTCTGGCCATACTATCTCTGGCTTATTTGTTTTATCATTTACCCAGTAATCAATGTCTAATCCATCAATCTCTAACGAGTAATTTTTGTCTACTACTACATCAAATATATTTTTGTTAGTGGTGGCACCTGAGAGTTCAGGAACAGCCATTTCTAATATTTTTGGAGCTTCTGGTACAGTTTGTTTACATGAGCTATAACTACAATCTGCTTTTAACTGATAGACAAATTCTGAAGAAGGACTTTTTGTCCATTTATCTTGCGATTTAAGAGCAAATTTATTTCCAAGACTATATAAGGCATTTATTTCTACTGCTTGCGCATCAGTTACTAATTTTAACCATTTTTTTGTAACATTATCTGATTCTAATGCATCTAATGTAATTGGTTGATCAAAATCGATGTTATATTCGTAACCTTTTATTCCATTGATTGTTGCAATTAATTTTTTAGAAACAATTTTTCCTTTTATTTTCGAAATTAGAGTAGAAGGTAATTCATTTGCATCAGCTAAAAGGTCAAAATCAACTTGTGTGGCTTCTCCAAGTAAATTTATTTTAATTCCGCTAATTGTTGTCGCACGACCAGGACTTGCGTTGATATCAAATGCAAGTTCTTCATTGCTTTTAAACTCTTTTAGTAATTGAAATTGAGTTGTAGGTATCCCAAAATTACAAGCTTCATTAATAGGATTCGGATTTGGGTTAGTACCTGTTAATTCAAGCTTAACTTTTTCTGTACCCACTGTACAGTTTTCATCACTATGTATATATAAGCGAACTACACCTGTTATTGGACTTCTAAAATTAATTGCACCAGGACTTGCAGCTAAAACTTTATTGGTTTTAATATTCTTTAATGCTAATTGTATTTTTGTGTTATTATTTACTTCAAAAAAATATTTAACATCTTTATAAACAAAAATATCTACATAGCTTCCCATGCTAATTTCTTGAGGCAGGCTTGTTAAACTATTCATGACAGGAAGTATAACTTCATTTGTTACTGCTCCATTTGGAGTATTGGTACATGCGACAGGTTCTACAACATTAATTGTATAATCTTCTACTTGCCCAAAAGTAGAGCCAATATCACAGCCATCACGTGTATGAAAAGCTGCTCTATCATCAGTTTGTCTTTTCAGAATACGCATTCTTGTCTGTCCTAATTTCGCATCTTGTGGAACTCTTACTCTAACAGTGATTGATTTTCCATCTTTCCCGTTCGAATTATACAACAAATCATCACCAAAAATTATTTCTGATTGTGAATCACTATAATTGTCATAATAATTACTAAAATTTCCATCTTGGTTAAAGTCTATCATTACTGTAAATGAACTATAGAATAATCCTTTTGTATCACCCTCTAATGTAATGTCGTAATAACTCGATTGCTGTAATTTGGCTGGAGTTAAAGCTGTAAAATCTTCATAACCAATATTAGTGTCGTTACCACTGCTGTTTACCAAATAAGTGTTAGCATTACTTTTAATAGTTACTTTAGTAATTTCCTCTGGTGTAGGAATGTTAGCAGGTGTACAATAAGTTAATCCCAATTTGGGTTGAGGACTTGTAAAGTCTGCAAGTTGATTAACGACAACTTTTGGTGTTTTTGCTTGCTCTAACCAACTTTCAAGAATGGATGACTTTGCGTGTTGCGCAAAAACATTCGCACTTAGTAATGTGATTAGAATTATATTTAGATGTTTTTTCATAATAAGTAAGATTAATATTATTTTTTAATGATTTTTTTCGTTACAACACCTTTATTAGTATATAATTTCAAAATATATACACCAGTAGCTAAACGATTTGTAGAAACACGGTTGACTTGATTGTCTTTTTCAACTTGTCCTGTTTCAATCAGACGTCCTGTTACATCAATAATTTCATATTTATTAACATTATCTTTTGCGTTAATGTACACTAAATCTTTCACTGGATTTGGGTAAATGGTAACGTCGTTTACTTCTAATTCATCAGTACCTAAACGTGCACAAGTAGGAGGAAGATCAAAGGCTTCTTTTCCATCTGTTCTTAATAAAGGATCACCTTGATTAGCACTATAGCCTAAGCCTCTTTTGGCAAAAGCTTCCCAAATCAAACATTGGTTAGTTCCTTTGTTTAAAACAACATCCGCCATTAAAATTCCATCACGACCATCAACAAAACCTGGATCATTCTTTTGTATTTTTAAACCTTGTAAAACTAAATCTAAGGTCATATTATTACCGCCTGTATTTGATTTGAAATCTGGATTGAAACCATATTTATCTATCATTTTCCAGTGTAATTCCCATAACATCAATGCCCATACGTAACCTGTAGGATGCATTTTATTTTCACCTGCTCCAATTACTTTCAAATAATCATACGTATGCGGATTTGCTTTCATATCAGTTGTATAAGGTAGGATTCTTAATCCGGCACCATCAAAAGCATATTCTCCCATATTGATTAAATCTTTTGATGTTTGATAAGCTTGTTGTGTCAAATTAAGTGCAACATAATCACTCCAACCTTCACCCATACCTTCTTCGCCATTAATATTTCCTCCAGTTAAACGATTACTAACGGCGTGTGTATATTCGTGCAAAATAACTTGGCTATCAAAACCGCTGTCACGTGTTCTAAAGCTAAAGTTAGAAGATGGCATAGTTCCTGACACCGTCTCATTTTTGGCAATGGCAGCTTTGATTTGATCACCAACTACCTTTTCGATAGAAGCAATTGGAATAGTTAATCCAAGCTCATCTTGTCCTACAGAAACCATTCCGTCCAATGTTGATGTTGGATCATTGTTAATAAAAATAATGGCTGCGGGATTGTGAGGTGCAATATTTTTTACTTTTATATCAAAGGTACATCCACCTCTATCTACTAAAGCGATTTTACCTTTTATTGTTTGGTTATCATCCGGGAAAGCTTCACAACCATCATGTTCATTAATTCCTTTTTTATCGTTAATTAGCATCATATCAGCAACTACCGATGGTGATTTACCATAAGTATAACCAGTGTTATTTCCACTAGCTCCTTTGTATATACCTTTTATAGGTCCGTCTTTAATTTCTAAATAACCTGCATCAGCTGGTAAAGTTTCGAATGTTAAGAAAGCCGTAGTAGGATTTTTCATGATTGTTGGACTATATGCCATAAAAGCATTGTTTTTCATTGGTGCTTTTGTTCCGTAGCCAGAAGTTGTAAATCCAAGTACACGAGCTTTATCACCAACATTCATCTGAAAACTTCCTGCTTTTGGTGTAAATCCATGGTAATGTAAAATATCATGAATAGAATTTACCGAATAAAACATCTGTGTTGTAGCTGCCGAAGTATATTGTAATGGATCATAGTTCATTGATTTACCAGGGTTTGGAAAGTCAAATAAGAGTTTTTCTCCTCCGTAAGCTTCATTACCAATCATAACATGTGCGGCAACAATATAGAGAGCACCACTTCCAAAAACGTAATCTGTCAATACACCATTTTTGTCGTATCCTACTTGTGCATTATTTCCTACAGTATGATATTTAGTTAACGACGGATTGAATTTTAATGCTTCTGGTAATGCTTTGTGCCATCCTTCTAAAGAAGCTACAGGATCATAAACATTTGTCAATAATTTGAAATCAGATTTAAGTGGACTTTGCTGATTAGCTGGAATCACACGATATGTTCCATTTAAAGGAGCATCTAAAGTTGTAGTTTCTGCTGCGAAAGCATTGGTTACCCATTTAAAATCTTCAGGATTATTATGGTAAACATTTTCAGAAGTATTATCATGACCACCACAAGCATAAATAATTGATTTTTTTGACAATAATTCACCTGTATTGGCATCAATTATTGTTTCATACAAATTATTCAGATTATTTTCTTGTAATTCATCTTTAATTTCTGTCAAAGCTAACCAAGCTAATCTTAGGTTTCCATCATTATTATAGTAATACAAATAAGATGGCGACTCTTTAAGAAAAGAAACAGAATTTTCAGTGTTAATAGGTTGATTATTTTTGAATTGTTTAACCAAATCCTCTGTAGAAGTAGCAATAAAGTTTTTACCTAATTTTTGAGCCATTGATTGAATAGCTTGCTCAACTGTAAGACTTGGAGCAACATTTAACGATTTGTTATTGTTTCCATAAACAAATGTTTCGTTATGATTGATAACTTTACCATCTTGAACAAAAAAAGTTGCATTACCTCCATAAACTGGAATGCCATTGATTGTTTGTTGAATTTTTACATAATCTGCTTGATTGTTTCCGATCACATCTTCTGTGATGACATTGTAGTCTAATTTCGAATCAATAGTACCTTTTTGTTTGGCTTGATTCAAAAAATCATCGACTACTTGAACTGGTGTTTGAGCAAATGTGCTTTGAGAAATAAAGCCAATTAGCATCAGTAGGAAGTAATTTTTTTTCATGAATGTGGAATTTCAATAATTGTCCACTAAAATTATAGATAATTGTTTTTTAAAAAATTTACTTAAATATTGAAAAACTTCTATGTAGACAAAATGTAGACATTATATAAGTTTAAATAACTTGTTATAAAGTATTTATGTAAAATACTTAACTTGATATGTAGACAAGATGTAGAAATTTTTTCTTAAAAAATAAAAAAAATAAAGTGTATTTTGAATTAATATTTAATTTTTTATTAAGAAATAATTAAGAATTAGAAGGCTTTTTTTTTGTAAAAGAATTAATTAAAAATGAATATTTATTCAGAATAAATAGCTTTTTTTTAATATTAATACATCATAATTTTCAATATTTTATATTCAATACTTCAAATATTTCCTAAAAAAAAAACCGAGCAGTTGCTCGGTTTTTTTATTTGTATTTTTCTGAAAAAATATTTTAAACATCTAAATGTGAAGCAGTAATTTTCTGACCATAAAAAATTGTCGTATTTGCTTCAAAACTTTTCGCATCATCTGTCGTATAAAATGTAAGATGTCCATTTTTTGAGCATTGTGTTTCTACTTCGGGATGGCGATGTAAATAGTCAGTTAATTTATTCGCGACCAATTCTCCTTGCGAAAGAATTGTTACATTTTCTAGTACATATTGCGAAATCACAGGAAGAAGAAGCGGATAATGTGTGCAAGCCAATACAATTGTATCGATTTCGGATGATTGATCAAATAAGCGTTGAATATCTTTTTCTACAATATCGTGCGCAGCTTTGCTATCAATTTCATTATTCTCAACCAAAGGAACCCAAAGTGGACAAGCTAATTGAAAAACATCAATTGTTGGATGAAATTTGTTCATCTCAATTTTATACGATTCGGACAAAACAGTTCCTTGCGTAGCTAAAATTCCGACTTTGTTATTCTTTGTGTATTCATTTATCGATTCTGTTGTTGGGCGAATAACACCCAAAACTCTTTTGCCTTCGGGTAAATCATTTTGCTGAATTGTTCGTAAAGCCTTTGCAGAGGCTGTATTGCAAGCAAGTATAACCAAATTGCATCCCAAATCAAACAATTTAAAAACGCATTCTTTGGTGTATTCATAAACTGTCTCAAACGAGCGAATTCCATAAGGGCAACGAGCATTATCACCTAAATAGATATAATCGTATTGCGGAAGTTTTTTCTGTATTTCTTTGAAAACGGTTAATCCTCCATAACCAGAGTCAAAAACACCAATTGGTCCTTGCATATTCGCTTATTTTTGAAGTACAAATTTACAAAATGTATTAAGATGTTAGCCTAATAATTTGGTTTGAAAAATTGCTTATGATTAATAGAAATTATAAATTTTATAATCTATTCAACAATTGTTTGAATAAAATTATTTTCTTTTCTGCTTTCGTTTTTTATTCCGCCAAATAATAAAACCTGTAATGGGTAAACTTGCCACAATTATTGAAGAAGTAAAGGCTAATATTTTACCAAATAAACCTAATATTTGTCCTGTATGGATGTCATACATTGAGTTTGCAAACTTTTTACCATTTGATAAATTCTCATTCATTAATTTAGAAACCTGAAATTGTTTCGAATCAAATTGATATTCGTCAACCGCATAATAGCGCAAACTTTTATGATATGCTCTTACGGCTAAAGGATTTTTATCAGGAACAGGTAAATAAATCCAATACATAGAAGCTGTTGGACTATTTTTTAAACTATAAGCATATGCCGAATCAACAATAGTGTAATTGTCTTCTAACATTTTTTTAGGCTGATAGACATATCCTTTTTCTTCATTAGGAAATGATTTTCCAAGATTAACAATTTGTGTATATGAATTGCGAACAGGTTTGAAACTAAATGCAATACCTGATAAAGCGACAATAAAAGCAATGCTAAAAGCATAAAATCCTAATACATTATGCAAATCATAATTGATGCGTTTCCATTTTGCTTTGTATTTTATCGTTAATCCATTTTTAGCTTGTTTTCTCTTTTTGGGCCACCAAAGTATTAATCCACTTATCATAATCATGATAAAAATAACAGTCGAAAAACCAATTATATTTTTTCCGATATCACCCAATAAAAGATTCATATGAATGTATTGTATCACCAAGAAAAAATCTTGTTTCATATTTTCTTGATGTAAGATTTTCCCTGAATATGGATTGACATATACAAAGTAAGATTCTTTTTTATCATCCATCGTCATCACAACAGTTGATCGATCTTTATCCATATACATCACTCGAAGAACAACATGTTTAGGATTTTTGTCTTGTACTTTAAGAATAATTTCACTTGGTTTTATGAATGGTTGATGAACAATTTCAACTTTTCTATAATCAAACAGTGCATCTTTTATTTCATCTTGAAAACAAAAGATAGCTCCTGTTATTGCTACAATACAAATAATAATACCTGTAAATAATCCAAGCCATTTGTGAAGAAAAAGAAAATATTTTTTCATTAATAAAATTAATTTAGAATAAATAAAAATTATATTTGCAGCAAATATAAATTATTTAAAAACACACTATGAAAAAAAATATCATCTGTTTAACAATTTTATTTGGGAGTGCCTCGCTGTCATATGCCCAAACGAATGATAGTATATCCACAGATTTGAATGATGTTGTGGTAGTTGCTTCAAGAAAACCTACAAAAATATCTGATTTGGCAGGAACTGTTTGGGTGATCAATCAAGAACAAATTGCGCAACAAGCTAAAAATGGTGTTCCATTAAAAGAAGCTTTAGCGATTATGATTCCAGGGATGGATGTTGGTTCACAAGGAAGATCAAATTATGGTCAGAATATGCGTGGACGTTCGATGTTGGTGATGATAGACGGTGTTTCCTTAAACAGTATCCGTAACATAAGTCGTCAATTGGATGCAATAGATCCATTTAATATCGAAAGAGTTGAGGTTTTATCTGGTGCAAGCGCAATTTATGGCGGAAATGCAACAGGTGGTATTGTCAATATTGTAACGAAAAAAACGCTAAAAAATGGAATTAGTGGCGAAACAGAACTTGGTTCACGTACAGGTTTTTCAGGAAGTGATGATCATGATTGGCGTGCAGCTCAATCTATTGGTTACAAAGATGATAAATTTACTGGACGTTTGGCTGTTGCTTTTCAACAAAATGGTGGAGCTTATGATGCAGATGGTGATCAAATATTTGCAGATATTTCGCAATTAGATTTACAATATAATCAATCTATTGATGTGTTGGCAACAGCGGGTTACAAATTCAATCCGAAACATCAAATCAATGGATCTGTGCAATATTATCGTTCAAAATATAATGGAGATCGTAGTTTATATTTAGGTGAAAATATTAGTGTTTTAACCAAAGGAGATGCTTCTGTTTTGGAAATGCGAGATGGTTTTGATACGGATAAAAATCCAGGAACAGAGCGTGTAATGGGAACATTGAGTTATAATGGAACGAATATTTTAGGAGGGCAAGACGTTTATGTTCAATTTGCTTCTCGTGTTGAGAAATTAGGATTTTACCCATTTCCAGGTAATTTAACGTTGCCTTCTGGGACAAGTCCTTATATGTCGGCTTCTCAACAGGATACGTATTATTCGGGTCTAAAAGCTGTTTTGGTAAAAGATTGGGGGAAATTGAAATTAACATATGGTGTAGACGCTGACTTTGAAAAGTTTGAAGGTCAACAAAATGTATTTGATTCTCAGAAATCATTATCAAGTGGAGGAATGATTAATCACACTGTTTTAACAATTGATCGTTATCCAACCAATCATTCTACAAGTTTTGCAGGATATGCGCAAGCTGAGTATGATATTTTACCTCAATTGAAAGTTTCGGGAGGAATTCGTTACCAAGATATTTCGATTAAGTTGGATGATTTTGTTGGTTCTACTCAACAATTGCAAATCGCAAATGGTTATGGAAACAGCGCCGATTATATTCCAGGCGGAAAAAGTAGCTATAATATGACGATGCTAAATGCTGGTTTGTTGTATAAAATTAATGAATTGAACCAAGTTTGGACAACTTATTCACAAGGAGTTTCGTTGGCTGATCCATCAAAATTTTATGGATATGGAAATTATAAATTTAATTCTGCAACCAATAATTGGGATTTAAGTTCGAGTGTCAATGTAAAAGATTCTCCTCTTTCTGGTGTGAAAACAGGACAATTTGAACTTGGTTATCGTTTCAGAACAAATAATGGATTTAAAGGACAAATCTCTGGATTTATCAGTAATTCCGATAAAAATATTGCTTTAAAACGTGATGGATTAAATCTTTGGGTAGAAGTAGTTGATCAGAAATTAAGAAATATGGGCGTAGAAACAGAGGTTTCTTACACGAACGGAGGATTTTATGTTGGAGCAAATACATTGTTAATCAAATCTGAAGTGGAGAAAAATGGTGATTGGCAAAAACAAGACGTTTCAACTTCTGGACCTTCTAAATTTACAGCTTACGCAGGTTATGGATTTGATAATTGGAATTTTAGATTTCAAACTTTACAAAGTTTCAAATACACAGATGGTTTGGAAAATGTGATTGATTCATACAATACATCAGATTTAATGATTGCTTACAAATTACCTTTCGGTAAAATTAATTTAGGTGTTCAGAATATTTTTAATACCGATTATCAAACAATTTGGAGTGCAAAATCACAAGTTTTGTATAGTGCATATAAAGTTCCAGAATTGTTTTATTACGCTGGACGAGGAAGAACTTTTAATCTAAGTTTTACATACAATTTTTAATTTATGACAAGCGAATCTTTTGATTCGCTTTTTTCTTGAAAATATTTTTTAGATAGGAAATATTGAAAACTGTACTAGAAAGTTTTGTGTATTTCATTTATAAAGAAAACTAAACAAGAAAATGTATTAAAACCTTTTCAAATATGGTTATTGGCTTAATGATTGCAATTGAATTTATAAATAAAGTTTCTCACAAAAAGAATGAATTATGAAGCAATTAAATAAAAAAATGATCTCAGGTTTAGCGTTAGCAGGTTTGGGAGGGTTGACTTATGCTTGGTTGAATTGTCGAAAAGTTAAAATCCCGGATTATGTTACAGCGGTCGAAAATTTTGATCCGCAACAATACATGGGAAAGTGGTATGAAATTGCACGATTAGATTTCAAATATGAAAAAAATATGAGTCATGTAACTGCGACTTATTTTTTGAATAAGAAAGGTGTAATAGAAGTTCATAACAGAGGTTTTGATGATAAAGAAAACCAATGGACAGAAGCTCATGGAAAAGTTAAGTTGAACGGAGAAGAGGGGAAAGGAGCTTTAAAAGTTAGTTTCTTTGGACCATTTTATTCAGGATATAATGTAGTGTTGATGGATCCTAATTATGAAACAGCTTTGGTTTTTGGTGAAAGTCATGATTATATGTGGATTTTATCACGACAAAAAACAATTTCGGAAGAAACAAAACAAAAGTTTCTTTTGTATGCAGAAGAAAAAGGATATGCGATAGAGGAACTTACTTGGACTGTACAAGAATAAGTTGATAAATATAGTTTCATCTCAAAGGGCTAATTTCTTTTAAGAAATTAGCCCTTTGAGATGAATGATGAATATATTATTCTGCTAATGGATTAATTTGATCTGCTGTAGGAAAATCTTGCCCTGTATTACCAATCGTTTTGTTTAAATCAAATTTTGCAGCATCAGACATATTAGCACCACCCGCTAATTTTGCTTTGTCTAATAAATCGAGTGCTAATTTTTCTTCTTCACGTTGTTCAGCAACCAACCATTGTAAGAAATTCCATGTTGCCCAATCTTCTTCTTCCATACTCATTTTTACAATTTTGTAAATGGATTCGGTATTTTCGATTTCTTGTTTTAAAACAGCTTGAAAACACTCTAATACATTTTTAGGTTCAGGTCCAGGGTTTTTAATGGCTTCAATTTTTACAGTTCCACCACGTTCTTGTACATATTCTATAATTTTAGCCATATGTACGCGCTCTTCCTGAGAGTGTTTCATCATAAAATTTTTGACTCCGTCCAATTGATTTTCATCTGCCCAACATGCAAGCATTAGATAAATTTGTGCCGAAAAAGCTTCTAATGTAATTTGATCATTTAGTGCTTTTTGTAATGTTTTAGAAATTCTTGTTGTATTCATTTTTAAGGGTTATTTAAGTTGAGAATATTGAATGGAATTTTCGCACCAAACCCAATTTTTGAATGTTAATACTTTCTAAAATATTGATATTTAGATTCGTTTCAAATATTTTGATAACATTAAACCTTACTTCTTATTATAAAAATCAATTTGTCGTTGAATTGTTTTTTCGGTTTGAATAATGTCTAGTATTAGAATTTTGATGGTTTCTTTTTTGTTCTTTTCTGTTTCATAAAAGTTGGAGTACAAGAAATTCATGAAAAATTCTGTTTTGTTCTTCAATATATCTTTTTGTTCTTCAATATTAGATAAAGAAGTGATTTTATCATAATTTATCAAGTCAATTTTGGAAGTTGAAACTGATTTCCAAGCGCTTGTTTTAATTTGAGGAATAAACACGCCTTTACATTTCATTGTGATATCCAAAATGTTAACACTTTTGTTATCAGCATAGTATTCAAGTGAATCGACATAAGAATTTTGCAAAGGAACATTGTATTTTATTTCTTCCGTTGTTTCATTCAATTCACTTTTTATCGTTGAAAAAACTTGATTAATATACACTTGGTCTTTTCTATTTGTGTTCCAATTGTCAATAAACAGTGCAATCAAAATACCTACGGTTACAGGAATAATTTCTTTGATAAATTGAATTGAATAATTTTCTAATGCTTTCTTCATTAAATTTAGTTCTTGTTAATTTGTATTAAAGTGTTAAGTCAAACAAATATCTCATATTCATCGGAATGCACCATAACTATTCTTATATTTTTTGAAAATAGTATCGAAATTTAAACGTTAACAATTAAGTTGATGTTTTTGAGAGTTGAATTAAGTTTAATTTGCTCTATTTTGTTCCTCGAAATTCACTTTTTTGTTGTTTTCTTTCACTTTATTATTTCCAAAATTGTATGTTAAACTAAGTTTGAAACCTCTGTAATCATTGTATTGATTAAATTCTGAACGATAATCGCCGTTATATGAATATCCTTTGTTTTTTATCGTTTTGAATACATCATTTATCACAAAATTGGCTTGTAATTTTTTATCAAAGAAAGATGTTTTTATTCCAGGCGAAAACTCTAATTGATCTTGTAGTTTGATATTGGCATAAGTGAATGGAAGCGTATGCCAGAAATTAAGCATCAAAAACCATGTTTTGTCTTTATTCAATGTGATGGTGTTGTAGAAAGAATACGACATCGAATAAACTTTTAACTTTTCCACTTCAGAAATAGTCGGTTTTGTGGTTGTATAAGATGCATTCGCATTAACTGAAGTTTCCCAAATTTTGAAAAAGGTATTGTAATATCCAATATTGAATCCCGTTCTGTTTTGATCGTAACTATTTTCTACTACATTGCTGTAAATTCCATTCGAAAATCGTGCAATATTAGACAAATTATTTTGGCTGTATTGATTGTAAAGTCCAAAAGTCAATTTTCCTTTGTACGAATAATTTAGTTCGATATTATCATTAAAAGATGGTTGTAATTTAGGATTTCCTGTGAAATACATATACGGATTTGTGTACCAACGAAATGGATTTAAAGATTGAAAATCGGGACGATTTATTCTTTTGGAATAATTGATACTGAACGAATGATTCGTAGTTGGTTTGTAGCTGACATAGGCTGTAGGAAATAATTTTCCATAGTCCTTTTTCAGTTTGCTGTTTTCGTCATTTGGCGTAAAACCTACTAGCGAAGTGTATTCGTATCGTAAACCTGCTTTTGTTGACCATTTTTCGTTGAAATCTTTTTGAAAACTCACATAAGCTGCATAATTATTTTCTTTGTATTGGAAAATATTGCTGTTCGTAGGATTCAAAATAAAATCTACTCCATCAAATTCATAATATCCCACATCCGATTTGTTGTCCAATAATGTATATTTTGCTCCAGTTTCTATGTTCGACCATTTGTAAGGCAAAGTAAAATCAGCTTGCATCGAAAAGATCGAATATTTCATTTTACTATTGTTTTGGATTAAAGTTTCGTTGTTATTCAACTCATTTTGCGTATTAAAATCATTGAATTTTTTTGGTGAATTATTCAGAAAATTTGCCGTGAAATTTAGCTTTTTTCCAATGCTATCTAATTTTATGTCATAATAGGCATTCAAGGTATGTGTTGGTGTTGTCCAATGTTGTTTTTGATTGGTATACAAAGTAGAATCGATAACTGAATGTGTTTGGTATCTGCTGATTCCTTTTGTATTCATATCATAATTCAATTTACTATAACTGTAAATAAATCCTGTATTTTGGTTTTTATTGATTTTGACATCTAAGTTATAATTAACGTTAAAAATCTTCGGATTATCATGTCTTTCTTCGTTTGTATAAATTGCGGTTTCTTTCCCAATCAGGTTTCGACTATTGTGTAATTTATAATTAATATCACCTTGATTTATTTTTAATGAACTACTTATTTTATTCGATTGATAATTAAGCGTTCCGCCTGTTCTGAAACCATTGTATGAATTTCGTTGATATGAAGAATTTACACTCCCGCTCCAGCCAAGATTGGGATTTTTCTTTAAAATAATATTAATAATTCCGCTATTTCCTTGCGCTTCATATTTTGAAGGAGGAGTTGTAATGATTTCGATTTTCGCAATATCGTCGGAGCGCAGCGATTGTAGATAATTCGTAAGTTCGCTTCCTGATAAATTAAGCATTCTATCATTTACCATAACCGAAACATTTCCTTTTCCGACAATCGAAATATTATCATTTAATACATTCACCATTGGTGTGTTTCGTAAAGCGTCCAAAGCAGACATTCCTTGTGAAGCAATAGAATTTTCGATATTGTAAACAAGTCGATCAACTTTCTGTTCAATCAATTTCTTTTTTGCTGTAATCGTTGTGCCTTCTAAAGTTGTTGCATCTTGAATTTTGATAAGCCCTAAGTCTTTATCTTGTTTGATTTCTATTTCTTCCGAATAAAATTCTACGCCAAATTGTTCTATTTTAAGTAAATAATTTCCAGCATCTATTTTCATAGAAAATAATCCCAGATTATCTGTATATGCTTGATTGATAAGTAAACTGTCATTTTCGAAAAGAAGAACATCAGCAAATTCAAGTGCTTTGTCATGTTGATTGATTACTTTTCCTTTTATCGAAAATTGTTGCCCAAAAACTGATGAACAAAAGCTAAAGGCAATCAAATAGCAGCTAATCAAAATAAGATTTTTCATATGATATATTAATTTATAACAAAGAAAAAGTATCGAAGAAAGATAAAATTGTAAAAATCGTGCAGCTTAATGTTGCGCATAAATCCAAGCCAATTGTTCTTGTTGAATGCTTGTTTTATTTCTTAATTGATTGGGCGATTGCCCCGTAATTTCTTTAAAATCGCGGATAAAATGGGATTGATCGGTATAATTATTTTGGTAAGCGATATGCGTAAGTTTTTCTTTTTCGAAATGAAGAATAGACTCTAGCGCTTTTCTAAATCGAACTGTTTTCAAAAAAGATTTAGGACTTTGCCCAATCTGATTCATGAATAAACGATATAAAGTCGATTCGTTCATTGAAAGTTGTTTGGCTAAAGGACCAACTTTTAATTCATCTGTTTGTTGAATGAGATATAAGATTTCTTTGGTTTTAGTAGTTAAATAATCTTGATTTAAGCTTTTCAATAGTATATTTTCGAGCATTAAAATTCTTTTCAAAGAATT
The DNA here is from genome assembly GCF_030324345.1 of Empedobacter sp. R750. Lineage (NCBI taxonomy): Bacteria > Pseudomonadati > Bacteroidota > Flavobacteriia > Flavobacteriales > Weeksellaceae > Empedobacter > Empedobacter sp. R750. Next base: position 53,908 of record NZ_JACAGF010000008.1, on the reverse strand, counting down.
CTTTTCCTCAAACAATTGTTCTGTAAAATCTGTTGCAAATTTTGGGAAAATCATTTCGAAAACTTCATCACTTTTAATTAATTCATCGTACGAAATATTTGTAAATAAACGTAACGCAGCTGGATGAAAAATAATACAAACTTCATCTAAAGTAGCATTAATGCTTACATTAAGATTAGATTCGTGAAATCCTGATAAATAACTTTTGTACGTAGCATTTCCTTTTAAGGTAAAAAGATGTTTGCTAGTTTTATTTTGTTCGAGAATGATTTTATTCTGCTTGTAAATGGAAAGACAAAGATTAGTATTAGGAAAGGTTGAATAATCAATCTTTTCATCCTTTTCAGATCTGAAAAGGATGAAATATTGAACAATATTTTTTAATTCAGGATGATGAGGTTGTATAATTATGGTTTTCATAAACTTACATGTAATATAATCAATTTGTGCGATTAACACGTTGATAACGTGTTCTATTCTATAGACGCTTTTGCTTGATGTATGTTACCTGTAAATTCGAATTATTTTTAATCTTCCTCCACAAATTTAGGTTGAGAAGCTTTTATTCCAAAAAATGTTAGGATCATCATGCAGAACATTAAAAAGTATAATGAATAGCTCCAAGTAGAATCGATATCATATAATTTTCCGAAAATAGGAGGTCCAAATGCCGCAATTAAATAACCAACAGATTGTGCCATTCCCGAAATTTTGATTGTTCCAACCATTGTTTTTGTTCTTAATGAGAAGAATAAAATAGAAAGACTAAAGGCAAATCCTCCTGCAATTCCAATTAAAATCGCACTCAAATAACTGAATTTCGCTTTGAAAATTAGCAATGTTATGATTCCAATAAAATATAAAATGGAAGTTATGTAAATCATAATTTTTGGATTTTTCATGCGTGAGGCTAAAACTGGACTTACTAACATGGCGGGTAACATGGCAAGTTGTAAAACCGAAAATACCCAACCTGCATTGTTTTTTGTCATACCAAAATCTATTAGTAATGTAGGTAATAATGCAACCAAACAATAATAAATCAACGATTGTAATCCCATAAAAATACTAATGTTCCATACTTGTTTTGATTTGAAAATATTGAATTTTACATCCTCTGATTGAACAATTTTTTGTTGAGTTGCTGTTTTATTTTTTAAAGAATCAATACAGACAATTATAAGTGCAGCTATAGCCGCTACAATCCAAACTCCAAGAGAACCTTTCCAACCTAAATTTGTCCAATTTCCAATTGCAATACTCAATCCAGAAGCTAAAGCGGCGATTAAACTCATCGAAACCGAAAAAATACCTGTCATAATTCCAATTTTTGTTGGAAACGTATTTTTTATATACGCTGGTGTCAAAACATTTCCAATACAAATTCCCAATCCAATTAATAACGAACCGATATATAACATCGAAATATTGCCGTAAATACGGACGTAAATCCCGATAATTAGAATGATTAAGGAATAAATTAATCCGTGTCGAATGTTAATTTTTGCAGTGGCTTTACTCACTAAAATTGAACAAAATGCAAATACGAAAAGTGGAATAGAAGTCAATAAACTTGCTTGAAAATTATCTATTTTTAAGACAGATTTCATTTCATCTAAAATTGGACTAACAGCTGTAATTGGAGCTCTTAGGTTAGTTGAAACTAAAATGACAACTGCAATTCCAATCCAAATATTTTTATTTTTTTCCATTGACTTGATATTTCTAATTCGGTTACAAAATTAATCATGTCGTTTTTATTAATTTTGCCATATATTATATTTAAAACGACAAATAAAATTAACTTCTTGTACATATTGAATTAAAATTCGTCAGTTCGAGTGATTTTTAGAAATGAAATGAATAAAAATTGTATCGAGAATTAAGATGAATTTTTATCTTCTAAAACTTTATTCTCGATACAAAATTCTTGCAGAATTTCACTCGAACTGACGGTTTTATTGCTATAATTAGCTAAATGTATAAAAGAGAAAATTAATTAATTTATGAAACAAATTATTGGAGAATATTCTGATCATATGAAGACCAATACTTATGTTTGGTACGAGAAGAATCGCAAAAATGCGGATGAGGTTCATTCGCACGATTATTTCCAATTAAATTATGTTGAAGAAGGTTACCAATATTTTCATATCGAACAAAAGATTTATTTAGTCCCTCAAAATCATGTGATTTGGATTCCTGCAAATAAGCTACATCGTACGACTTCCGAGGCGAAAACCGTCAATCCAATGTTGATTTTGTTTAAAGAAGTTTTTAAGGATGATTTTTACAATGATATTCATGTTTTTGTTGCGCCGCCAATTCTAAAGGAAATGATGTTATATGCCTCAAAATGGAACAAATTTTTGGTAGAAGAGAAGGAGCAAAAGATTTTCTTAAATTCAATGTTGTATAGTTTGCCTCATTTTTGTGATGAAAACCATAATCTAGAATTACCAGTTCTTGTTGATACCCGTTTAATTCCGGTGAGTGAGTACATTCATTTTCATTATTCGACAAATTTTAATTTGAATGAATTGGCAGATAAAGCGAATATGTCTGCTCGAAATTTGCAACGAATTTTCAAACAAGAAACAGGAATTACACTTCAGAAATATATGCAACTTGTCCGAATTCTAAAAAGTATTGAATTAATAGATACCAATAATTTTACATTGAGCGAAATCGCTTATAAAGTCGGTTACAAAAGTTTGTCTGCTTTTACAGCGTCTTATTTTACTGTCACGAAAACAAAACCTAAACGAAAATAATCAGTTTTAATTTCGATCAATTTTTACTTTTCTTAATTTAATTTTTTAACAAATTGAGTTGATTGATAATGTTTTAACATCTCATTTTTTTATCAGAATTAGAACATGAAACTCGATTTTTATCATTCTTCAATAAATTAATTTAGAATAAATAAAAATAAATTTAAAAATTCGTTTACATTTGTCTTATTAATTATTAGACTAATTCTAAATAATAAAATTAAGGACAAATGAAGAGGCGCTTTTTTCTACTAAGCTTACTTACAACACTAACTCTACAGGCTCAAGAAATTAATTCGTTTCCAAAAGATTCGACGATTAATTTGGAACAAACCGTTATTTCTGGGCAATATAATGCACAATCGGTTAAGAAATCTATTTACGAAGTAAAAGTAATTTCGCAAGAAATGATCGAGCGACAAGCAGGAAATACATTGGCAGATGTTTTAAATCAAACATTGAATATGAATATTATTCCGAGTTCTTCTACAGGAAAATCGACGGTGCAAATGTTTGGTTTGGATGCGCAATATTTCAAAATTTTGGTGGATAATATTCCATTAGTTAACGACGAAGGTTTAGGAAATAATACCGATTTAACGCAGATCAATTTAGATGATATTCAGCAAATAGAAATCGTAGAAGGTGCGATGGGAGTTGAGTACGGAGCTAATTCTATTGCGGGAGTAATCAATATTATTACTAAAAAAGGAGGGAAGAATAAATTTGATATTTCTGCGACTTTGCAAGAGGAAACAATTGGTGACGAATACAATTGGAAAAATAAGGGAAGACATATACAATCCTTGAAAATCGGGCATAAATTTTCAGACAAAATCTACGCTAATTTAAGTTTTTCACGTAATGATTTTCAAGGATTTTTTGATGATAAAAAAGGAAAGAATTATCCTAATAATGATGGATTGAGAGGATACGAATGGTTGCCAAAAGAGCAAAATGCAGCAAAAGCATTTGTTCAATATAAAAAAGACAATTATCGTTTGTTTTATAAATTCGAATATTTCAACGAAGAAACCAAGTATTACGATCCCAATCCAATTGCTTCAACGAATGCGCCAACTGCGACAATTGATTATTTTGGAAAAGATAGAACGTATACAACAGATCGTATTTACAATCACTTAAATGTTTCTGGGAGATTTAGAAAATCAATTAATTATGATGTTTCGTTTTCATATCAAGAACAAAAAAGAAAATTGAAATCGTACAATTATGAAATTCTTGAAGGTATTGAACATGATGTAAACAAATTCGAATATGAAAGTCGAAAAGTGTATTATTCTAAAGGGATGTTCAGCAATTTTATTAATAAAAATGATTATTTCGATTTTCAATTTGGTTATGAAATCGATCAAACAAAAGGTTTTGCTTCAACTTCGGCAGGAGAATTTTTTCAAAAACCTATAAAAAGGAAATTAGGAACATATGATTTTTTTGCTTCTTCTGAGATTAATCTAAATGATAAACTTTCGTTTCGTCCAGGCGCTCGCGTGATGTTTTCGGAGCAATTTGATACGCAATATGTAATGAGTTTGAGTGCAAAATATCTATTTGGAAAACAGTGGGAATTGCGCGCGATTGTTGGGACTTCGCCACGTTTGCCAAATTATGAGGAAATGTATTCGTATTTCGTAGATGTCAATCATAATGTGCAAGGAAACGAAAATCTGAATCCAGAAAAAGGAGTTTCTGCTTTTGTTCACTTAAAAAAGAATTGGAATATTGGAGAAAATAATTCATTAGAGCAAAAAGTATCGTTGTGGAAAATTAATCTGAAAGATAAGATTGATTTGATTGTTGTCGAAGAATCTCCATTGAAATATCAATACCGTAATATTGACAATTATGATGTACAAGGTATTACGTATTTGAATCAATTCAAAGTCCATCAATTTATGGGTGGAATTGGTTTTACCTTGACAGGAATCAAGCAAGATATTGATGAAGCAGTTGCTGTAAATTCAGTTAAAAATAAATATTTCTATTCAACGCAAATCAACGCAAATGTTTCGTACACCTTGCCAAAAACCAATACAATTTTCTCGCTTTTCTATAAATATAATGGAGCTCAAGAGCAATTTGTCTTGAAAAATAATCTGTCAAATACAAGTGAACAAATTTTGGTAAAAGGCAAACAAGAAGCTTTTAACTGGATGGATGCGTCGATTAAACAAAGTTTTTGGAACAAAAAACTTGATTTAACAATTGGTGCAAGAAATCTTTTTGATGTGAAATATTTGAACAGTTCATCTGGAAATGATGGCGCGCACAGCCAAGGTTCTACGAGTATTTTGTATGGATATGGGCGTTCGTATTTCGCTAAACTTACGTTCAATTTAGGAATTAATTAATCAAAAAATTATGAAAAAAATATTTATATATACCTTATTGTTTAGTCTTTCTTTTTTGTGGTCGTGTAGTGAAGAAAACAATCCAATTGGACAAGATTTTGTTGTTGCTTTTAAAGATGCAAGTATAGATTTTAGTAAGATTGATAATGAGAAAACAATAAATTTAATTTATTCTAAAGTTGCGGAACGAGATGGTGAAATTCATATCAAAGTAACCGAAGATAAAGCAACTTATAATGTCGATTATTCAACTTCTGTTGCAGTTACAAATCAAGAAATTATTATTCCAATCAAAAAAGGTGAAACGTCGACAAGTTTTACGTTCAAGAATTTGATTTATCCATTTGATCGTTCTGATAAAACGATTCAGTTTGAAATTTCAAAAATTGATTATCCATCAGCGATTGTTCAAGGATATTCGTCAACAAAAATCTCTTTCGAAAATTCGATTGGCGGAACAATGGATGTGGAAATTGGCGGACCAAATGAGCAATATCAAGTTTATGTTGACTTAAGTAAAGGAACGCAAACAAAGGTAAAAAGGGATTCTTGGGATTTAGGTTTTTACAATGGAACAAATTTCCGAGTGATGTTAAATACTTCTATTTATATGGCGGTAAAAGCGCTGGACGAAACTGATTTGTCGAAAGTAACAAAAGCATCTGTTGGGAAATTAATCAACGAAGTTGCGGTAGGTACATTTACAGATTCGAACAAAGAATATGTTGACGATCCTACTGGAGATATTTTGAAAACGGCGATTGCGGAAATTAAAGAATCGGATAATCCAGTTTATTTACTGAATTTGGGTTACGAAGTCGGAACATCAACGCCTGCAGTTGGTTCGGCGGCTGTTGCTGGAAATTCGCGCGGTTGGAAAAAAGTGAAATTCATCAAAAAAGATGAGCAATATGTGATGCAATATGCCGATTTAGATGATACGACTTACAAAGAAAAAGTTATAGCAAAAACGTCAACGCACAATTTTGTTCACTTCAGTTTTACGACGAATGATTTTGTAAATGTTGAACCTCCAAAATTAGAATGGGATTTGAATTTTACAGTTTTCACTAATCTTATTACAGGAAATGGTTCGTATGGATATTCGGATTATGTGGTCAATAATTTGAAAGCAGGTGCAAAAGCTTATCGTGTAGATGTAACTAATGAAATTACCTACGAAAAATTTAATGAAACGATGATTGATGAAACAAAATTTTTAGACGATCAGCGTGCAATTGGAGATTCTTGGCGACAAGTAACTGCTCCTCAAAAATTATTCTCGGATCGATTTTATATCATCAAAGATGCAGAAAATAATTATTACAAAATTAAAATGTTAGCCTTCCTGAATGCTTCTGGTGTGAGAGGTTATCCAAAATTTGAATATAAACTTATCAAATAAATTTATCATAAACATACTCATTATTAGTGGTTAGAATCCGTCAATCCGAGTCATACGGGTCAGAGTGTAATCTCTCGGATTGACTGTTCTAATTCTGAATAACAATTAAAAAATTATTATATCATGAAAAACAAATTTACACTTTTAGCAACAATCATTCTAACATCTGTTGCAATAAATGCACAAACGATAAAAGGTGAGGTCACAATGGGCGCTGCTTATGCAAATGATGTTTATTATGGATTGGCAGACCAATCAACAAATTCTGTAAATAGAAGCGATTGGGATATTTCATTTTATCGAAAATCGAATATGTCAACAGGAATTCGAGTGAATGATGGTGCAGGAATTCAGGTGTACGAAGCATCAAATGATTTGTCGAAATGGAATGCAATTGATGTAGCAAATTTATCGTCTTGGACTGCTTTGTATAATTCGGATACTGATTGGCAAGATGGGGCTTTCAATAATGGTTCTGCGACATATGGTTGGGGAGATTATAGTATTGCAAATCATTATGTAAATGGTTCTATCATTTTTGTATTGAAATATGCAACAGGAGAATATGTGAAATTGAAAATAGATAATTTAGCAGCTCCTTTAGGCGAATATAATTTTACGTATTCTAAATTGACGAACGGGACTTGGTCTGCTGATACAAAAGTAAATCTTGCACACAAAACCAATCCAACTAATTTGTTCAATTATTATAGTTTATTGACTGATAAAGCGGTTACACCAGAGCCAGACCAAAGTAAATGGGATTTGAAATTTACAAAATATGTTACACCACTTACAACGAATGAAGGTGATGTTGTGATGTATACAGTAACGGGAGTTTTGCAAAGTGATTTGATCAAAGTGGCGAAAACAGAATCTGGAAATCCTACTGATGATACGGCTTATGTAGCAGATATTAATGCAGTTGGATATAATTGGAAAACCTTATCGGGTTGGTCTTATGTTGTGAATCCTACGAATCATTTTATCAAAAATACATCTACGAATCAGATTTATAAATTGGTTTTCAAAACGTTTGAAGGAACTTCTACAGGGAAAATAACATTCGATTACGAAAATGTAACAACTAATTTAGGAACAACAGAATTAGCCAAAACGAAGTTTGATATTTACACGACTTCTCAACCTAAAACAATTGGTTTAGTGTACAATTCGCAAGAAGCGAAATCATCTCCATTAAATATTCAAATTTATGCGATAAATGGACAATTGGTACATCAAGAAAGGTATCAACCAACTTCATCATTTACAAATAAAACAATACAATTAAGTAAACTTTCGGCTGGAATTTACATCGTAAAAGTACAATCTGCCGATAAAGTTGAAACGAAAAAAATAGTTTTGAAATAAAGTTTTGAGTACTTTATTTGTCTCTTTGTGTGAGGTCGTCTGGAAAGGCGACCTTTTTTGTGTTTTGGAGTGAGTTAATTGTATAAAAAGACAATAAATAAAATTAATCTGCTCATTTATTTTTTGGGAAGTTTAAGAGTGATATATTGCCCAAAATTAAAATAATATGGAAGTAAATTTAAAAAATGTAGAAGTAATACTTAAAAAGACTAAAATAACTAAATCAATTTTGAATCAGTCTAATAGTTTGTCATTTAAGGAAATAGATAAAAATAATATCATCGGTTGGTGTTTTGATGGAAAATCTAAGATAGTAGTATCATATAACAATGAATTAAACACTATAGAAAAGTCAATTTTTTTAAGAAGTTGTTCTGTTATTGAAATAACAAAGGATAATTTAAAACCTGTATTAAAAGAGTTAGGTCATGATCCAGATGATTTATATTATTCATATGAAGATGATTTTTTTGATAAACATGAATTACTTGGTACTTATATAGTAAATGTTTTTAGTGATTTGAATAACAGATTGTATTATTTAGATACATATAGTGAAGTAGAGAAATTTGTTAAACAAATTGAAGAATATAAATCTAAAGTAGAATCTAGAGGAAAGTTTTATTTATAATGATTAAAGAATTTATATAGTTTTTTCTTAATAATAGTACAATAAAAACCCGATTAACATTTTCTATTAATCGGGTAAAATATTTAGTGTGAAAGTATAAGTTAGGTTAGATTCTTATTATTTCAATTCAGCAACAATCTCGCGCCATTGCTCCAATTCAGGAATACCTGGTTTTCTTTTTCCAAAGAATTGAACAATAATTTCGCCTTTGTCGTTAAAAACTTCAATCGCTGTTACAATACCATCTTCAGTAGGTTTTCTAACAATCCAAGTTGAGGCAATTTTTGACATATCCAAGTGCATATTAAAATCTGGATCTAAAATATTGAACCAGTTTTCGTGCCACATTGTACGTTTAATTTCGCCTGTATGAATCTGAATATTTCCTTTGTTTCCTGTGAAAACCATGATTGGCGTTTGCGTTTCGGCAGATTTTTCTAAGAACTGAACAATTGCTTCATTCGAAATTTGTTTTGCATGATAATCTGTCGGAGCCAAACGCAACGCTTGCGTACGTGTAACGCCGAATTTGTGCAACATCATAAAGAAATTGTGCGTGTCTTTCAACTCAACCCAAGCTTGTTGAAAACCTTCAACATCAATCTCGTTATCAGGTTTTTCTGTAACATTATTTTCGATGATTTCTGTTGCAGGAATAGTTTGTTGATCTTCGTCTTTGTATTTCTCAACCAATGCATCAAAGACTTCTACATTACTTTGCGGAACCAAATATATTTTGTGAATTGCTTCACCATCTTTCCCGAAAAATTGTAAACTTTTGCGTTCTCCATGTTCAGATTTTTCTACAACAGCAAAAGCTGTTTTCCAATGATTCAAGAAAATTCGCATATCAATATCTTCCCCAACAAAAAGTTGTGCGTGAGGCGAAGAAAAATCAGGATTCAGATAAATACCTTTGCGTTCGTGCACACATTCGTTGTTGCGCGTCAAAGCCATCACTTTTCCAAGTGACTCTATCTCTTGTAAAATCGCAGCAAATTCAGGTTTTAATTTTGTAACATTATCACCTAATTGTGTTGCTAAAAGTTCCATTTCGCTAACGCCAAGTTCTTTCGCTGCGTTACGTATTCTAATTTTAGGTTGATTTGCTTTCAAATCTTCCCATTGTTGTTTTAAATCTGTAAGTGTGTTCATTGTAATTGTTTTTTTACCGAATAAAATAAGTGGTTTTTGGTCGATTGGATTTTTACAAATGGTACAAGGAAATCTATAAATTTTGGAAATGATTTCTGGTCGGAAAACCTTTTCTGGACTGTCTTGATAAACAATTTTTCCTTTGTTCATTAAGATCACTTCATCAGCAAACTGAGAAGCCAAATTAAGGTCGTGCATCACCAAAATTACTAAGTTTCCTTTTTGTTTAAAATCATTCAGAATTTCTAACAAATTAAATTGATGAGAAACGTCCAAATTATTCAAAGGTTCGTCTAATAATAGTAGTTTTTGATTGACTTCATTTTCCAATTGCACAAAAACGCGCGCCAAATGTACACGCTGTTTTTCGCCACCAGAAAGATGAATGTAATCCCTGTCTTTTAAATGATTGATATCGGTTTTGGTCATCCAATAATCAACCGCATTGATGTCTTGTTGTTGAGGTGAATTTTGGAAATATGGATAACGTCCCATTAGCACAACTTCCTTCACTGTTAGTGGAATATCAGTTGGTTGATGTTGCGAAAATTTAGCTTTATGTTGCGGTAAATCTTCTTTTTTCCAATTTTTTAAGGCAATGTCTTTTAGTCGAATTAGGTTAGCATTTGGTTCAATTTCATTCGCGATATAGCTCAATAAAGACGATTTTCCTGCACCGTTTGGTCCAACGATTGCAATCATTTTTCCTGCTTTTGCATCAAATGAAATCGTATCTAAAATCTTGAATGATTTGTGTTGATAATTAATATTTTCTACCTTTAACATTACAATGATTTTTTATAATTCATTAAAATTGAAATAAAAACTGGTGCGCCCATTAACGAAGTTAAAATTCCGATTGGAATTTCGGATGGAGCAACCAATGTTCGACTGATTGTATCTGCAACAATGACTAAAATTGCGCCTAAAAATGCAGATAATGGAAGAATGATCACATAATTTGATTTGAAGACTAATCGTAAAATATACGGAACGATTAATCCTACAAATCCGATTGTTCCTGTAAAAGAAACAATTGTACCGACCAATAAAGCTGAAAAAACAATGATCTGTCTTTTCGTTTTTTCGACATTAATACCCAAATGTTCAGCATCTTTTTCGCCTAACATCATCGCGTTTAGTATTTTTCCTTTTCCAATTAAAAAGTAAAAACTTACACTAATCACGATTGTTAAAATTAAGATTTTGTCCCAGTTGGCACTCGCAATACTACCTAATGTCCAAAATGTTAGATTGCGTAATTCTTCTTCTGATGATAGATAGGTTAACAATCCGGTTGCAGATCCGCATAAAGCAGAAATGGCAACTCCGGCTAACAGTAAAATGGTGATATTTGTTTTTTGATGATGTGAAGAAATTTTATACACAAAAATTGTGGAACACATAGCGCCGACAAATGCCATCAAACTAAGCAATGAGTAATGGATAATTTCTGGAACAAAATCTTTGATATATCCTCCCAAAACAATTGTAATTGCAGCAAATAAAATACTTCCTGATGTTATTCCAATCAAGTCTGGAGAAGCCAACGGATTTTTGAAAATACCTTGTAGACAAGTTCCAGCAACCGCCAAACCAGCACCAACCAAAATAGACATAATAATACGTGGTAATCGTAAATCGAAAAGCACATAATAATCGCTGTCGTTGATGGCAGTTCTATTGGTAATCGCTTTATTGATGATGGATAGGATGGATTCGTTAAATTGATAAACACCCAGAAATAATGCAAGAATTGCAAGACCAAAGATGCTTAAGCTTAACAAAGAAAGATGTATTCTAATTTGCGGATACATATTGTTTTAGACTTTTTTATTTTTGAAGTAATTGATTTAATTGCGCTGCTGCTTGTCCGACACGTGGTCCAAATCCAGAAACCAATTGACCATCCATCGCGATGATTTTTTTGTTTTTTCCTGCATTTGTAGAAGCAACACCTTCTAATTTTAATACGCCGTCAACGCCACCAATACTTTCTAAGCCTTTGTCAAACATCAAAATATAATCAGGATTTGATTTTACAACCGCTTCTGGCGTTAATGGTTTGAAATCTTCAAATTCTGTAATGGCATTTTGTCCACCAGCAATTCCAATAATTTTTTCCATTGGTGTGTTTGTTCCAGCAACCATCAAGTTTCCTGCTCCACGAGCGTATATGAACAATACTTTTGGTTTTGTAGCTAAAGGTTTTACAGCTTTTAAATCTGTATCAATTTTAGTAGTAATAGCATCAAAATCTTGTTTATTTAGAGAAGTTGCAACCGTTTTTACTAACTTTTTCGTTCCTTCAACTGAATAATCTTGTTTGATAATTTCAGTTTGAATTCCAGCATTTTTTAGTTGTGCAATTTGTTCTGGATTCAAGTCTTTATCCGTTGCATATACTTTTGTTGGTTTCAAAGCCAATAAAGCCTCTATTGACAAAGAACGAGTATGTCCCAAATCTGTCGCTTTTTCCTTTACAGAAGCAGGGTAAGTACTTGTAACGTCAACACCAACAAGGTTATTTTCTTCTCCTAAATCAGCTAAAATTTCAGTAATCGCTCCATTTAAAGAAACAATTTTTTCGTTCGAAATCGTGTTCTCTGTTTTTACCTCTTCAGTCGATTCATTTTTAGCTTCTTTATTCGTGCAGCTTGCTAATAGAGCTAATATTGCAGTAGAAATAAATAGTTTTTTCATTATTATTTGTATTAAGTCTAAATTAAAATACAAATATTAGGAAAAAGATTTAGTTAGACAATATTTATTTAGAATAATTTAAAATAAATATATGCAATTAAAATTAATTGATCTGTAAATATTGTTTTAGAGATAAAAGTAATTTGATAATAATCATAGAATTGGAGAGAATAATTGTTTTTTAGTTTGTAATAAAAAATCTAAATTAGTTTTTTTAATGTGGGAAGAAATGATGAAGATTGCAATTATTAGTGACATTCATGGAAATTTATTGGCTTTGAATGAAGTTTTAAAGGATATTAAGGATAAGAATATCAATCAAATTTATTGTTTAGGAGATTTAGTTGATTTTGCACCTTGGAGTAATGAAGTTATTTCTTTTTTTATCAAGAATAAAATTCCATGTTTATTAGGAAATCACGATGACCGAATTGCTTTAGATTTACCTTTATTTCCGCTTTTACATCATGACGATATTGAAACTAAAAATAGATTTGAAGCAATTAATCATAGTAAAAGAACCATTAGTTTAGAACATAAAGAATGGTTAGGTAATTTGCCTTATCAACTTGAATTGGTATTTAAAACAGGGAATTCGTTTAAGAAAATATTACTTGTTCATGCAAGTTTAGAGACCAACGACCAATATGTTTATGAAACCGATGACAAGCAAATGATGTATTCTTTTTTGAAAGATAAAAATATAGATGCTTTGGTGATGGGGCATACGCATCAATCTTATATTCAACAGGTTTCGAATATTTTATTCATAAATAGTGGTTCTGTAGGCAGAAGCAAGGAAGATGATAGGAAAGCAACTTATACAATTCTAACTTTGGATGAGCAGAAGATTGAAGCTGAAATTGTCAAGGTTGATTATCTAATAGAAGAAGTCGCATCTGCTATTTATTCGAGTGATATTCCTGATTTTTATGGTGATTTTTTATTAAAGAAATAATCTTGGTTTTGATGCAATCAAGAATTTATAGAGGTGTCTTTTTTAAGAGGAATAATTAATTTGAAAATGAAGATGATAACTCCAATGATTTGAATAATGGAAGCTAAAAATAACATCAAATTTGCAGAAATAATAAAGTAAAAATGTGTGATTTTACACAAAATGCCAATAATAAATAGAATTGAACCACAAAGGAAAACAATTAATGGAAATGCAAATTTCATAGTTTTTAAACTTTTAAAATTCCTCTAAAACCACGAGCTGCATAATAAGATTGTGCGCCGTTGTGATAAATAAAAATAGTTCCGTAACGATAATCGCCAAATATAGCGCCGCCTAATTCTCTAATTTTTTCAGGAGTTTTTAACCAACTTGAGGTTTTTTGATCTACAATTTCTACAGCTTGCAACAAACGATATTCTTCTTCGGTCAATAATTCAATTTTCATACTTTTTGCAACATCTATCGCATTATTTTTTGGTTGATGCTCTTTGCGAGACGTCTGTCCTTCGTAATCATACGCTAAACTTCTACGATCTTTCGGACTTTCTGCCGAACAATCTACAATATAATACTCGTCTGTTTTATCCTCATAAAAAATAATATCAGGTTCACCACCAGTAATTTCCATTTGATGCAAACACCAAATTTTTTCAGGTTGATTAATGATACTTTCTTCTATTTTTTGCCAATCTAAATCTTGATGTCGATGCATATTTTTCTCAAAACGTTCTTTCAAAATCTGAATGCAGTTATTTTGTTCTATTGGAGTTAGTTCTTTTTTTGTCATAGAATTTATTGTTTTGAGAAATTATTTTTCTAACCAAATATATTCAAAAAACAGATGATTTTGGTAATTCATTTATAAAGAATAGGTTAATGAAAAATGAGTAATCTGAAAATTATATACATCATCTTGCAAATTGTATAATCTTTTGAGCTGAAGTTGTACGAAATTTGTAACATAAGATTTTGTAAATTTAAGTGAAATAAATCGCTCAAATTTGAAGAATATATTATGGAAAATACAAGTAAATTATTTATAAAAAATATGGTTTGTCATCGCTGTAAAGTAGTGGTTGGACGAATTTTGAAGATGAATAACATCGAAACAAATCATATCGAATTGGGAGAAGTTGAATTGAAAAATCCGATAAATTCTAATCAATTAGAATTGGTTCGAAATGAATTGGAAGAGGTTGGTTTTGAGTTGATTGATGATAAACGTAGCAAGTTGATTGAACAAATTAAAACATTGATTATTCAATTGGTTCATCAAGAAAATAACGAACTGAAAGTTAATTTATCTGATTATTTGAGCGAACAAACGAAGTTAGATTATAAATATATTTCGAATCTTTTTTCGGAAATGGAAGGGCAAACAATTGAGAAATATTTTATTCAACAAAAGATCGAAAAAGTCAAAGAATTAATGATTTATGATGAATTATCGTTGAGCGAAATTGCGTTTCAATTGAATTATTCGAGTGTAGCACATCTTAGTGCACAATTCAAAAAAGTAACTGGTTTAACGCCTTCTGTTTTCAAACAATTGAGCAAACATACGCGTCGACCAATTGATAAAATCTAAATTAAAAATCATGAAAAAATATAGTTTTTTAGTTATCGGAAGTTTTCTTGCTTTTGCTGTAAATGCACAGTTTAAAAATCAAGAAACCAAACAATTTCAAGTGAAAGGAAATTGTGCAAATGCAAAAGAATTAATTGAAAAAGCGGGAAATCAAGCTCGAATTTCGAAAGTAGATTTTGATGTAAACACACAAACAGCTTCGATTTCGTATAATAAATCAAAAACAAATTCGAACGAAATCTTGAAAAACATCGCGCTAGCAGGTTTTGATAATGCAGAGTATATGGCGCCTGATGAAGCTTATGCGAAATTGGAAAAAGATTGTCAATATTCTCGTGATAAAAAAATGGTGATGAATCATCAAGAAATGGATCATCCTAATCATAATCAAACTGAAACTTCTCAACAAAAAAATCAATTGTCGCACGTTTTTGATGCTTATTTTTCATTGAAAGATGCTTTTGTAAAAGCAAATGAAAGTGAAATCTCGAAACAAATTACTGTATTTTCTAAATCAATTTCTACTGTAGAAATGGGTAAACTTTCGCATGAATCGCATATGGTTTGGATGGAAGTTTTGAATGATTTAGAAGCAACTTCGAAACAATTATCTCAAGAAAAAAATATTGAAAAACAACGTTCAACTTTTGCAAAATTGTCACAACCAATGTACAAATTAGCTCAAAAAGCAAATCTTGGTTACACGGTTTATTATCAAAATTGTCCGATGTTTAATGGTGGTTCGAATTGGTTGAGTAAAGATTCAGATATCAAAAATCCTTTCTACGGAAATATGATGTTGACATGCGGAAGCACAGTTGAAACATTGAAATAATAATTAAAAAATAGAATGAAAATGAAGAATTTAAAGATAGTTTTAGGCGTTTCAATATTAAGTATTTTTGTATTAACATCTTGTCAAAATAAAACAGAAGAACCAGCAGTTACTGCTCACGAAGAACAGATGTCAGATATGATGCAACCTTCGCAAACAATGGCTTACAATGTAGGAGATAAAGTGCCGAATAAGCAAGTTTGTATGGTGAACAATGCCTATATGGGCAAAGATCAGTTTGAAGTTCCTTATGATGGAAAAACGTATTATGGATGTTGTAATATGTGTGTAGAAAGAATTCCGAATGATGAAACTGCGCGTAAAGCAAAAGATCCTTTTACAGGAAAGGAAATTGATAAAGCGAATGCGTATATCGTTTTGAAAGATCAACAAGGAAATGTTGATTATTTCGAAAATGAGGAGAATTATAAGAAGTTTAGTCAATTATAATCAATCATTCACATGAGGAAATTACTTTGTTTACTTTTTATTCCGTCGGTGATTGCTTTACAAGCACAAAAACGTGTGGAATACGATTTATATGTACGTGATACCATTGTTAATTTTTTAGGAAAAGAGAAAAGAGCGATTTCGGTAAATGGTCAAATTCCTATGCCAACTTTGGAGTTTACGGAAGGTGATACGGCTGTCATTCGTGTACATAATAAATTGAACGAAGATACTTCGTTGCATTGGCACGGCGTGTGGTTGCCAAATAAAGAAGATGGGGTTCCGATGTTGACACAAATGGGAATCAAACCTGGCGAAACGTACACGTATTCATTTCCGATTATTCAGAACGGAACGCATTGGTACCACAGTCATTCGGGGTATCAAGAACAAATTGGGATGTACGGTTCGATGATTTTGAAGAAACGCGAAAATGATCCCACTTTCCGAAAAGGAATTGATGATTTACCTACAATTCCTGTAATGTTGAGTGAATGGACAGATCTTAATCCAAAAAATATTCAGCGAATGTTGCATAATGCAAACGATTGGGCGGGAATCAAAAAAGGTTCAACGCAAAGTTATGCTGAAGCAATTCGAGAAGGGCATTTCAAAACAAAATTGACCAACGAATGGAAACGTATGTTGGCAATGGATGTGAGCGATGTTTATTACGAAAAATTCTTGATAAATGCAGCGAATGAAAGTCAACTGAAACAATTCAAAGCTGGTGATAAAGTTCGTTTACGAATTTCGAACGGTGGTGCGTCGACTTATTTTTGGTTGCGTTATGCGGGCGGAAAAATCACGGTTGTAGCAAATGATGGAAATGATGTAGAACCTTTAGAGGTTGATCGTTTGATTATCGGTGTTTCTGAAACCTATGATGTGGTAGTTACAGTTCCTGAAGGTGGTTTATCGTACGAATTTCAAGCAACTTCTGAAGATAGAACGGGTTCGGCTTCGTTGTTCATTGGTGATGGAAAGAAACAATTGATGGAACCACTTCCGAAATTGAAGTATTTTGAAGGAATGAAAATGATGAACGACATGATGAATATGGACGGAACAATGAACGATATGGGCATGAAAATGAGCTTGCAGCAAATGGACATGAATACCGTGATGTATCCCGAAATTTCTGGCGATTCGAAAAAGAGATCCAAAAAATCAAAGAAAGATTCGGCAGAAAATCATCAAGAAATGAATCATTCGGAAATGGGAGAAATGGATCATTCTTCGCATGAAAATTTATCATCAAATATCACAACATTGAATTATGGAATGCTAAAATCACCTGAAAATACAACACTTCCGAAAGATGCTCCTGTAAAAGAATTACGTTTTGAATTAACGGGAAATATGAGTCGTTATGTATGGAGTATGGATAACAAAGTATTTTCAGAATCGGATAAAATTCCAGTCAAAAAAGGTGAAATTCTGCGTATTACTTTATACAACAATTCGATGATGCGTCATCCGATGCATTTACATGGTTTTGATTTTCGTGTCATCAACAAAAATGGTGAATATTCTCCGTTGAAAAATGTGTTGGATATTATGCCGATGGAAACAAATGTCATCGAATTTCAGGCAAATACAGAAGGTGATTGGTTTTTTCATTGCCATATTTTGTATCACATGATGGGCGGAATGAACCGCGTTTTTGAAGTTGGAGATTATCAAAATCCGAATTTACCAAACAAAAAACATGCGTATAAAATGTTACAAATGGAAAGTAATATGAAGCATGTAATGGCAGAAAATGATTTTGCAACAAATGGGTTAGATGGTATGTTGATGGTGCAAGATGCACGTTGGGCATTGACTTCGGAATGGAGTATAGGTTACAAACCAGAACACGGTTACGAGGTTGAAACACATTTGGGACGTTTTATAGATCGAAATCAATGGTTTCAGGTTTTTGTAGGATTTGATTGGAATCAACACAAAATGTTAGCAGAACACGGAAATGTAGAGAAGAATATTTTTGGTCAAAAAACCGATCGTAACAAAGGTTTATTCAGTACAGGTTTTGTGTATAAGTTACCAATGTTGATTGATTTCCAGACCGAAATTTATCACACAGGAAAAGTGCGTTTACAATTCATGCGCGAAGATATTCCAATCTCGAAACGAGTTCGTGCAGGTTTTATGTGGAATACCGATAAAGAATATATGGGTGAGTTGAGTTATATCTTAAACAAAAACATGCACATCAGAACTCATTACGATAGCGATATGGGGTTTGGCGTAGGATTGCGATTAGTTTATTAGAAATATAAATAGTACAAAACAAAAAGCTTCGAGAATTTTCTCGAAGCTTTTTTATGTTTTTATAATTCTTAAAAGATTAATTCATTGCTTTCAATTCATTCAAGAAATCAACAATATCTTGTCCAGAATAATCCGCCATTCCCATTGTTGTATGTGCAATATTTCCTTTCTTGTCTAAAATAACAGTTGTTGGTAAAGAACCGTTAAAAAACTCAGTTGGAATAGATGAATTTGGGTAAACTACAGGCAACGATAATTTTTTACGTTCCATAAATTTTGCCACTTTATCACGTTTTCCTTCCACTTCAACCGTCAAAATAACGATGTCTTTGTCATCTTTTACTTTGTCATACAATTTTTGAATTGATGGCATTTCCGCAATACAAGGAGGACACCAAGTAGCCCAAAAATTCATGAAAACAACTTTACCTTTCAAATCTTCCATGTTGATTGCTTTTCCATCAGCATACACCATTTCGAATGTATAATTCGCTTCAGATTTTGGTTGAGTTGTTGGTTCAACTTTTTCTAATTTCGGTTCAAATAAGCCTAATTTCATTAAACCTTGTTGCATCATTGCTTTTGCTTCTGGCACAAAAAGTAAGACCAAAGCCAGCGCTCCTATGATAATTGTTGAATAATTTCTTTTTAACATTGCTATAAATTTGTTATTGTTTGTTCCCATTGTAATCCGCTTATATCGGTTAAAACTACTTTGTGAATTTTGTCTGAAATATCAAAATTCAGATTTGCTTTCGCACCCAAAGGTAACACCAAACTGTGTTTGTGCGGTGTAACTTTTGCTACATAATAATTCGAAATTTGTTGTTTGTCCAAATTTGATAACTCTTTCATATCCAAACTTTCAATTATTTCATTTTGATGATTATGAAAATCGATTTGAATCAAAAAAGAGCCATAAACATCCGCGCCTTCTATTCGCATTACATCAAATGAAACCTTGTTTTGATGTTGTTTTAAATTTGAGATTTCTACTTTTGGTTTGACAGATTTATTGTGCAAAGTTCCGTAAACTCCACCATGAAAAACCTGATTTGTAAACAAAGTAACGAATAAAATAAAAAAACTAAAACCTATAAAATAAGGTCTATATTTTTGGAATGAAATCGAATTCCAATTATTTTCTTGTTGAATAAATTGGTTTTTATTGAAGAAATAATCCAACGAAATTTTTCCTGAACCAGCCTGAAATAGCGTAAAACCTCCAGCTAATCCTAAAACGCCAATTTGCCATTCGTCCAAACAAGTTGTACCAATCCAGCCCGAACCAAGTAAAATTCCCATTGCCAAAAAGAAAACGGCAATACTCATGATTCGTGTTTTGTAACCAAGCATTAAGAGTAAGCCAACAACGCCTTCTACGATGGTGAAGATCCACATGTTCCAAAGCAACGCTTCAGGATTTTCGACTAAATATTGAATAAGTGGTTTGATGAAAAGGGCATTTGGTAAAAAATGATTGAATTTTTCGCCAATATAACCCGTAGCTTCTGGATCGAGTTTATTTTCTAAAATTAAACGCCTCCAAAAGGCAGAAAAGTACGTCCAACCAATGACTAAACGTAACGCCAATACAGCATTACCCATTGATAAAACAGATTTATTTTGCATGAATTTTTATATAAGTGATTGAATATTGTTGTCTAAATTAATTAAGGAAAATTAAGACATCAACGAGTATTTCAATTGCTTATACAACAGATAAAAAGGTATTTTTGGTGATTGAATTTCATTCGAATCAATATCTTCTTCAATTAATGAAGAACGTGCTAACCCAATGAAATGAATAGATGAATCTGGTAAATCAAAATTCGGAACATCAAGATTTTTTGTCGATTTTTTAATCGTTTCAAACTTAATTACCGTACACGAATTCGAATGATTTTGATTGATTTTGACTTGAGAAGTTTTTGTTTGATGAACATTTTCTACGTCCAAAATCGTATGAATAGAAGCTTTGATGCTACATGGCGTAAGTAGCACAAAAATCGAAGAGATAATTAAAATGAAACTTCTAAAATTCATGAAACGAAACTAATCATTAATTTTCAATAAAAACCAATTCACAATTAAACTTTAAGAAATTATTAGAATTTCTATCTTTGTCTTGATGAAAGAAAAACCACTATTTTTTGTTTTAATAATTCTAACATTTTTACTTTTCGTTTTGAGTTTAAGCGTTGGAAAAGTCTCGATTTCTTTCACTGAAATTTTTAATGTATTTTCTGGTCATTCAGACGAAATGTTGCATAATCTTGTGCTCAATTTTCGTTTACCAAAATCATTAACTGCTTTATTGGTTGGTATTTCGTTGCCAATTTCAGGTTTTTTGATGCAAGAATTATTCAAGAATCCGTTGGCAGAACCTTCTGTTTTAGGAATAACTTCGATGGCAAGTTTAGGCGTTGCGATTGTGATTTTTCTTTTTTCGATGATTGGTTTAGAAGAATTTCTCAATAATCCTTGGATTACTATTATTGCTTCATTTTTAGGCGCAATTGTCGCCTTATTATTAGTGATTTCGTTATCATTTCGTGTTAAATCATCAGCATCTTTGGTGATTATCGGATTTATGATTGCTGGTTTAGCGGGCGCATTAATTGGCATGATGCAATATTTTGCTCCTTCCGATAAAATCAAAGCGTATTTAGTTTGGGGATTCGGTTCGTTGAGCGGATTATCGTGGGAACAATTAGGCGTTTTTGGTTTATTTGTTTTGAGTGGAATAATTGTTTCATTATTTACTTTACGAGGAATTACAGCCTTATTATTAGGGGAAAAATATGCACAATCATTAGGAATTAATATCAAAAAATTACGTTTTACAATTTTAATTTCAACAGCATTATTAACGGCATCAGCAACGGCTTTCGCAGGTCCAATTAGTTTTATTGGATTGGCTGTGCCACATATTTGCAGAACATTGTTACGAACAGGTGATATGAAAATTTTATACCGATGGATTTTTGTTTCAGGAATATTTTTTATGTTATTATTTTCAATTTTAACAGAAGTTTTTCCGTTCGGAACGTTGCCGATTAATATCATTACAGCGTTATTTGGAGCGCCAATTGTCATTAGTATTTTGTTGAATAATAAAAACGAAGTGCGATGAAAAATATCGTTTTGAAATTAGAAAATGTTTCAGTTGGATATGGTTCAAAAGAAATTGTTTCAGCTATAAATGCGAGTATAAATTCGAATGAATTGATTGCTGTTTTAGGTAAAAATGGTGCAGGGAAATCAACATTGATTAATTCGATTTTAGGTTTTCAGAAAACACTGAATGGAGAAATTTATTTAGAAAATAATTCGATCAAAAAATTATCTTCTCAAGAAATTGCACAGCAAATTGCAGTCGTGTTACCACGTTTGTCGATTGTTCCAAAAATTAAAGTTTCGGAATTGGTTGCGATGGGACGTTTGCCTTATCACAAGGTTTTGAGAAAGATTTCTGAGGAGGAACAAAATTTAATTGATGAGGTTTTAGAATTGGTAGGGATTTCGAATTTAGCCAATCAATTTGCGAATGAAATTAGCGAAGGTCAATTGCAATTGGTGATGATTGCACGTGCGTTGTGTCAAGATGCGAAATTGGTGATTTTGGACGAGCCAACTTCTAATTTAGATTTAGCGAATCAATATCGTATTTTCAATTTGCTGAATGCGTTAAAATTGAAAACGAATAAATCATTTTTGATGATTACGCACGAAGTTGATTTTGCATTGGAAAAAGCGGATAAAATTTGGTGGATTGAAAATGGAAATCTTTTCGAAAATATTCCAGAACAAATGGCTTTTGAGCATCAAATTATTCAGAAATTATCCAATCAAAATTTAACGTATGATGAGAAAAATAATCGTTTTTCAACACAAAAATCATTTTCTAAAACGATTGGTGTAAAAGGAAATTCGGAATTGGCTTTTTGGGTAAAAAATGCCTTAATTCGAAATGGAATTTCTGTTGAAAATAATGCGGAAAATCATATTGAAATCACAGAAAATAACATCATCTTTGAAGGAATAAAGTTTGAAACGATAGAAGAAATTGTAAATTTTGTACAACATTATGAAAAATATAATTGTAACGGGAGCGAGTAGAGGAATTGGTTTTGAATTGGCAAAACAACATTTGGAATTAGGAAATCGAGTGTTGACAGTCTCTCGAAATGTAGATAAATTGAAGGAATTAACAGCTTTTGCAAAAGAAAATCAATATCAGTTTATCGGTGTTGATTTGGCTAATTTTGATGAGATTTCAGATGTTTTGAAAGCTGTGGAATCTTGGAATAAAGTAGATGTTTTGTACAATAATGCGGGAGTTTGTATCAACAAACCATTCATAGAAATGCAACAAGAGGATTTGTTAACTTCTTGGCAGATTAATTTTATGGCGCCATATCGCTTGATACAAGTTTTGATGCCAAAATTTGATACATCTTCTCATGTAGTTAATATTTCGACAATGGGAGCTGTGCAAGGTTCGGTGAAATTTCCAGGTTTGTCTGTTTATTCGTCTTCAAAATCGGCAACGGTTAATTTGACTGAATTGTTAGCGGAGGAATTGAAAGATCATGGACCAAGAATAAATGCAGTAGCGTTGGGAGCTGTACAAACAGAGATGTTAGAGGAAGCTTTTCCGGGATATATTGCGCCTTTGCAACCAGATGAAATGGCCGAATATTTGGTCGATTTTGGATTGAATGGTTGGAAATATTTTAACGGAAAAATTCAACAAGCTTCTATTTCTACGCCTTAGGAAAAATAGAATTTAGATCAAATAATAAAATCCAACTTTGTGAAAAGTTGGATTTTTTGATGTTATTTAAAATTGATTGTAACTAAAAAATAATGTGGAATTTTGAAATGTTCGCCCAATTTTTCTGGTGCAATATCTGATTGAGCAACTTCACAATATGAACCTGAACCATCTGGATGAATTGTAGGAGTGAGAATAGCAAATACTGCATTTTTCTTATTTGGATTGATTGTTACTTCTTTTTTCTCTCCAAAAAAATCTTTTAAAGCATATTTATCTGAATCATTCATAAGATTGAAATATGATTTTTTTGTTCCAAAAAGATTACTCCTAATGTATGTTTTAAGTTTTCCATCACTCATTTTGAAAAAGAATTTTAATGATAATGAGTTTGAATTAAGCTTGAAATAATCAGATTCTGAAGAGTCAAAAAGTAACTTTTTAGTAGTTAATTTTCCATTTTTATACTCTTCAAGATTAATTTGATAATTCTTTCCGTTTAGTAAATCTCCTTCAAAATTTAAAGTTTCGATATAAATATTTTCAAAATCAATGATATCTTGAATCTCACCATTGTCGCTTCCATATTTATACGTCATTTTTATTGTATTTTGACTGAAAGCAAAATTTGAAATTAAGAATAAAGAGAAAATAAATTTTAATAATTGCTTCATTTTTATAGTTTTAATGATATACTATAATGACGCAAAAATTAAATAAATGTTGCATTTATATAAAAAATCAGATTGAAGTGCTTGAATAATAAATCTAATTCGATTCAAAAACTCGTTTTCTAAAAATATACATTAATGGAAAACTGCGTAAAAACATCCAAATTCCGAATGCAATCCAAATTCCATAAATGTTTAATCCAATATAATCGGTAAGATAAATGGTTGGTAGAAAACCAAGAAATGTTGCGACAATTAAGTTGTTTCGCAAGAGTTTTGCATCGCCCATTCCTTTGAAAAAACCATCAAAAATATAAGCCAATGTGTTGATTGGTTGCATTAATAAAACCATCCAAAATACAGAATTGAAAATGGTCAAAACATTTGGATCTTGATTGAAAATTTGCCCAATTTGATTATAAAAAATGAAACAAATAGCAATTAAAATACATGCAATTAAAACAGAATATTTAGAAATATCTTTGCTTAAAATCCAAAGTTTAGAATAATTTCGTTCGCCTTGTAATCGTCCTGCCATTGCATTTCCAGCGCCAGCATATCCATCGATAAAAAATGAAAAGAACAACCAAATATTCATCAAAATACTTTGCGCAGCGATATAATCTTTTCCATAATCGGTGGCATAAGAATTGGCAAGAAAAAATGCAACATTCAACGAAGCAGTTCGCAAAATAAAATTGAAACTTAAACTGACATATTTCTTAAAAAGAGGATGAATGTTTTTTCCTGGATTTAATCCAAATGAAGTTTTCGTGAAATAGTAGTAAAACGCCATAATTACCATAATCAATTGTGCAATCAAACTTGAATAAGCAGCGCCTTTGATATGATAAGCAGGAATTATCCCATTTACTCCAAAGATTAGAATATAGTCTAAAAAGACATGAACAAATGCAGCAGTTAAACTACATTTCATTGCCCAAACGGTGTTTTGCATTCCTCTAAATGCTCCAAAAAGAGTGAGCGAAATAAGTGTTAATGGAAAACCAAATGCTCTGATTTTGTAATAATCTACTGAAAATTGAAGAACCAAATCTTTTGCATTGTACAATTCGAACAGATTTTGTGCAAAAAAATACGTTGGGACAAAAATAAGTAAACTCAAAAATAGATTGAAATACAACGCTTGCGGAACTAAAGTTTTGAGACTATCCAATTTATTTGCACCAAAACTTTGCGAAACCAAAGACGAAATAGAGGTTTTGGTTTGGGCAACAATCCAAATAATTCCAGAAAGAAAGGAACCAACCAATCCAGTCGCAGCAAGTGCTTCAACCGAATATTCTTTTACATTACCCACCATAGCAATATCGGTTAAGGTAATAAGAGATTCGGCAATTCCCGAAAAAATCGCAGGAATCGCTAATTGATTAATTTGTTTGAACGTAATTCTATCCGAAACCAAACTCATTTCGAAGAATTATTTTTTTATGCGTTTGTACGGAGGTTTGTTTTTGATGATTTGACTCAACATAAATAAGGTAGTTCCGACCAATGTGAAATAACCTAAAAGTGGTAAGCCCGGAATGTGATAATCGTTGTATTTGAACATGAAAATACATGCTAAATATCCAGCGAAAATCAAATAATAAATTACTTTTTTGAATGATCCGTATGTAAATTTTCCTCGAATATATTCAATCAAATTCAAAAGAATTAAAAAGAAATAAAAACCGAAAAAGATGTAGCGCAATGGATTAATTGGGCGATCGGTTGTTCTTATATTCACCATTAAATTGTAATTGTAAATACCGTTATAAATTAATAACAATAAGATAAGAACGATAATAATACGAAGTATTTTCATAAAGTATTTTTACATTAAAAAAAGCTGTCGAAACAGCTTTTGATATTATTTAACAGGTTTGAAATCTAATGAAAGCGAATTCACACAATAACGTAAACCAGTTTCTGTAGGTCCGTCATCAAAGACGTGTCCCAAGTGGCTTCCGCAATTTCCGCAAAGAATTTCTGTTCTCTTCATTCCGTGCGAAGTGTCTACGCGTTCTACGATTTTACCTTCTTTTATTTCTTTGTCAAAACTTGGCCAACCACAGTGTCCATCAAACTTAGAAGAAGAAGAAAACAATTCTTCTCCACACGCATTACACGTATAAATTCCGTTCTCGAAATGCATGTTGAATTTTCCTGTAAAAGGACGTTCTGTTCCAGCTTCTCTTAAAACATAATATTCTTCAGAAGAAAGTTCTTTTTTCCATTCTTCATCTGATTTATTGATTTTGAATTGAGTTTTTTCGTTCATCGCAATAGTGTTTGAAGGTTGTTCTACTTTAGCATCTTCTTTCTTGTGTTGAGATGTACAAGAAACCATAAGGCTCAATATTAATCCAACAACAAAAAAAGAAGTATATTTTTTTAGGCAATCCATTGATTATATTTTTCAAAAGCTTGTCTGATTTCTTCTTCAGTACAAACTACATCATAACGACAATTTCCAATCTTGTTGATCAAGCTAAAGTTGATTGAATTGTTTTGATTTTTTTTGTCGTGTTTCATCCATTCCATTAAGTTCGGAAAAATTTTCATATCAATTGTATTTAAAGCATACATTGACGAAAAACTTTCACAAACTTCTTCCACATCAGCTTTAGAAATTAATTCTTGATCATAACTAAGGAACGTTTCAATAATCATTCCGATTACAATTGCTTCGCCATGTAAAAGCGGAAAATCAGTTTCTAAAGATTCACTTTCGATAGCATGACCAATTGTATGACCAAAATTTAAAATTTTGCGTTCACCTTTTTCATATGGATCATTGTCAACCACATTTTCTTTGATATGAATAGAATCCATGATAAAAGGTGCTAAAGCTTCGGCATCGTGCGAAGGTAATTGCACCAAATTATCCCAATGATCACGGTTTTTGATTAAACCATGTTTCAACATTTCTGCCAAACCAGATTTTACTTGACGTTGTTCTAATGTCAACAAAAATTTAGGATCAACTAACACCATTTCTGGCTGTGTAAATGTCCCAATCATGTTTTTCATTCCTTCTAAATCAATTCCATTTTTTCCGCCAGCAGAAGCATCGACTTGCGATAATAACGTAGTTGGAATGTTAATAAATTTGATTCCACGCTTGAAAGTAGAAGCCATAAAACCTCCCATATCCGTTAAAACTCCACCACCAACATTGATAACTAATGAATGACGATCTGCACCCAATTCGCTTAATGCTAACCAAAGATTGGTCACGGTATCGATGTTTTTATTTTCTTCTCCAGAGTCAATTTCAAGGATTTCGTAAGCAGAAATATTGTCCAAATCGGCTAATAATAGCGGTAAACAATGCACATGAGTGTTCTCATCTACCAAAAAGAAGATAGAAGAAAAAGTGTTATTTGCAAGGTAATCGTCTAATATATATGCGATTGAACCAAAATGAATCGGAGCTGATTTCAAAATGAAAAATGTTTTTAAAATGTGCCTAAAATTACGACGACCTTTTTACATCAACCAAATATTTTGAATGATTTATTTTAGGAGGGCTGTCGATAGAATCTATATTGATATTATCGACTTATAAAATAATTATTTTTAAATTTGCACAAATTCATAGATCAATGAACATAGTTCTTTTTGATGGCGAAGAATGGGAAGATTTTTTGCCCCTAACATTTACAAGACCTGTAGCTGCCCTAAGAATGGGAATATTGAGTTTTGCAGAACGTTGGGAAAAAATACTAAATACAGAGGTTTCTTATCAAACGAAACCTTATTTGCAAGAAAAATTTCCTGCTAAACTTCAAACAGAAAATACATTTATCAACCCAACTTTTTTTCCGAATGAAAAATTAATTGAAGCGATAAAGAATTTAAAACCAAACCAAACCCTACTTTTTGACAATCAACTTGTAGCAGTTAAATCAACTGAAGAAACTCCAAAAATCACATCAGACGTTATCCAATTAGAAGATGAAGTTATTCATCTACAACATTCTTGGGATATGTTTACATATAATTTTCAAGCAATTGAATTTGATTTTGATTTGGTTACAAAAGGAAGAACTTCTCAACCAATATCAGCAACCAACCAAGTTTTAGCTCCCGAAAAAATATTTATTGAAGAAGGTGCGAAAGTTGAATTTTCTATTTTGAATGCATCAGAAGGTCCAATTTATATTGGAAAAGATGCCGAAATTATGGAAGGTTCTATGATTCGTGGCGGATTAGCTTTATGCGAGCATGCAAAAATAAATATGGGTGCAAAAATATACGCTGGTTGTACGATTGGTCCTTTTTGTAAAGTTGGTGGTGAATTAAATAATTCAATCTTAATAGCATATTCAAATAAAGGACATGATGGGTTTTTAGGGAATTCTGTAATTGGAGAATGGTGCAATTTAGGCGCGGATACAAATAACTCAAACTTGAAAAATAATTATGCAGAAGTAAAGTTATGGAGTTATAACCAAAAAAGATTTGTAAAAACAGGTTTGCAATTTTGTGGTTTAATAATGGGCGATTATGCTAAATCTGCAATCAATACACAATTTAATACTGGTACAGTTGTTGGAGTTTGTGCGAACGTTTTTCAATCAGGTTTTCCACCAAATATGATTAAACATTATAGTTGGGGTGGACAATCAGACGCTCCTGTTTTTAATTTTGATAAAGCTTGTGAAGCTGCAGAAAAAATGATGGAAAGAAGAAAAATTGCTTTTACACCTGCTGATAAAAGAATTTTAGAACATATTTTTAATTTAAATAATAACTAATTTAATAACGAGTAAATAATAAGAATTTTAGGTTAAAATTGTAATATGATTAATTTTACGTGTTAATCTTTTAACAATTAATTAAAAAATCCTTAATTTTGCTTTTTGTTAGAAAAGAATATTTGTGAAATGACTGGTAAATATAAAAACGTTTTAGAGTTAATTGGAGATACTCCATTAGTTCAATTAAACAGAATTAACCAAGACATTCCAGGCGAAGTTTATGCAAAGTTAGAATGTTACAATCCTGGACATTCAACAAAAGACAGAATAGCTTTACATATTATAGAAGAGGCTGAAAAAAATGGTCTATTAAAACCTGGTGCTACGATTGTAGAAACAACTTCGGGTAACACTGGATTTGCTGTAGCTATGGTGGCTATCGTAAAAGGATACAAATGTATCTTAGCGGTATCGGATAAAACAAAGGCAGAAAAGATTTCATTCTTGAAAGCGATGGGAGCAAAAGTATTTTTGTGCCCTGCTAACGTACCTGCTGATGATCCAAGATCATATTACGAAGTAGCAAAACGTATTGCTGCGGAAACGCCAAATTCTCTTTATATTAATCAATATTTTAATCAAGGGAATACAGAAGCTCACTATTTAACAACAGGTCCTGAAATCTGGAATCAAACAGAGGGTAAAATTACTCACCTAATCGGTTGTACAGGTACAGGAGGAACTTTGACAGGTAGTGCACGTTATATAAAAGAGCAAAACCCAGATGTGAAAATCATCGGAGTTGATGCTTATGGATCAATCTTGAAAGGTTATCACGAAACTGGAAAAATTGATCAAAATGATATCTATCCTTACAGAATCGAAGGAATGGGGAAAAATTTAGTACCTGGAGCTTTAGATTTTGAAATGGTTGATTCTTTTATCAAAGTGACGGACGAAGAAGCTGCTTATCGTACAAGAGAAATTGCTTTGAAAGAAGGAATTATGGCAGGATATACTTCTGGTGCTGCAACACAAGCATATAAACAATTGGCTGAAGCTGGAGAATTTGACGAAAATTCTTTAGTTGTAATTTTGTATCCAGACCATGGATCACGTTATATGACAAAAGTCTTTAGTGATGATTGGATGGCAGAGCAAGGCTTTACAAATAGCAGACTCAATGGTTTAGAAGCTCGCGCAACAGTCGAAAGAATCAAATAATACGTATATTTGTAAAAATTAAATATTTAAAGTAGGTAGTGTTCGTTCACTTTCTACTTTTTTTCAATTAATAAAAAATTAAACTATAATAAAATGGACATTTTTGAACGTTTAAAACAAAACCCTGGACCATTAGGTCAATTCGCTGATTATGGTGAAGGTTATTATGTTTTTCCACAGTTAAAAGGAGAAATTGGACCAGTAATGGAATTCCAAGGTAAAAAAGTAATTACTTGGTCAATCAATAACTACTTAGGTTTAGCTAATCACCCAGAAGTTCGCAAAGCGGACGCTGATGCTGCGGCACAATATGGTATGGCTTACCCAATGGGAGCTCGTGCAATGTCTGGTCAAACAGATTATCACGCTCAATTAGAGCAAGAATTAGCTGATTTCGTTCAAAAAGAATCTGCTTATTTAATGAATTTCGGGTACCAAGGTATGGTATCTACAATTGATGCTTTAGTATCTAAAAATGATGTAATCGTTTATGATGCTGAATGTCATGCTTGTATTGTTGATGGTGTTCGTTTACATTTTGGAAAACGTTTTATTTATCAACACAATAATATTGAGAGTTTCGAAAAAACAATTATCCGTGCACGTAAATTAGCTGATAAACAAGGCGGTGGAATTTTAGTGATTACAGAAGGTGTTTTCGGAATGACAGGTAAACAAGGAATCTTGAAAGAGATTGCAGCTTACAAAGACGAATACAAATTCCGTTTATTAGTAGACGATGCACACGGTTTTGGTACTTTAGGAAAAACAGGAGCTGGAGCTGGAGAGGAGCAAGGTTGTCAAGATGCAATTGATATCTATTTCTCAACTTTCGCAAAATCTATGGCAGGTTTCGGAGCATTTATCGCTGGTAACAAAGATATTATCCGTATTTTAAAATATAACTTACGTTCTCAAATTTTCGCTAAATCATTGACAATGCCAATGGTAATCGGAGGTTTAAAACGTCTTGAATTGTTACGTTCTCATCCTGAGCTTAAAGATAAGTTATGGCACAATGTAGAAAAAATTCAGAAAGGATTACAAGATCGTGGATTCGATATCGGTGGATCTGATACGTGTGTTACACCAATCGTATTGAATGGTTCTCCTATCGAAGCGACTGTATTAGCCAAAGAAATGCGCGAAGAATATGGTATTTTCGTTTCTGTAGTAGTTTATCCAGTTATTCCAAAAGGAATGATTATTTTCCGTATTATCCCAACTGCTGCTCACGAAGACGAGCACATCGAATATACGTTAAACTCATTTGCTGAGATTAAAGATAAATTAGCTGACGGATATTACAAACGCAAAGCAGAAGAATTGAATGTTGATTTTGTTCAATACTAAAATAAATATTCAATCAAATAATAGAAAAACCCTAAACTGAATAAGTTTAGGGTTTTTTGTTTGTATTCTGTTCAAAAGTAACGTTCATTATCACCGATTACACCATTTGATTTACTATATTTGTTTACAAATTAAACACACAAACACACAACAATTTTAATTATGAAAATTCACAATTTTAGTGCAGGACCATGCATTTTACCACAAGTTGTTTTCGACAAAATGGCTCAAGCTTGTTTAGATTTCAACAATTCAGGAACATCAATCTTAGAAATTTCTCACCGTCGCAAAGATGCGGTAGAAGTGATTGATACAGCAAGAGCGTTGGTAAAAGAATTGATGAATGTTCCAGAAACGCATGACGTAGTTTTTATGCAAGGCGGAGCTTCATTGCAATTTCCTACTGTAGCTTACAATTTATTGAAAGAAGGTGGAAAAGCAGCTTATACACAAACAGGAAAATGGGCAGAAAATGCTATCAAAGAAGCGAAGCGTTTCGGAGAAATTGAAGTTATAGCTTCTTCAAAAGAACAAAATTATAATTATATTCCGAAAGGATATACTGTTCCTTCAGATGTAGATTATTTCCACTGCACATCAAATAATACTATTTTTGGAACACAAATGAAAGAGTTTCCAAATTCTCCAGTTCCAATGGTTTGCGATATGTCTTCGGATATTTTATCTCGCACAATTGATGTTTCTAAATTCGGAGTAATCTATGCTGGAGCTCAAAAAAATATGGGACCTGCGGGTTCTGCTGTCGCAATCGTTCAAAAAGATTTATTAGGTAAAACAGGACGTAATATTCCTGATTATTTAAACTACGAAACACATATCAAAAAAGAATCATCGTTTAACACGTGGCCAGTAATTGCAATTTATGGTGTCATGTTAAATTTACAATGGTTAAAAGAGCAAGGTGGAGTAGAAGCGATTGCAAAAATTAATACTGCAAAAGCAGATGCAATGTATGCTGAAATTGATCGTAACGGATTATTTACAGGAACTGCTGCAACAGAAGACCGTTCTCAAATGAATGCCACTTTTGTTTTAAATAACGAAGATTTCAAAGCTGATTTTGATGCAATGTTAAAAGAAGCTGGAGTTGTTTCTTTAGCTGGTCACCGCGATGTTGGTGGATACCGTGCGTCAATGTACAACGCTTTACCATTAGAATCTGTTCAAGTTTTGGTAGAAGTTATGAAACAATTTGAACAAAAATTTGGATAAATCTTTTTGTATTAAGTACTATGTACAATGTAGACTTAATACTTTTTACAATTTACATTTTACAATAATAACATGAAAATATTAGCAAACGACGGAATTTCTAAGGCAGGAATAGAAGCTTTAGAAGCAAAAGGTTTCGAAGTAATAACTGCTCACGTAGCACAAGAACAATTAGAAAATTATATCAACGAAAACGGAATCGAAGTACTTTTAGTACGTTCTGCGACTAAAGTTCGTCAACCATTAATTGATGCGACAAATCTTAAAATTATTGGTCGTGGAGGAGTTGGTATGGACAATATCGATGTTGCTTATGCACGCGAAAAAGGAATTCAAGTCATTAATACGCCAGCATCTTCTTCTCAATCAGTAGCAGAATTTGTGATTGCGCATTTGTTTTCTATCGTTCGTAATTTGCACCAAGCCAATCGTAATATGCCTTTAGAAGGAGATTCTAACTTCAATGGATTGAAAAAAGCGTACGCAAAAGCAATCGAATTGAGAGGGAAAACAATGGGTGTGATCGGTTTTGGTCGTATCGGTGTAGAAGTAATTCGTGAAGCGATTGGTTTAGGAATGAATATTTTAGTATATGATAAATTCCCAGCAACACGTGACATCGAATTAGAATTTTTTGATGGTCAAAAATTAACGTTTACCATCACTTCTGTTGATTTTGATGAAGTAATTACGAAAGCAGATTTTATTTCGTTGCATGTTCCAGCACAAGATGGATACATTTTGGGTGAGAAAGAATTTGCTAAAATGAAAGATGGCGTGATTGTAATTAACACTGCTCGTGGAGGAGTTGTTGATGAAAAAGCGTTGGTTGATGCGATCGAAGATGGTAAAGTTGCAGGTGCGGCATTAGATGTTTTCGAGAATGAGCCAACACCAGAAATGGGCTTGTTGATGAACGAATCTTTGTCGTTATCTCCTCATATTGCAGGTTCTACGAATGAAGCACAGGACAGAATTGGAACTGAATTAGCTTCGCAAATCGTTGAGATTTACGGAAAATAATTTTGAGTTTCATTCTATCTAAAACTATTCAAAATGCCTCAATTTAAACCATTCAAAGGAATTCGACCTACAGAAGAAACTTCTCAAGAATTTGTGACGCTTGCCGTTAATCAATATTCGAAAGAAGAATTGGACTATTATATCAATAACAGAGAAAACTCTTTTTTGCATATTATTTTACCAACTTGGGACGAAACGATTCAAGATCCGAAAGAGAAATTCAGAAAAGTTCGCGAGAATTTTGAAGATTTCATTTCGAAAAAAATATTAACACAAGACAAGTCTTCTTTTTATATTTATCAAGTGATACAGCCTGATGGGCGTGAAACAAAAGGACTTTTGGGCTTGGTGAATATTGATGATTATCGTCAAAATAAAATTAAAAAGCACGAAGAAACATTGGAGCGTCGTGTGGAATTATTTGCCGATTATTTGAAAGAATCTCACTTTCATGCGGAGCCTGTTTTGTTGACTTATAAACCTGCTCAACGCGTTGATTTGTTGATTGATACAGAAATGAAACGCAAGCCAATTCTGAAAATTGAAGAGTCAAACGGAACACAACATTTGTTGTGGAGAGTTGATAATCGTTTGAATTTAAAACAATTAAAAGATTCAATCGAGAAATTGGACGAATTGTATATTGCAGATGGACATCATCGTATGGAAAGTTCGGAGCGATATACAAAATTTGCAGTCGAAAATTCAAAAGATGAAGTCTATGGTGATGAAGCGTTTAATTATACGTTGGCACTTTTAGTTTCGAATGAAGATTTGATTATCAATGATTATAATCGATTAATTAAAGATTTAAACGGCTTAACTCCAGAAGCGTTTTTAACTGCTTTAGAAGTTGATTTTGAAATTATTCCGAAAGGTGATGAATTAGTTGTGCCAACCAAAAAACATCATATTGTGATGTATTTAGATGGTCAATTTTATAGTTTATATGTCAAAAACAACTTATTGACAACCGAAGGATTAAGTGAGTTGGATACTTATATTTTTGAAGAAAATGTGATGAAACCAATTCTTAATATTCAAGATTCTAAAAAGGATAAACGTGTTCATTACGAATGTGGAACGCGTAATAGAGAAGGAGTGGAAGCACTTAAAAACAAGGTTGATCATCACGATTATATTGCAGCTTTTGCTTTCTATCCAGTGGATGTGAAGGATTTGCAATTGATTGCAGATTTAGGGCTTAAAATGCCTCCAAAAAGTACATATATCGAACCAAAACCTTTAAGCGGTTTTGCTGTATTTGATTTGAAAGAATAAAAAATGAGTATTCAAGAAAATTTAAAAACAATCGAAGCTACAATTCCTGCTCATGTGACATTGGTAGCGGTTTCTAAGACAAAACCTGTGGAGGATTTGCAAGAAGCTTATGCGGCTGGAATGCGAGATTTTGGAGAAAACAAGATTCAAGAAATGTGCGATAAATACGAAGTTCTTCCAAAGGATATACGTTGGCATATGATTGGTCATGTGCAAACCAACAAAGTGAAGTATATGGCGCCTTTTGTGCATTTGATACATGGAGTTGATAGTTTAAAATTGTTGAAAGAAATTCACAAACAAGCCCAAAAAAATAATCGCGTAATTGATGTGTTGTTGCAACAATTTATAGCAGATGAAGAAACAAAATTTGGCTTGGATGAAGAAGAAATTCAACAGATAATGCAAGAAGAAATTCAGCATTTACCAAATGTTCGCGTAGTTGGATTGATGGGAATGGCAACGTTTACGGAAGATGAAAGTCAAATTCGTGAAGAATTCCGTTCTTTAAAATCTAACTTTGATTCATTGAAATCTATTTATCAAAACATTTCTATTTTATCAATGGGAATGTCAGGAGATTATCAAATCGCGATAGAAGAAGGCAGTACAATGGTTCGCATTGGGAGTTCGATCTTTGGACATCGTAATTATTCGATTTAACAGAATAGTATTGCAATACAAAACCCCTGAAATTTATGTTTTAGGGGTTTATTATTTATACAACAATTTCTAAAAAGGTAAAGTGTTTAAATTGAGATTTCCACCAGAAATACATGGTTTTTATCGCTATTAGCTTCATGTAATATCGTTTCGATATTTTTAAAAACTAAGTTAGTTTGCTCTAAAATTGTTAACAGAATTTTTTTGGTTTCGCAATCTATTGGTAATTGACCAGAAATAGAATTCCATTATTTTACATTGTGAGTAGTGTCCATTTGCAATTGGTATATTTTCTGTTTGAATAATTTTCTTATTGGTTTTAAATATATCTTTATATCAAGATATATTACAAGTATATCCAAATTAAAAAAACTATTGATAGAATTGGATCAATAATCATTATAAAAAAATAAAACCTGAACAGATTTGTTCAGGTTCTATTCATTCAGGAATAAATTTTAACCATTTCCTCCACCGCCTCCGCCGCTTTGTTCTTGGTTAGATTTTGAGCGTTCTATATTAAATTGTTTTCCGAAATTGTAACTAATTCCAATACGATACATTCTGAAAGCTTGATTAACTCCCATATTTGTTACGTTGTTAGACGTACTTGTGTAAGTTCCATTTTTATTTTCGAAAAGGTTAGAGATATTTGCCGAAAGTTGTAATTTCTTTTTAAATACCATTGCTCTCATACCAATGTTATGACGCATAAAATCTCCAAATTTGTCTAATCCATCTGTACTTTTTGTATAATATGAATAAGTGTAATTAGCAAAAAGTGTTTTCTTTTTATTTAAATCTAAATTATTTGTAATTCTAAATTCCCCATTCATTCCGTCTAATGTATAATTCATTTCAGGAATTTTACTGGTTGTTTTACGATAGAAAACATCTGCCGAAGCATTTACTTTCCACCATTTATAAGGTTTTACGTTGATGTTTTCACTTAAACCAATACTATATGTTTTTCCAATATTATAAGGCTTAGAAAGTGTAATCTTGGTATCAGGATCCATGATGCTTACTTGTTCAAAAAGATCATTCGCATTGCGGTAATACAAACTTGTTACCAATAAATCTTTATACGCATGCTCTAACTCGAAATTATTCGAATTAGAAGGCGTCAAATTTGGATTTCCTTCTGAATAATTATACTCATTTTGTTTCGTTCTTCTTGGATTTAAATACCAAATAAATGGACGATCTACACGACGACTATAGTTTAATGTAAACGAATGATTTTCCGATGATTGATACATCAAATAAGCGGTAGGATATAAGCCGTCATAAGTTTTTTCGTAATTATTTTTCGGATCTTCCATAATGCTTTTCACTTGTGCATGCTCATAGCGTAACCCAACTTTTCCTGTCAGCTTTTCACTCAATTGTTTTTCTACCGAATAATACAATGCGTAGACATTCTCTTTGTAATTGTATTTGCTTGCAAAATCGGTATCTTCATGGAAATTATCATTCGGATTAAGTTTTAAAAATCGTTGATTTTCCGCTTCATCTGTTGCCCAACGTAAACGCGTTCCATAATTCATTTTCCACGAATTAACAGGATGCTCCATATCGATACTTGCATTGAATCGGTTTGAAGAGCCGTCATTTAAGCTGTAATTATTTTCGTATTTACCAGGGATTTCTGCCCAATTAGGATCAAATTCGTTACTGATATTTTTGTTATTGCTATCGTTTCCGTTATTCGAATAGTCAAAATCGAATGTTAACTTTTTACCTTCCGTTTTGAATTTTTTGATGATATGGTAATTTAATCCCAGATAATTCCAATTCCATTTTCCACCATCCCAATTCGTCGTCATATAACGATTTGTTTTGTTGTTCACTAAATCGAAAATATCAATGACTGAATTTCCTTTACTTTCTCCTTTACCATCTGAAATATCTAAATTGAAACCTGTAATTAAGTTGTCATTGATTTGATAATCAATACCAATTCGACCACCATAATAATTGTTCTCATTTTTATTAATTCCGTCCGAAGTCCATTTTTGATCTGGATATAAAGTTGTGTTTTTACTTTTACCATACCAATTTCCTTTACCACTATAAATATTAGAGGTTAATGTCCATTTTCCTTTGCGGTAATTGATATTCCCGTTCAAATTGAATCCACCGTATTTTTGCTGGTTGTATGAAGTCGAAATAGAACCATTCAAACTTTCTTGTTTTGCATTTTTCAATACAATATTGATGATTCCACTGTTTCCTGTCGCATCGTATTTGGCTGGAGGATTTGTAATGACTTCAATTTTTTCAATATCTTCTGTTCGAATGGTTTTTAGATAATTTGACAATTGTTCACTGCTCATTTGCATTAATCGGTCATTAATCATGACGCTTACTGAACCTTTTCCTATAATCGAAATAGCATCTGTCGCTTCTTCCACCTCGATACGTGGCGCAAGTTTCAATGCATCTAAGGCATTTCCACCTTTTGCACCTTCTGCTTGATCGACATTGAAAATTAATCGGTCTACTTTCTTTTCAACTAATTTTTTTTGACCTGTAACAACAGCTTCCGTTAAGGTTACATTTTCAGTTTTAGGAACTAAAATAATTCCTAAATCCGTATGATTCATAATCGTGAGAGAGGATGAATGAAGTAAAATTCCAGCTTCTTCAATTCTATACGTATAAGTTCCTTCTTCTAAAATAACCGTAAAGTGCCCATTTTTGTCAGTAGAAATTTCATCTATAATTTTTTCGCCTTGAAAAATGATTACATCTGCTAACGCTATTGGAGCTTGATTGGTATATTGAAAAGTTCCTTTTATTTCTTGTTGAGCAAAAGTATGAACAGATGCAATACAAATAATTGGAAGAAAATATTTTTTCATTTATAGGGTTGTTTACAAATAAGACGCATCAATCATCAAAAAGTTACAAAACTATAAGTGAAAATATCTTAAATAATAATGAATTAAAGAATCAAAAACTCCCAATAAGGGGATTATTGGGAGTGAATAAACTTATTTAAGTTCTTTTTCTAATTGAATAGATTTTGGAAATAGAATGTTGTTTTCGATGTGAATATGAGTATGCAAATCATTCTCGAATTCTTCTAACATTGCATAGGTCACGCGATAAGTGTTACACGCATCTGCTGGTGGAGTGTAATGATTGGTAAGTTCTGCAATCCTTGCAAAACGATCACCTTCTGCGGTATGTTCATGTTCCATCATGTGAACTGGATTTTCAACTGTACCAAAATGAGGAACTTCTAATTCTATTCCTCTTTTCTTTGCATGAGTCATTTTTTTGATAAATGGAAAAAGAATTAATTCTTCTTTTTTTAAATGAGCACTCAAATCTTGAGCTGTTTGATTAAATAAAGCGTTTATTTCATAAAGTACTGGATGTCTTTCACCATGAACTTTGCATAATTTGTCTAAGAAAGCGAGTAAAACAGGTATTTTTTCTTCCACATAAGCATGATGTATTTTTTCAACATATTCACTTAGCAAATCCAATGGCCACGATTTAAAATCAATTGAAGCTTCGGTTTGAGAAGGTAAATTTTCCAAATCATTATACACTTTGTTTACATCTGTAGTTTTATTTTCACAGGCTTCTTCGATGGTTCTTCCACCACGGCAACAAAAATCAATGCCATGTTTTTTGAAAATCGCCGCAGTTCTAAAATCTTCTGAGACCATTTCTCCGATTAAATCTGTTTTTATGTCCATAATAGAATACTTTTTATCTTTTATTAAATTAAATTTTTTTTGAGCCTTTTAGCATTATTATTTTTTCTTTGCAATCATGACAAAAGCACACAAATGTTCTTCGTATTTTTTGAAAACTTTCTTCATTTTTATTACTCTTTCTCTCACTTCTGTTTGAGTTGCAATATTTTTTATGATAGTTAAAAACCCTGAAAATCCTTCATCATCAATTAATCTTGAAGGTTCAAGCAGGCGCATTTCAGCTGTTTTAATTTCAATAATTTCGAAACCTTCTTCTTTTACAAGAATTTTCCATTCTTCAACTGTTAATGGTCTTGCATTAACATTCATCGTAATTGCAAGCTCTTTTTGAATGTTCTTTTTGATTTCATCTGAAATATTATTCGGTTTTAATGCTAATTCATGAATTGCATAGTATCCATCTTTTTTTAGAACACGATGAGCTTCTTTTATGATTTCACTTTTACGATGATTGGCATGCATCGTTAGCATAGCTTCTCCAAAAATTTTAGTTTGAGAACAGTCATCAAGTCTTGTGTCAGCAGCATTTCCTAATTGAAAAACAGCTTTTTGATTATCAAATTTTTGATTTAAATTCTCGATAATTTTTTCGTCTAAATCAATTCCAATGTATGATGTTGGCTGTTTGTCAAGTACAATAGAAG
Source organism: Empedobacter sp. R750 (assembly GCF_030324345.1). Classification (NCBI taxonomy): domain Bacteria; kingdom Pseudomonadati; phylum Bacteroidota; class Flavobacteriia; order Flavobacteriales; family Weeksellaceae; genus Empedobacter; species Empedobacter sp. R750. The sequence continues at coordinate 14,068 of NZ_JACAGF010000008.1, read as the reverse complement.
TGGTATAACCAAGCCCAGGAGCAAATTCTACAATCGCATAATTTGTATTGATATCTAACAATTCAACCATTTCATTTGTCAACTTTTTTCCTCCAGGTCTTAGTACTTTTTTTCCTATTTTAGCAAGGAGCCAATGTCCAGACATTTTATCAATTGTATCATTTTTCATTTGAGTAAGTTTTTTATTTTCAATTGAAATAAAAAAGACCTTTTTATCTTTTATTAAGGTAAATTTTATTCTAAATTTAATTTTAGAAATACTTCTTGCGAATCTAATTTCTCAACCAATTGGTTGATAGTAGTTGTTTCTAATAAATGCTTTAAAGTATTTCGTATTTCTTTGAATTGCTGATGCAAAGGACAAGGATTTTTTTCTGAACATCGTTTTAGTCCAAGTGCACAACCACTAAAAATTTTATCTCCATCAAAATGTCTAACAATTACAGCCAACGAATTTTTCATATATTTTTCATCGAGATGAAAACCACCATTTGGTCCTTTTGTAGACTGTAAAAGATTTTTTCGAACCATTTCTTGCAAAATTTTTGCAATAAAATATTCAGGAGAATCAATTCCTTTCGCTACATCTTTTATTCCAACTCGATTTCCGTCTTTGGTTTGCTGTGCGATATAAATTACTGCTCTAACGGCGTATTCACAAGTTTTTGATAACATTTACAATTCTTTTACACTACAAATATACATCATTTCTTTAATAAAAGAGTAAAAGGTGTTTTATTAATTCTAATTATTTCCAAAATTCGTCTTCAAAATTATCAAATGGTTTTGTGTGCGAGTTTTCTAATCTTTTACCTATTTGTTTCAAATCACTTTCATCAAGATTTTCTTGTAAGTAAGGAAACCATTCACGTTCCTCGAATCGAATATGATTTTTTAATAAATGAGCAAATTTTTCTACTATTGATTTCTCTGGATGTTGAGCAATCTTTTGTGCTAAAACCTTTAATTCTTGATGTTCGGTTTTAATTTGTTGGTTGTATGTTTCGTTTGAATAGGGAAAAATAATCGTTTCTTCATGTTTAAAGTGCTCAGAAAGATGATTGTTCCAAAAATATTCAACATAAGATGCAATTCGTTCTAATGCAATATTTTTAAAGAAACCTTGTTCAATTTTCCAACTACAAAGCAATCCAAAATGATGATCCTTTGATAAAACGACAATGTGTTCACTTCTTTTCATAATTAACTGTTTTTGTGAATTAAAGTTATGACAATTTTTCACTAAAATTCTTTTTAGTATTCTATTTTAAAATTTAGACGTATTTCAGATCTTTTTTAGGTTGACATAAATGGAAAAGTATTCAATAAAAAAATCATTCTAATTTCCTGCTATTGGACTACCGAAAACTCCGACAGCTAATTCAGTCCATATTAATAAACCAATGAGTAAAACCATTATGCAGAAAAAGATTTTATTTTGTAAACGGTTAGTCAGTTGTAGAATGTAGTTTATCGTTAATCCAATAACCGAAAGTAAAATAAATGCAATAATAAAATCAAATAAACTCCAGTTGACTTCATTTGTAAATTGCATAGCAATTAGTGGAATTGTTATTATTAGACCAATTATTCCAAAAATTAAAGATTATTTAAGGTGCATTTTTGTATTCATAACTAACTATTTATTGAAATCACTTTGAGAAATAAAGTAATAAAATAAAAATGAGATTAAAAAAAAATAGTTTAATTGATAAATTGTGAACGATTGAGTTTCGATTTAATGAAAAATTAATTTAAATCAATATTTTTCTAAAAAGCATTGTTTAAATTTGAAGTATGAAAGCAAGTTTTGAACCTTATTTTTTGAAATTCAAAAATCCAAGCGGTACTTCGCGCGGCGTTTTGACAGAGAAATTGACCTATCTTTTTACATTAGAAGAAGATGGGAAAGAATATGTTGGTGAATGTGGATTGTTTAAAGGATTGAGCTTTGATGATCGTCCTGATTATGAAGAAAAATTGCAATGGGTTTGTGACAATATTGACTTAGGAGTTGATGAATTGTGGCGTGAATTGCGCGAATGGCCTTCGATTCAGTTTGGAGTAGAGCAGGCTTTTCAGAGTATGTTTGCGAATCGTTACAACGAAAATTATACAGATAAATTGAATCCTGATTTGTATGAATCAGCTTTTTCGACAGGTGATAAAGGTATTCAAACTAATGGTTTAATTTGGATGGGTTCGATTGATTTTATGCGCGAACAAATCAAAGAAAAATTAGCGATTGGTTTCAACTGTATCAAGTTGAAAATCGGTGTTGATTGGGAAAATGAGCATAAGATTATTCAACAATTAAGACAAGATTTTTCTGCAGATCAATTAGAATTAAGAGTAGACGCGAACGGAGGTTTTACGTTTGAGGAAGCAAAAGTGGTGTTGCAACAATTGGCTGATTTAAAAATACATTCGATTGAACAACCTATCAAAGCTGGACAAGTAGAGTTGATGGCAGAGTTATGCGCTGCTACACCAACACCAATCGCATTGGACGAAGAGTTAATCGGAATTGTTCATCAAGAAGATAAATTCAACTTATTAGAAAAAATCAAACCGCAATATATTATTCTAAAACCAAGTTTGGTTGGGGGAATTAGAGGTTCGTTGGAATGGATTAATGCAGCAGATACATACGAAATTCCGTTTTGGATAACATCAGCATTGGAAAGTAATATAGGCTTAAATGCTATTGCACAATGGACAGCGATTTTATATCCAGAAATGCCACAAGGATTGGGCACAGGAGGTTTGTTTACAAACAATTTCCCAAGTCGATTAGAATTAAGAGGAGAATATTTATTTCGAAACAAATTAGCATGAATAAAGTAATTATCGCATTTTTTGCAACAATCGTTTTAATGAGTTGTCAAACGACAAAAAAAACAATTGATTTAGTTGCAATTCAAAAATATCAAACCGAATTGGCGACTTTTTATACTGATCTTAAAACGACGCCATTGGTAGACGAAGAAAAAACGAATTTCAAAGGCATTACATTTTTTCCGATCAGCGAAAAATATATAGTGAAAGCGAAATTTACGCCAATCAAAGATGGAAAGGTGATTCCGTTTCCTACTTCTGCGAAAAAAATCAAAAATTACAAAGAATACGGAACGGTAACGTTCATGTTGGATAATGTTGAACAAACGCTGACGGTTTATCAATCTTCACCAATTATGGAGAAATATGCAGACAGTTTGTTTTTACCTTTTATGGACGAAACAAACGGCGTGACGTCTTATGGAGGTGGACGTTATTTGGATTTGAGTACAAAGGATTTAGGTACAACAGCCAATGAAATTACGTTGGATTTTAATCAAGTGTATAATCCATATTGTGCATATAGCAAACATTACAATTGTCCCATTCCGCCAGCGAATAATGTGTTGGATATCGAAATTAATGCAGGTGTAAGTTATCATAAATAGAATGTTGTATTTAGATTTTTCTCAACCTAATTTTGATGTCAACGCTATTGAAGTTACCAACGAATTTGAACAATCCGTAAAAGATTTTTTGGTTGAATGGTTTTCTGATTCTGAGGTGATGATTGCGCATACTTCGGGGTCTACTGGAACTCCGAAAGAGATTATTTTAACCAAAAAAAATATGCGAAAAAGTGCGAATATGACGGGAAAATATTTGCATTTAGAGAAAGGAAATTCGGCTTTATTGGTGATGCCTGTTACTTATATTGCTGGAAAATTGATGTTGGTTCGTGCAGTAGAAATCGGATTGAAATTGATTTGTATGCAACCAACTTCTCATATTTCTTTGAATGAAATTAATAGTGGAATTTCACAAAATTTTACCTCGATTGATTTTGTTGCGTTAACGCCTATGCAAGTTGAAAATTCGTTAGATTTTGTTTCAAGATGTCAAAAGTTAATTATCGGAGGAGCGCCTCTTTCGGAGAAAGTGAAACAAGAATTGTTTGCTTTTGAGAACGAAGTCTACGAAACATATGCAATGACGGAGACGATTACACATATTGCGTTTAAACAAGTTGCGAATCAAAAATATCCTAATGCAGAACAAGTTTTTGAAGCGTTTGATGAGGTAACGATTTCACAAGATGAGCGAGGTTGTTTGGTGATTGATACGCCTTATGATGGATTGCAAGTTGTAACGAATGATGTGGTTGAATTGATTGATACACGAAAATTTAACTGGATTGGTAGAGCGGATAATGTGATTAATTCGGGTGGAATAAAATTATTTCCAGAACAAATAGAAAATAAGCTGAAACCGTTCATTGATTCTGATTTTTATATCACTTCAAAAACGGATGAATTATTAGGTCAGAAATTAATTTTAGTTGTGGAAGGAGAGCAGAGGAGCTTGGATTTTTCTTTGGCAGATTTAACCAAATATCAAGTTCCAAAAGAAATTATTTTCATTCCTACATTTTCTCGAACGGAAAGTGGTAAAATAAAACGACAACAGTTTTAGGATCGACCTATTTTTTTATTTTGTTCGTGTATTTTACCTAAAATAGCTTAATTTTATCACTACTAAAACTTATACTGTGGATTACAATCGACTTTTTAATGATATTTTTTTCTTGATTCTTGACGACGAGATGGATGAGAATCAATATCTCATTTGGAAAAGTTTTTCGTTTATTCACAATCCGATTCAGCAATTAATTAAGGCACAAGATTTATTAAATCAGTTGCTTCACGAATATCCAAAAGATAAAAAAGCACTTTTTCTGAAAGGAGTTGTTCAGCGCAATTTAAACTTCAACGAAGAATCGATTTTGTATCTTTTAGAAGCAAAAAAGGAAGATTATTACTTGTATGCTGCGAATTTCTACATTGCCGAATATTATATTCATAAATTGAAATTTGATGAAGCGCAAAAGTATTTGAAAGAAATTGAAATTGTGTATCCTACCAATCAACGTTTTCTTTTCTTATCGATTTTAGTGAGTTTAGAATTGTTTGATTTTGAAGAAGCTAAACGATATTTGAATATTTTGTATCAATTGGTTGAGGATAAACAACTTTTAGAATTATTGAGTAAAAACCTTCAGATTACTGAAGAAATTGTCTTGAAAACGACAAATCGATTGGTCTTAAAAAATTTCAAGTTGAGAAGTTTTAATTATAATCTTCAGCTCAAAACAAATTTGATTGCTTTTTATAAGAATTTCGCTGATATCGGGGTTAATTTTAATGGAATCAATTGCTTTATTATGGCACTTACCTTGAAGCAAATTACGTTGTATCCGACGTTTCATAATCTTGAAATTTATAATGTTCAAACGATTTTAGATTATATTGATGTTGATAAAAAAGGGATTCAAATGCGCTTAGAAGACATTGATTTTGACCATGATTTTGTCAAAAATTACCACGAATATTTAGAAGTCGAAATTCTATTGAAAGAAGATTAGTTTTTTTACTCAACTACATTTTTCTCAAGGAAATATTTTTGTTGTGATCTTGAAACGAGTTCAATCTGACAATTTAGTAGTTGCAATTAAGTTAGAAAATTACGTATTTATTAAGCTAGATTTAGTTCAGCTTAGTATAAGTTGAGGAAGACTTTTCTATTGAAATGATAAATAGGTAACGTGAATAAAAGTGGACAATCAGAAAAAAAACTTTAATTTTGCTAAAATTTATAAGATGGAATTTGTTCAAGATAAGGAAGAAGTTTTTGATAACGTCGAGTTGTTTTTAGAAAGTCTAGAAGTTGGAACGGATGAAGAAAAAAAGAAATCGATTCAGTTAATCAAAAAATCGAAAACATTTTTGGTGATTGATGCGGATGAGGTGATGGTTTTTGCGCCAAGTACATTTATTGGCATTAAAGAAAATAACATTCAGCAGTTTACAGGGAAGCTATTAGAGCACGAAACCAATCCTATTCTAACGAAATTGTTCGGTTCTACGCCAAAAATTGATAAAACTTTGGACGAATTATTTTTAGATTTTTGCGACGAAATAGAAGTTAATCGCAATGATGTTGGGATTTCCCGAGACTATTGGATTATAAAAGATATGTAAAAAAAGAGCTTTTCATCTACAAGTGAAAAGCTCTTTTTTCTTAAAATGTTAAAGGATAACATTGATTTTTGCTTTGCTAATAGGTTTTATTCCAGTCAAAGCACCATCAATTTCGCACTTCAACAAACCACTTCCTCCACCATAATGATGGATTTGCTTTATAGTAGGGAAATAAGTGCTTATCCATTCCTCCATTTTCTCTACCTCCGAAGCACCAATTCCACTACTGTATAATATTATTTGGACGTTGTTTGTTGATACGTATCCTTTCAATTCTTCTTGTGAGCAGGTACAAAATGCTTTCCAGTTTTCATTTTTGTTAATCACGCGTTCTAACGTGTCTACAATTTCTTTGTTTTTACCATAAACGGCGATTTGTACTTGCATATTAGATTAATTTTAAGGCAAAGTAACAACATAACGCATGGTCTAACATTGATTTACGATAAGAAATAAAAAGACATAAAAAAAAATCGTTCCAATTCGAAACGATTTCTATGTTTTATTGTTGATTTTCTAATTGTGCTAATCTTTCGGCAGCTAAATAAAATTCAGGATTCAACTGCAATGCTTTTTTGTATTCCTCTACAGCTTCGGCTTGTTTCTCAAATTTTTCTAGGATTGCGCCTTTGTTGTAGTATGATAAGAAATGATTTGGATTTAACTCGATTGATTGATTAAAATCGTTTAATGCATTTTCTAAATCATTCAATACAAAATAAGTATTTCCTCTGTTGTAATACGACAAGAAATGTGGCTTCATTTCAATTACTTTCGAATAATCTTCGATTGCTTTATCCAATTGTTGCAATTGATCGTAACAAAATGCACGATTGTGGTAACATGATTCGTAATCTGGATTAATTTCTAAAGCTTTATTGAAACATTCGATCGCCTCATCGTATTTGTTCAAATTCATCAATACATAACCTTTTTGATGATAAGCTACAAAACTTGCCGGATCAATCTCGATCACTTTATCAAAATTCTCAGCTGCTTTTGTTGGATTATATTGATTGAAATTTGCCATTCCTCTGTAGAAATAGAAGTTTGGATTTTTATCATCTAATTCAATTGCTTTATCAAAATCCTTGATTGCATCTGTATTTTGTTTCATATAATATTGGCTCAATCCACGACCGAAATATGAATTTGCCACTTCTATTTGACGCTTAATCGATAATGTAAAATAATCAATCGCTTTTCTATACTGACCTTTGCGGAGATATTGACTCCCATCTTCATAAAAACTCATAGTTCAATATTACAACAAACTCTTTAAATTTTAAATAAAAAATTTTAGAAAAGTTTATCTTTACGCAAAACAACACACATGAAAATAGAACATTTAGGGATTGCCGTTAAAGATTTGGGATTATCGAATGAATTGTTCGAAAAATTATTAGGAAAAGCACCGTACAAAGAAGAAGCAGTGGAGTCGGAAGGTGTGAGAACCTCTTTTTTTGAAGTAGGCGAATCGAAGATCGAATTGGTCGGTTCTGAAAAAAATGATAGTGCTATTGAAAAATATTTAGAAAAAAATCGCGAAGGAATTCACCATATTGCTTTTGGAGTAGATGATATCGAACTCGAAATAGAGCGTCTTAAAAATCAAGGGTTTACTTTTATTAACGAAACGCCAAAATTGGGAGCAGATAATAAACGTATTGTTTTTTTACACCCTAAAACAACAAATGGCGTATTGGTAGAGCTTTGCGAAGATGTAAAATAATTTTGAAGTTCAAAAAAATAGCTTTAATATTGCAAACGAATTAGGTGATAGCTTCCTTTTTATTGCTTAATTCTCTGGTCCTATAACTCAGTTGGTTAGAGTAGCTGACTCATAATCAGCAAGTCCTTGGTTCGAGCCCAAGTGGGACCACTTTATTGAAAATCAGACGTTTACAGTTGTGTAAGCGTCTTTTTTTTGACTTCATTTTAATCTATAAGTACAACATTTGTACAACAAATTATCTGATTCAAAGATAGTTATAATTTTCATTTGATTGCATTTTTAGTATATTTATAAAAATAATTCAAAACTAATCTAAAATGATCTTAGGAATAATTGATAAATATTTTACTGTAGCAGAAGATTTATATAGAATAAGAATATTGTCCAAAAATAATATTCAACGTTTCTTAATGTTGTTATATTTTCCTTTAATAATATCATCTTTAATACTTACTCAACCAAATCTTTCTCCATTAGTAATTTTAACTTTAGTAATATTCTCTTTTATTTTAATTATACCATCTATATATTATTTTACATTCTTTTTTTATAGAAATTTTAATTCTAATATTAAAAGTTTTCAATTTGAAAAAGGAGTTGATAATTTATCTACTGCTAATAGAATTGATTTTAAGCCTTGGAAAACTAATGATATTGATAATACATTTATTTTTAAACGTTCCGTTTTTTAGGGAAGATTACACACTACATTAGGTACTAATATTACAGTTTTAGAAAATGATTTTATTGATATCGAAGGGATTCGTTTTCATGGATGTACATTATGGACTGATTTTTCAATTTTTGGAGATCCAATGAAATATGGGATGATTTGTCAAAGTCAAATGAATGATTACAAATATATTAAACGTGATCCGTCTTATTCAAAAATGAGAACCATTGATGTTTATCAAATTCATAATAAGTCTATTGCATGGCTTGAGCAAAGTCTAAAAGATTCAATTGGTCTGAAAAACATTGTTATTACACATCATGCACCGAGTATAAAATCAGTTCCAAAAGAGTATATTTCTGATCCTGTTACGTCTGCTTATGCTTCAAATTTAGAAGATTTTATTATAGAATATCAACCAATGTATTGGATTCATGGACATATTCATACACCTTGTAGATACAAGATTGGTGATACTGAAATTATCTGTAATCCTCATGAATATATTGATGAAAAAGATAATGGTTTTATAAAAGAGTTGATGATAGAGTTATAAAATTAAGTTTACCATTTAGTAAATAATGTTTACTAAAATATATATTAAGTTTATATTTTAGTATATTTGATTATTATAATATACATTATATGTTAGATTTCACGACAATAAAAGATGTAAAAAACACAATTGGTGAGTGGTGTAAAAAAATGCGCAAAGCAGAAAATTTAACACAACAAGAATTAGCTGATGAACTAGCTCTTTCTCGCTTAACAATTGCTAAACTTGAAAATGGAGATAATCCTACACTAGAAACTCTTTTGAAAGTGTTACAGTATTTTGATGAAATGAAATCGATCAATCAATTTATTTCTGATAAAATTGAAAGTTTAGAAAATAATCAATCCATGTATTAACTATGGCAAAGAATCAAATCATTTCGATAAATTTTCAAGAAATTGAAATCGGTAAAATAGGTTACGACGAAAACCAAAGAAAATCATCATTCCAATACAATCCTGATTTTTTGGAAAGTAATAACTACAAAAAGATATTTCCTTACGTTATCCGCAGAACGCCTAACGTACAAGTATTTTCTGAATTTGAGGGAGAAACATTTCGTGGTTTACCTCCTATGATTGCTGATTCTTTACCTGATTTTTTCGGTAATATTGTCTTTAAAGAATGGTTAGAAGCAACTCAAAAAGAAATGAATGCTATTACTCCTTTAGAACAACTAACATATGTTGGGAAAAGAGGAATGGGAGCTTTAGAATTTTCACCTGCGAAAGAAATTAAATCAAATCAGAGTATTGATGTAGAAGAAATAACGGAAGTAGTAAAGAAAGTGCTCGATTTAAAAACTTCAACAGAAGAAAAAGGATTAAGTGATATCGCTTTACTGAACATCTTTAAAATTGGAACTTCAGCGGGTGGCGCACGCCCTAAAATTTTAGTTTCAGAACATAAAAAAACAGGACGTCTAATTCCTGGTGATTTAGAAACATCAGACAAATACAATCATTATTTAATTAAACTTTCTGTAGACGAAGATCAAGGCTATTCAAAAGAAAAAATAGAGTACATCTATTATCAAATTGCAACTTCTATAGGAATTGAAATGATGCCTTCTAAGTTGATTGATGATAAACATTTTGCAACATCAAGATTTGATCGTCAAAATGGAAAAAAACAGCATATTTTAACTGCATCTGGAATGACAGGATGGGATTTTAAAAAGCCTGAAAACTCAACTTATGAAAATCTTTTTAAACTTGCTTTTGATTTAAAACTTTCGCACAAAAACATTCAGCAATTGTTTAAACGACTGGTTTTTAATCTTGTCTTTTTCAATATCGATGACCATTTAAAGAATTTCTCATTCATTTATGATGCTGATAAAGATCGTTGGAATTTAGCTCCCGCCTATGATTTAACTTATCCATTAGACGCTTTAAAAAACTACCTAAGAATTTCAAGAGCGATGTCTATTAATGGAAAAAGGACTGAGATTAATCGAGATGATTTAATGAAAATAGCTGAATTATTTACAATTAAAGACGCTAACGGAATTATTGATGAAGTTATAAACTCTACAAATCAATTCAGAATTCTATCTAAAGAACAAGATATTCCTGAAAAAGTAATTGATAAAATTGAATCTGAGTTTTTAAAGTTTTAATCAAAAAACTTCTGCTAAAAATAATCATTATGTTATGTCAATTATTTTTAGGTTAAATTGGTTGATTTTTAATAATTACCGTTTTAAATAAATTAAGATAACTATATACTTGAATGTACCAAACAATCAAACTTCGCAATCATAATGCCTATCGTTCAGCAAGTTGTATACATATACTATAAAATCTATTATTATCTTTCAAAAACTATTTAATATGAAATCATTAGTTGAATACATAAACGAAAATTTAGAATCTTCTGAAGAGATTAAAGAAAACTTACAACAAATAGACGAAAATCAAAATGGAGAATCTGAAGAAGCTGGTAAGGAAGCGTCTGAGGATGAAGAATAAATAAGAACCCATCAATATTTGGTACATATTAAATTAGGTTAAGAGATAATTCATGAAAATTATCTACATTGTTAGTTTTATATACATACATTTTAATAACTTTGTATCATGAAAACAAGTAAACAAATAACTGATTGGATTCTATCTCAGGTTAATACAGAGAAAGGAGACACCATTTCTCCTTTGAAATTGCAGAAAGTTTTGTATTACTGTCAAGCTTGGCATTTAGCCATTTTTAAAAAGGAACTTTTTAATGAGGAAATCGAAGCATGGACTCATGGTCCAGTAATTCCTTCTCAATACAAAAGATTTTCTTATGTTTTTAGAAATGATAACATTAATCCTTCAAAAATTAATATTGATGAAGTTTCATTTGATAATAAAGAAACAGAAATTCTGTTAAAGGAAGTTTTTGCTATATATAATGAACATTCAGCATCGTATTTAGAAGAATTAACGCATTCTGAGACTCCTTGGATTGAAGCTCGAGTTGGTTTAAGCGATTGGGAAAGATCTAATAATATCATTTCAAAAGATTCAATGAAAAACTTTTATTCAAAATTGAATCAGAGTGAATAAAAAGTTTTTAAATAAATCTGTCTCATCGCAAAATAAAGGGACAACATATATAAATAAAGATGTTACAAAACTTTTACAGAATATTGAAAATGGAGATGATTCTAAAGTAATTATTTCCTTTTTACATTTACAAAATAAATATCAATGTTTTTCAGAATGGACTAAAAATGAAATGAGTGAATTTTGGAATTTTTATTCAAAAGCTCATGAATATACTTGGACTCAAATTTATTCTACTGGAAGAAAAACAAACAAAAATGGATTTGCTTATACAATTATAGATAAGAAAATATATCCTAATCCTGAATTTAAAAATACTCTCTCAGAAGATATTACACTATTTGAACTTAGAGTCTCTAAAAAAGCAAGAGTTCATGGTTTTAGGAACAAATCCGTGTTTTATATATGTTGGCTTGATCGTAACCACAACATAACTTAATATAATAAATATAAAGCCTTTACAGCCTCAAAAACTTTTATTATATTTGTATTTATAAAATAGAATTTACTGTTCATTTAAGAACATAAAATATTCGTGCTTAATAGCATTATTGTCAAACCCGAATTACCACACGGAGAATAATCTTCATCAGAAAAGGCAAATAATGTATATGAGGTACGCCGTTATTGGCGTGGCTTGTATCCATTGCTTTTTTAGGGTGTGGTAATCCTGAGGTTTGACGTGGTGCAATGTCCACGCTATTTTATTTTTAATAATCAAATTTCAAATTACCACACATGAAAATTAAATCATTTAGTATCATTTCTATAATGATTCTATGTCCTCGTATTTTTGCTCAAAATACAATTTCACTTCAATCCTCAGATTTTGAAAATCTTACTTTAGAAAGTTACACTATTTACAAAGTAGATAAAAAATCTATACATTTCTATCCATATGTAGAGGGACTTGTAAATACTAAATCTTATGAATTATTTTTGAATCAAAAAGAAGAAGCAAAAGCTATTTATGATGCAGATTTATTAAAAAAGAAGGAAAAAGCAGATATTTTAGATAAAAAGAATTTAATAATCTCAAACATTCAAACTTACAAGAAAACAAAAGATATTGCTCTTCTTGAAGAATCATCAAAGCTAGCAGGAGAATTAAATGTTTTATTTTTTGAAGTAGGTAATGATATTATATATCTTCGACAAAATGGTAAATATGCTTCTAAACGAATGCTTGATAGGTATATTGAATTGTTAGAATTGAATAAACAAGGTATTACTTATGTTAGCCCAGGATATCAAACTAGAGTTATAGAAGTGATTGACAGAAGTCCCAATTTTAGACGTAAAAAAGGATATCTTGAATTAGTTGAAGAAGAAAAATTTTTTACTGATAAAGAAAAATTTGAAACAGGTTTAGTTCGTAGTAAAATTTTAGAATCAAGAACAGCATATATTGTCAATAAAGATTCAATAATAAAGGCTTTGAATTGTAATTTTCAAGAGTTATCAAATAAAGTAGTTATTGCATATTCTGATTATCAAGACAAATTACTGAAAAATGAAGTATCAGAAGAAGTCAAGAAGTATTTATCTTATGGAAATTCAAACTATTCATTTGTAAAAAATACAGATAATGATGAACTATATGTTTTCTCAGCAGGTTTATTTAGAGAATTATCATCAACTAAGATTAAAACTAAATTACATGATCTACTTATAAAACTTAACTATAAACCATATCAATATGATGGCTATGACCAATTGTATGTTAACACTAAATATTATAAAATTGAAGTTTACCCATTCTTGTATGAAGAATTGAATGCTGATAATTCATATTTAAAGAAACTAGATGAAAAATATCTTAAAATTCAAGAATTAAGAAATAAAGGATTCAGCTATAATAAGTCACTTGATAATTATATAAGAATATATAGATTAAAAAGAAATAATATGTCGATGTCTGATATAAAAGCTTGGACTCAAATAACTAAAGAAGCTAATTTAATCCATAAAAAGATTTTTGATTTAGAAAATTCTATGCAAGTTAGTGCTATACCTCTTGATGAAAAATACTATTCAAAATATCAGGATTTTTTGAACTATATAAATGCTTCTTCTAATGTTTTAGGGTTGTAAATAATAAAAATTGGGGGCAATTTATTTATTAATTTTTTGTCCCTTTAAGTTTAAGAAATGCTTTGAAAAATTAGCAACTTCATCAAACTCTTCAGGTTCTGAAATAGGTCTACCAGATAATGTAAATTCTATTTTTGTTATAAAATATCCTGTACAATAAACATTGAAATGATAAGTAAAATGTTTTGAATGCAATATTTCATAACTTACAATATATTCAACTTTTGAAGAATTATCATTAGAATTAAAAACCTTTCTATATTTAGGATATTCTATAGAAAACTGCTTTTTATTAGAATATTTATCTAAATGATTATTTATAAATTCATTCAGTTGTTTTAATAACTGGATATACTAACTTAGTTGGGAGTAAAAGTTAAGCATAAAACCTTAATTTTAATATATGAAAAGAATCCGTAAAAT